>NZ_JBQEQF010000002.1:47153-289900 GCF_052046035.1 Paenarthrobacter sp. 22069 | reverse complement strand
CCGGCACCGGCGCTTCACACCCGCGGTCATTCCTCCGGCTCCCATAGACTGGAGCCATGACGCAGCACAACCCCAGCTCTCCTGGCTCCGACGATTTCGACCCCTCCGCCAGCTCCCTGGCAGGCCACGTGGACGATTCGGTGATGGCTGAACTGCTGTCCATCCGCTCCAGCATTGACAACATCGATGCCACCCTGGTGTACCTCCTTGCCGAACGTTTCAAGGCCACGCAGAAAGTGGGTTTCCTGAAGGCAACGCACCGCCTTCCCGCCGGCGACCCCGGCCGTGAGGCAGCCCAGATCGCGCGGCTGCGCCGGCTCGCCGAGGACGCCCATCTCGACCCCGCCTTCGCTGAGAAGTTCCTCAACTTCATCATCGGCGAGGTGATCCGCCACCACGAGGCCATCGCGGAGGACCACCAGGCATCCTCGGGGCAGCAGCCGCAGACCTCCGCGCTGGCGTGAGCCGGGAACAGTACCACCGGGGTCCAGGGACGGATCCGGCCGCTTCGTCTGCCGCCGAAGCAGGCCCTTCCACGGCAGCCTCAGCCCAGGAGGTCACCGCAACCGGGCTGGGTCCTTGGCCGGGTGAAGACCCGCTGGAGGCCGCCCGCATCATCCGCGGTGAACTTGGCAGTCCGCACCTGCCGTTCCTCGCCGAACTGCCGGACCGGGGCGTCGGCTCCGATGCTCTTGGACGTACCGCTGTGCTCCTCGAGGAACTGGCGGTAGACGTCCAGCCCTACGGATGGCGGCTCGTCGACCGGCCAGGCAAGGACATGCGCCGTGCAGCGTCGGCGTTGTCCACCGACCTGAATGTTCTCGCCGACGTGGCGGGTGCCGAAGATGTCTCCGCCACGGACCTGAAAGTGCAGTTGGTGGGCCCGCTCAGCCTGGCCGCCGGGATGCACCTGCACAATGGTGAACGGGCCCTGCTGGACCACGGCGCGCGCCGGGACCTGGCCGCCTCGCTCGCCGCCGGCGTGGGTGGCTATCTCCGCCGGGTGGCGGCCGCCGTTCCGGGCACCCGCCTCGTGGTGCAGGTGGACGAGCCTGACGTTGCAGCCGTGTTGGCCGGAACCATTCCCACCGCCAGCGGATACCGCACTCTTCGCGCCGTGGCCACTTCGGAAGCCCGCGAGTCGTGGCGGTTGGTCCTCGAGGCCCTGCGCGCAGCCGGTGCCGCCGAGGTTGTGCTCACTTTCCCCGAGATCGAGGCCCCGATCGAGCTGGCACTGGCCGCCGGCGCCGACGGCGTTGCGCTGCCGCTGAAGGCACTGACGAACCGGCAATGGGAGCAGCTGGCAGGGGCCGTCGAGGCAGGAAAGCAGTTCTGGGCCGGCGCCCTGGACGTTTCGTCCGGAACTCCGTTGCCGAAGGTGGCTGACTGCGTGGAAACCGTGTGGCGCCCCTGGCACCAGCTGGGCCTGCCGGCGTCGCTGCTCGGCGCCATCCGGCTGACGCCCTCAGGCGGACTCGCCGGGCGCACGCCGGCGCAGGCCACCGCCGTCCTGGGCAGGCTCACGCAGGTGGCGGACGGCCTGAACCAGCTGGCGCTGGGCTAGGCGTCACACCCTGTTCTCCCAGCGCTCCGGCTGGGCGTAGCGGGGCAGGTAGCTCTGGGCGGAACTGCCGCCGGTGTATGGGCGCAATCGGTAATCGAAGGCTCCGGCGTAGACCAGCACCAGGCCAATCTGCGGCTGGATGACCTTCACCTGAATACGGTGCCGGCCGTTGCTGCCCTCAGCCGGATCCCACCACTGTTCGGCGTAGGCCTTGGCGTCCAGTGCGGCCGGCAGCGGTATCCGAAGGGGGCCCAGGAAGAGCCGGGACGCCTCCGATACTCCGCGGAGCCGTCCCTCCGCCGTCACGCCCAGATTGAGGTCTGTCACCAGACGCCGGTACCTGCCGACGTAGTCAACCAACTGCGGCGCCCCCTTCCGCGCCGTGACGCTGGTGGTGTCCTGGAAGAGCCGGGTACGCCCGGGAAACCGGATTTCCCGCCGGGCGGTCAGGCTGGAACGGCCGAAAGGATCCTGGTGCGCGTGGTTCTCGATCCGGAACGGGATGTTTTCGCCATACTCAGGGAAGAAAGCCTCCTCGCCTCCGGCGAGCCTCAGCAGCGGGCGCAGCCACCGCTGGCGGCACCCCACGACGTCGAACGTGCCTTCCCCCACGCCGTACTGTCCGGAGCCCGGCACCAGCGAGAAGTACTCCTGGAGCCCGGGCTGCAGCCGGGAGTACGCACTGCCCAGGGCCTGCTGGTAGATCGGGACGTTCATTGGAATGGGCCTCCTGTTGCCTGCGGGCGGCGCTGCTTGCCTCCGGATTCACAATCTACCGGCAGCCTTGAGTCGGATGTACATGTCCGCCAGCCGTGGAGGCAGCTCACGTGGCTCGGCGTCCACCACTTCCACTCCATAGCGGCGCAGCTCGGCGGTAACCGCTGCGCGCTGCAGGAGGGCGCGTTCGGCTGCGGCGGCACGGTACACCCCGGTGGCATCATTGCGTTCCCGCAGCATTGCACCCAGCTGGGGGTCACGGACGGCGGCCACCACCACCACGTGCCCGGTAGCAAGCCGCTCGGCAACCGGAAGCAGCCCTTCCTCCGGTGCGCCGCTGTCCAGCGATGTCAACAGCACTACGAGGGACCGGTGGGCGGATACGGCGCGGACCTGCCCCGGGACCGCGGGCCAGTCCATCTCGATCAGTTCGGCGTCAAGGGGCGCCATGGCCTGGACCAGCCGGCCCAGGATGTTGCCCTGGCCGGCGGAGCGGGCCCGCGCCCTGGTCCTTCGGTCGAAGGCCAGGAAGTCCACCCGGTCGCCGCCGCGCTCGGCCAGGACACCCAGGAGAAGTGCGGCCTCGATCCCGGTGTCAAGGCGCGTTTCGTCGCCGATCCTTGCAGCGGACGTTCGGGACGTATCAAGGACCATCACCACCCGCCGGTCCCGTTCAGGGCGCCAGGTCCGGACCACCACGGCGGAACGACGGGCTGTGGCGCGCCAGTCGATGGAGCGGACGTCGTCGCCGCGGACATAGTCCCGCAGCGAGTCGAACTCTGTGCCGGCACCGCGGATCTGCACTGCCGCCTTCCCGTCGAGTTCACGCAGCTTCCGCAGTTTCGAGGGCAAATGCCGCCGCGACCGGAACGGCGGAAGCACCCGCACCGAGCCTTGGCACGGGATGGTCCGCTGGCGGGCCGCCAGGCCCAGCGGGCCGAAGGAGCGAAGGGTCACGTGCGGTGTTTTGAGGTCGCCGCGGCGGGTGGGCCGGAGCCGCACCGTAAACCGCCTGCCTTCGCCGGCGGGGACGGTGATGTCCTGAACGGGATCCTGTGCGCCGGCAGAGGGCTGCCAGCCGTCACGGAAAGACCCCCGCAGCATCCTGCGTCCGCCGTTGCGGATGGTCAGCACGGCATCCGCCGCATTGTTGAGCGTTACGTTCTCGGGCTCCGCCCGCACCACACCGACCTGTCGAAGGGACGCGGCGAACACCAGCTCGGCGACCAGCAGCGCAGTGAGCAGGGCGGCCGTGGCCAGCATGGTCAGCCATCCCGGGAACAGCAGCACGGGCACCAGGCCCAGCAGCACCAGGGCCACGAAGCGCCCCGAGATGGCCATCAGCGCGGAACGGGGACGGAGGCGAGGATGCTGCCCAGGACGTCGTCCACCCGGACTCCATCCATTTGCGCTTCGGGCTGCAACGCCACCCGGTGCCGCAGGCAGGGCAGCGCCAGCGCCTTGACGTCGTCGGGGGTCACGAATGGACGGTCGGAGAGCCACGCCCAGGCCCGTGACGTGTTGAGCAGGGCGGTGGCGCCGCGGGGCGAGACGCCGAGCTGGAAGGAAGGGGCCGCCCGGGTGGCGCGCACCAGGTCAACAATGTAGCCGATGATTTCCGGTTCCACTGCCACACGGGTCACAGCATCACGTGCCCGTTCCAGGTCCTGCGACCCGGCCACTGCCCGGACACCCGCTGCCGACAGGTCGCGGGGATCGAACCCGGCGGCGTGGCGGCGGATGACTTCTATTTCTTCCCCGCGTGCCGGCAGCGGCATGGTGAGCTTGAGCAGGAAGCGGTCCAGCTGCGCTTCGGGCAGGGGATAGGTCCCCTCATACTCCACCGGATTCTGGGTGGCTGCCACCAGGAAGGGCGCGGGCAGCCGCCGGGACACGCCATCAACGGACACCTGGCGCTCCTCCATGGCCTCGAGGAGCGATGCCTGCGTCTTTGGCGGGGTCCGGTTGATCTCATCGGCCAACAGCAGGTTGGTGAAGACAGGCCCCTCCCGGAAGCTGAATTCGGAGGTGCGCGAGTCGTACACCAGCGAACCGGTGACGTCGCCCGGCATGAGGTCGGGCGTGAACTGCACCCGTTTGGTTTCCAGGCTCAACGCCGCGGACAGTGCGCGGACCAGCAGGGTCTTGGCTACGCCGGGCACTCCCTCGAGCAGGACGTGCCCCTGCGAGAGCAGGGCAATCAGGAGGCCGGTGACGGTGGCGTCCTGTCCCACCACTGCCTTGGCCACTTCCCGCCGGACAGCAAGGAGCGCCTGCCGCGCGCCGTCGTCGAGAGGGCCCTTGGGGTCTACCGAATTCAGGACCCCCGGGCCCCTGCCTTGTTCACTCATCGGGTCATGACCTCTTTCTCCAGTTTGTCGATGGCCTGGGACCAGGCCACCAACGCTGCTTCTGACGTGGGATGTTCGTTGATAATCACCCGGACCTCCCTGGGGTCCCTGCCCAGCAACCGGGCGGCCGCGGTAATGGTGTCCTCCGAGCTGGCGCCGGTGCCGAGCCGGAGTTTGCCGGCGAGCCGCACCAGCAGGCCGGCCCGCAGATTGTCCCTTGCCTGGCTGATGGCCCGGGAGTCCTGGTAGAGCCGGGCGCGTCCTTCCGCGGTTTCCACCGCCTTGACCACCACCGGCAACGGCTCGAAAACCAGCGGCCCGTGACGGCGGCCGCGCCACACGACTGCCGCCAGCGCCACCACCAACAGCCAGGGCCCCAGGAAGCGGGCCCAGGCGGGGGCGAGGTCGTCAAGGGTTTTCCCGGGCCCATTGACCGTGACGTCCTGAAGCGAGGGGAGGTACCAAACGAGGTCCTTCGAGGTTCCCAGCATCCTGGTTGCGAGGGCTGCGTTGCCCAGTTCGTCCAGCCCGCCGTTGCTGAGGATCGTCGTGCTGCCCAGCACCGCCAAACGACCGCCGTTGCTGACGGCAAGCATCCCGGCGGTCCCTGCCGCCCGGAAGCAGGTGGTGCCGCCGTCGTACACGAACGCTCCTTCTCCGCTGACTTGGCCGGCGGCTTCCGCATCCGGCAGGGCGCATCCGGCTTCCAGGACGGGATGCGCATCGGGAACCACGCCCGCCTGGCGGATGCCGCCGTCAAGTGCTGCGAGGGTCTCCATCCTGGGGGAGACCACCACAACGCGTTCGGCCGCTGCCAGCAGGCTTGCCAACTGCGGTTCAGCCAGGATGCCGTTCCGGTCGTAGAGGAGGAGGGTGGGGGAGTCACTGGAGCGAAGGTCATCCAATGCCGCGTCGAAGCGTTCCGGCGCCTGGACGGAAACCCCATGCCGGCCCAGGATTTCGGCCAGTGCCCTGGCTCCTTCCGGTCCGGCATTGTGGATTGAGAGGGGAACGGTGTCGCCCTTGGGAGCAAGTTGGGTACCGATGACCAGTGCCAGCGCGGCGGCCACCACCACTGCCGCTGCGGCCGCGCCGCGGTGCAGGTTCAACCAGCCCAGGATGGCTGCGGCCAGCGTTCTGCCGGGGCCCGGCGCTCGTCCAACCCCGGTGGCTCCGTGATGTTCAGCGACTGCGCGCCCGCCGGCCGTCATGGGAGCAGCACCGCGCTGTCGGCAGGGGCGGGCTTTGCCTCCTCCAGCGCCGTATCAAGGTCCACCATTTCCCGGTAGCCGGCGCTGCCTGCTGCCTTGTTCCCGTAGCGGATGGCATCAAAGGTGGCCGCTGCGCCTGCCAGGCGCGGAGCCTGGGCGCTGAAGTGCAGGGACAATGCCTTGGCCGCTTCGTCCGCCGTCCGGCCCGGCTGGGGATCAAGGATGGCGCGGTCCTCTGCGCTGCGGACAATGGCACGGAAACGTTCGACGACGGCGTGCCCCCACTTTCCGGCCGCAGCCGCCGCTTCCGCGCGGCTGCGGTAGTCGGCGGCGCCGAGGGTGGGCTCGTGCTCGAAGACCTCCCGGGCCTGGCGGCGGCGGGCGTTCAGCCGGGGTCGGGCGAGGATGACTGCGGCGGCGATGATCACCGCAATCACGAGGGCGATGACCGGGCTGGGCACAGGTGCGGCGTCGCCGCTGGGGCCATCCAAGGATTGCAGCCAGTCCAGGAAGTTACGCCAGAGGGTGGCAAGCCAGGAGGGGGCATTCTCGCGGTATTCGGGTTTGGCAAGCTCCTCCGCCGCCCAGCGCCGGGCTTCCCCGGCGCCGGGAAGCAGCGGAGGCTCAGCGGCCATAGGGCGATGCCCCCGGGCCGGGTCCGTATCCAGGGTAGGGCAGCGTACCGCCCGGGCGGAGGCCGCGGCCCGGGATGCCATCAGGGTCGGAACCGGTTTCGAGCTGTCGCAGCAGCGCGATATCCAGTCCGTCCTGGCGCATCCTGAGGTCCATGTAGAGCAGTGCCATAACGGAGGTCTGGAAGGCGTAGCCCACCGCGCCCACCAATGCCCCGAGCACCGCTTTGATGATGCCGGTAGCCACGGCGAGGGAAGCCTGTTGTCCACTGCCGCCGTGGGGAGAGATAACGCCTGACAGGACGGCGGGCAGCATGCCCGCCGGGATCAGCACCACTTGGGTAGCGACGGCCACCAGGATCCCCACCACCAGGGCGATGCCGAGGATCCGCCACCAGTTGGCCCGGGTCAGCTCCCACGAGCGCCTCAGCCCGGCGAGGGCTCCGAGTTCTTCGATGACGACGGCGGCAGGTGCCACCATGAACTTGACCGCCACCCAGGCGAATCCGGCGCCGAAGCCCAGCATCAGGGGGATGGACAGCAGGGCGGCTGTCCCGCGGACGCTGGAGAACAGGAGCACGACCAACGCGACGAAGAGCACCACCGCGGCCAGGGCAGCCGCCACCAACAGTGCCGCCAGCCTGAGCAGCGCACCGATCCTTGGGCGTACCAGCGACAGCATCCGCCGGAAGCCGGTGGGACGGTTCAGGACCGAGCGGGCAACGGGTACCACCATGGCGCCTTGGAGGACAGCAGAAACAAAGACGGAGAGGATGGATACCACGACGGCCACTGCCGTCAGACCCATCCCCGCGGCCGCGATGTCGGCGCGGCTGGCCCGTGCCGCCCAGGCTTCGATGGAGCCGGCCGACGTTGCTGTCATTCCTGCAAACACTGCTGCGAGAATCGCCGACAGGGACTGGGCCAGGAGGCCGGCGCCGAGCATGGCCTTGGCGTTGCGCCTGATTGCCTGGAACGAGCCGTCCAGGACCTCGCCGAACATCAGGGGCCGCAAGGGGATGATGCCCGGCTTGGGAGGCGCTGCGTAGCGGGGGTTCCCAAATTGTCCCGGGCCCCGGAACCCTTGTTCGCCGTACGCCTGGCCGCCGAAGGCCGGGCCGGCAAAAGTAAATGGACCGGGGTATGGGGCTCCGGGGGACTGGCTGCCAGGGTACTGGGGTCCCGGGTATTGGGGTCCGGGGTATTGTGCGCCGGGATCTCCAGGGTTCCCGTTTCCACCCTGCCCGGGCATCTGCTGCCACTGTGATGCCTGCGGCGGCCGCCGTTCCCACGAGGCCGCCTGGTCCCAGGAAGTTTGCTGTTGCCAAGTGGGTCCCTGTGGCCAGGAATCGGAAGGCGCTCCTGACGGCGAAGCCCACGGCTGCTCCGGTGATGGCACCTGGCCGTGCGTACCCCCATCGGCCGGGCCGCCGTCGTCCTGCCCGTTGCCCGGCCGCCCCTGCAAGGGCTCACCGGGCCCCGGCTCCTGTGCTGACACTGATTCCTCCCCCCCATAGCAGTCCGCCTGCCCCGGGGCGCCCGTAAAAAGGCGGGCAGCGGCAGAGCAGCGCATGAGCCCAAGACTATAGTTCCGTCGCCGGACGGCCTAGTGCCCCGCCATGCCGGAGGCCGTTCAACAGGACAAACGCATCCCGATAAGGGAATATATAGCTATGAAGGCACGCATTCTGGTGGTAGATGATGATGAAGCGCTGGCCGAGATGATTGGGATTGTCCTCCGTAATGACGGCTTCGAGCCGGTCTTCTGCGCCGACGGCGCCCAGGCCCTCGACGTTTTCCGGTCATCACGGCCGGACCTTGTCCTGCTCGACCTCATGCTTCCAGGGATGGACGGCATCGAAGTATGCCGCCAGATCCGCGGCGAATCCGACGTTCCCATTGTCATGCTGACCGCCAAATCGGACACCTCCGACGTCGTCCGCGGCCTGGAATCCGGCGCCGACGACTACGTGCCGAAACCCTTCAAGCCTGCCGAACTCGTGGCCCGCGTCCGGGCCCGGCTTCGTCCCGGTGACCAGAAGGCCCCCGAAACCCTCCGGATCGCTGACATCACCATCGACGTCGCCGGCCATACGGTCAGCAGGGGCAATGAGCGGATTTCCCTGACGCCGCTGGAATTCGACCTCCTGGTGGCGCTGGCCCGGAAACCATGGCAGGTCTTCACGCGTGAACTGCTCCTGGAACAGGTCTGGGGCTACCGGCACGCCGCTGACACCCGGCTGGTCAACGTCCATGTCCAGCGACTGCGGTCCAAGATCGAGCAGGACCCGGAAGCCCCGGAAGTTGTATTGACGGTGCGTGGTGTCGGCTATAAAGCAGGGGTCTGACCCCGCCGCGCAGGACGGGGAACCGGACCAGCGCGGCACCACGCCCCTCCTGCCCGCGGACGCCGGAGCTAAGCAGGACGGAAGCGTCAGCAACGGCTCCGGAGACAACGGAGCCGGACCGGAGACCGTTCCCGCTCCCGGCCTCCGCTACGTGGCTTTCCGGGCACGCATCTGGCAGCGGCGCGGCCTGATCGTTGCACTGCGCGTCGCCAGGCTGGTCCGGACCGGCGTCAGCCGTTTTCTCCCCGGACTGAAATACCTCGGCCGTGCCCTGCAAAAGCGCTGGCGGCGATCCCTTCAGTTCCGGACCGTCCTCACCACCCTGTTGTTGGCCGTGACCTCGTTTGCCGTGGTGGGCGCATACCTGTCCAACCAGATCGCCAACAACCTGTTCCAGGAGCGGCTGACACAGGCGGAGTCGGAGACCCGGTACAACGTCAAGCAGGTGCAGGACACGTTCGACGGCGCCCAGGTCACCGACCAGTCCAGCGTCATCACCCTGGTCTCGGACACACTCAGCGCCGTGGAAGGCCGTGGCTCCGTGATCCAGAGGCGCTATGTCTTTGAGGCCATGCCCAACCAGACAAAGCCCCGCAACCGCTGGGTCGAGTCACGTGCCTCCGACCAGCTGACCGTCAGCGTCATCCCACCTGACCTGCGGAAGGCCGTGCAGGAGTCGGGCAAGGACCAGTACTGGGCGTCCACCGTGATACCTGTGGGCACCGAGGACCGGCCCGGAATCGCCGTGGGCAACAAGGTGACCTTCAACGGCACGGTCTATGAGCTCTATCTGATCTACGACCTCAACACCGCGCAGCAGACGCTCAACGAAATCCAAAGCGTGCTTTGGGCGGGCGGCGCCGTCCTGGTCCTCCTGATCGGCGCCGTGGCCTGGTATGTCACCCGCAACGTGGTCAGCCCGGTCAGCCACGCGGCGATGGTCTCGGAGAAACTGGCTGCCGGGCAGCTGCAGGAAAGGATGGTGGTCAAGGGAGAGGACGAGGTTGCCCGGCTCGGAGCATCCTTCAACCACATGGCCGCCAGCCTGCAGGAGCAGATCACCCAGCTGGCCACCCTCTCCCAGATGCAGCAGCGCTTTGTCTCCGACGTCTCCCACGAACTGCGGACGCCCCTCACCACCGTGCGCATGGCGGCCGAGGTCCTCTATGACGCCCGCGATGACTTCGACCCCATCAACAAGAGATCAGCTGAACTGCTGTACAACCAGGTGGAGCGCTTCCAGTCCCTCCTGTCTGACCTGCTCGAAATCAGCCGCTTCGATGCCGGCGTGGCCGTGCTCGACGCCGAACCAGAGGACCTGCTCCAGGTAATCGCCCACGTCATCGAAGGCGCTGCGCCGGTAGCCGCCGAATACGGCTCAGAGATCATTTTCACGCCTCCCCAGGGCGCCCTGGTGGTGGAAATGGACGCGCGGCGGATCGACCGGATCCTGCGGAACCTTATCCTGAACGCCGTGGAGCACGGTGAGGGCAAGCCCGTGACCGTGTCGGTTGCAGCCAACGAAACCGCCGTGGCTGTCGCCGTGCGGGACCATGGCATCGGAATGGACCCGGCCCAGGCTGCCCGGGTCTTCGACCGGTTCTGGCGCGCCGACCCCGCCCGTGCGCGCACTACGGGAGGCAGCGGCCTGGGACTCTCCATCGCCATGGAGGACACCAAGCTGCATCACGGCTGGCTCCAGGCCTGGGGGAGGAAGGGCGACGGTGCCAACTTCCGCCTGACACTTCCCCTGCGCCAGGACGCGGTGATCACGGAGTCACCCGTTCAGCTCGAACCCAAGGACGTCACCAACCCAGGCGCACCGGGAAGCGTCCCGGGGGAACAGGACTACAAGAACATGCTGGTGCTGCAGACGGGTGGGGCCAGGCCCGTCCCGCCACGTGCCCCCGAGGAGACATCATGAGGCCTGCAAACCGGCGGGCACAGTATCCCGCGGCGCTGCTTGCCCTGCTGATCGTTTTCCTGGCAGGCTGTGCCCGGATTCCCACGTCCGGGCCGGTGGGAAAGAGCAGCGAGAGCAGCGCCGGTAACGTCAGTGCGCCTGTGTTCCTTCCGGCAGCACCACAGCCGGGTGCGTCGCCCGAGACCATTATCGACTACTTCTACCGGGCAGGCAGCGGCTACGAGGACGATTACGCGGTGGCCCGCCAGTACTTGACCCAGGCTTCGGCCGTCTCCTGGAAACCCGATAAACGGGCACTGGTGTACCGGGAAGCGCGGGTTGTGCCCACCGGCGACGAAAACGTCTTCAACTATGAGCTTGATGTTTCCTACACGGTGGACGCAGACGGCATCGCCACGCAGTCGCCGCCGGGCACCGTGGAACGCATTCCCGTGACGGTGACCCAGGTGGACGGCGAGTGGCGGATCTCCGGAATCCCTGACGGAACGGCCATCGCCGAGGAAACGTTCAAGGTGATTTACGGGGCCTACCCGATCTACTTCTACGACCCCACCTTTACCTACGCCATCCCGGACGTGCGCTGGTTCCTGAAGAACAAGACCGTCAAAGCAATGACCAGCGCCCTGCTGGCCGGACCTGCGCCCTACCTGCGCGGCGCCGTCGCCAGCGCCTTCCCCTCAGGGATCAAGCTGGCCCGCGAGTCCGTGCCCGTAGTGTCCGGCGCCGCACAGGTGGATCTGTCGGCCAAGGAACTGACCGAAACGTCGGCAGAGGACCGCCTTCGGATGCAGATGCAGCTGACTCTGACGTTCCGGAGCCAGCCCGACGTGGTCAATGTCGAGTTGCGCGCCAACCAGGACCTGGTCCGGGTGGAGGACAACGGCTCCGTCCTGCCACCGGTGCTCGACAAGACGGTCCCTTCGCGCCAGATCGCCGTCAGCGGCAACGAATTGGTGCGCTACGAAAACAACCGGGTCTCGCCCTTGCCGGACATGCAGCCGGTATCCGCGCTCAATCCGCGCTACCCGGCGGAGTCGCCGGTCTCGCAGACAGCGGCCTTCCTCAACGACGGCCGCACCACCTTGTACAGCATCACTCCGGGGCAGCCTGCCCGCGCCCTGACCACGCGAAGCACCCTCAGCCGGCCATCCTTCAGCGTTAACGACTGGGTGTGGACGGCCGGGCCGGGTGCCACCGGGGCTACCGAAGTCGTGGCGTTCCGCCCGACAGGGGTGGCGGAAGGAGCAACGGTCCCGTCGGTAACCCTGGCGCCCCCGTGGCTTGCCGGCCGCGCCGTCAAGGAACTGCGGATCTCACGCGACGGCGTTCGTGCCCTGGTCATTTCCGAGCAGAACGGAAAAACCAAGGTGCAGGTGAGCGGCGTTATCCGTGCCGGCGACGGCACGCCCCGCGAACTGACCGCACCCATCACCCTGGTGGCCGACGGCGATCCGGACCAGGGCGTCTGGGTGAACGGCACCACCGTCGCCGCCATGAAGGGGGCACCCGGTTCGAATGTCACGCCCGAACTGCTGTCCCTCACCTCCGGACAGCCCCAACAACTGGCTCCGTGGCCGGGCCTGGTGTCCATCAGCGCCGGCAATGGTGCCGATGACATCTACGTCCAGTCCGGGGAAGGGATCTTCCAGCGGCTCGGCAACGGCTGGTCCCCCCAAATCAAGGGTCCCGTGGACCCTGCATTCCCCGGCTGACACCAAGGTCAGGCGCGCCCAGCGGCGGTGCATGACCCAGGGGGCGTGTTGACGCGGCTTTTCCACATAGGGACGCCGTGACTCTGGAATGCCGGACCCCGGCGGGCACAGTGGGACTATGAACAGTGCACTCCACGGAACACATCCGCGGAAACCTCTGGGGACGCCCCCGCGAACCCGGGGTCTGGACCCGGACCTGCAGCCGCCCCCGCCGTGGGCAGCACTGCACCGGGGTGAACACGATGCTGCCATCCTTCGACTCGTCGATTGGCTCACGGGTGCAGCAGGAGATCTCCTGGCATTGGCGGTTCCCGTGGACTGTGTGTGCTGCGGCGCGGAAGACCGGACTTTGTGCCCGTCCTGCGCCGGCAGGGTACGTGACTTGACCGGCCGGCCGTTCCGCGCTGAGGGCGGCGCCCCTGCCTTGATGGACATCGCCGGTACGCCTCTGCTGCCCGTGGTTGCCGCCGGCGTGTACCGGGACGAGCTTGCCCAGGCCCTGCTGTCCTTCAAACGGCACGGCCAGTACCAGCTCGGCAGATGCCTTGGCAAGGCACTGGCCGGAGCCCTCAGGGCCGCCGCCCCGTGCGACGAGGAACTGCTGCTGGTCCCGGTGCCCACCAGCACCGGCGGGTATCTCAAGCGGGGGTTCAGTCCCGTCCATCTGCTCCTCAGGGAAGCGGCACGGCAGCATCCTGGCCTCCACGTAGCTGATGTCCTGGGCAAGGCGCCGGGGCGGTACCGCCTGTTCGCCGGCGGGAACACCGGTCAGGCCCGGCAGCGGGCGCCGGCGGGGCAAAAAGGCCTGGGGAGGGGAGCCCGCGCCCAGCGCGTCCGGGGGTCCATGCGCATCAGGCGAGGCGCCCGGTCAAAGGCCGTAGGACGGCCCTGCCTCATCGTCGACGACGTCCTCACCACAGGTTCCACCCTCGCCGAAGCAGCCCGCGCACTCCATCATGCGGGGGCCCGGGTGAGGGGCGCCGTCGTGCTTGCTGCGACACGCCCGCCGGACGCACAGGACCAGGCACCAGCGCCCGCCAGGCCGCAGAGAACAGCGCATGACTTAGAAAAAAATAAACCGGGAAAGGATGAATAACGGGTGGCTATGAACTAACGTCGGTGGTGGGTACCAAGAACAGAATGTACCTTTCGATGGCGGCTCGGAGAGGGGCTCGACTGTCAAGCCAGCCCGGCCCAAGGAAGCGCCGCCGTCGTGTCACCGAAGTCATTTGGAGGGCACCATGGAGTTTATGATCAGCGGACGAAATCTGACTGTTTCAGACCGGTTCCGCGAATATGCCGGGGAAAAAATCGCAAAGATCGAATCGCTGGGCGACAAGGTCCAGAGGGTCGACGCGAAAGTTTCCAAGGAGACCAATGCCCGGCAAACCGGCGACCAGCTGACCGTCGAAGTGACAGTACTGGGCCGTGGGCCCGTGATTCGTGCCGAAGCCAGTGCCGCAGACAAATTTGCCGCCTTTGACCTCGCCTACAACAAACTGCTTGAGCGGCTCCGCCGGGCCAAGGACCGCAAGAAGGTCCACCACGGCCGCCACACCCCCAAGGCCGTCCGCGAAGCAACAGCGTCGCTTGAGCCCGCCAGCGCCCACGAACCGCTGTACCTTGAAGCGAACCACCGGGACGAAACTGCGCAGGCCCCCAAAGACACATCCCCTTACGACGTCGAAAACGACATTCCCGCCGGTAACTCCCCGGTCCTTATCCGGCGCAAGGTCTTTCCTGCGGCCTCACTTTCCCTCGACGACGCCGTGGACAACATGGAGCTCGTCGGCCACGACTTCTACCTCTTCGTGGACAAAGCGACCAACACGCCCTCCGTCGTGTACCGCCGGCGCGGCTGGACCTATGGAGTGATCACCCTCGACCACGAATGCGAGCCCGGTGACACCGTCATTGAGGAGAAGGTCCTTGCCTACCGCTCGGACGACGCCGCCGCCAACGCTTAGGGTGGACTTCACCACCGCCAGAGAGGACTGAATTGTCGGCAACGCTGAGCCTTGACCAGGCACGGCGGATCGCGCTGGCAGCGCAGGGACTTCACAAAGGACGGCCCACCGGCCCCGTGACAGCACGGGCGGTGGGCCGGACTTTTGCCCGTCTGCAGCTCGTCCAGATCGACTCCGTGAATGTCCTGGTCCGCAGCCACTTCCTGCCCTTCTATTCACGCCTTGGAAACTACGACCGGGACATCCTGCAGCGCATGGCGGGCAGCCACCCACGCCGCATGCTCGAATACTGGGCGCACGAAGCAAGCTACATCCGGCCGGAGCATTACCAGGACCTCCTGTTATGGCAGAAGCGGTCCTGGGTGGGTGCGTCCCGGCTGGACCCCGTGCTGCGCAGCGAGGTGGAGGGCAAAATCCTGGAGGTCCTTGCCCGGTCCAGGCCCATGACCGCCTCTGAGCTGACCAACCGCATCGGGCACGTCGAGGAAAGGCAGACTGACAACTGGGGGTGGAACTGGAACGCTGTCAAGCGGGTTCTGGAGCACCTCTTCGAAGCGGGCCTCGTATCGGCGGCTTCACGGACCGGGCAGTTCGAACGCAGGTACACACTGACCGCCAAAGTCCTCCCGCCCGCGCTTGTCCCGACAGCGGACGTGGACCCGGCAGCTGCGCTCCGGCGACTGACCGACGCTGCGGCCCAGGCCCACGGAATCGGCACCATCCGCTGCTTCGCCGACTATTTCCGCGCGCCCGTCAAAGCAACCACACAAGCTGTCGAGCACCTGGTGGAGCAAGGCAGGCTGGAACCGGTCAACGTGGCGGGCTGGGGGCGGCCCGTCTTCCGGCATGTCGAGTCAGCGCTGCCGCGGCAGGCCACCGGCCGTGCACTCCTGAGCCCCTTCGATTCCCTGGTCTTTGAGCGCCGGCGGCTGTTGGAACTGTTCGGCTTCCATTACCGCATCGAGATCTACACGCCTGAGGCCAAGCGGCGCTACGGCTACTACGTCCTGCCTTTCCTGCTGCGTGACCGCATCGTGGCCAGGGTGGACCTCAAAGCGGACCGGACTGGCAGCCGGCTGCTGGTCAGATCCGCCTTTGCTGAGCCGGACGCGCCGGCGGACACCGCCGTCGAACTCGCTGCAGAGCTGGCCCTGATGGCGCAATGGCTTGGCCTGCCCGACGTGCAGGTAGGGCCCGCAGGGGACTTGTCCGCGGGGCTGGCGAAGGAACTCCTGCGCCTCTAGGGCGTATCGCTCTCAGGGAAAAGGGGCACCGCCAAGGTGTCTCTCCCGTAGACTGAACACGCCAGAATTCGGCGGCATCAAACTGGGAGCAACTTCACGTGGCATCACTTATCGAAAAAATCCTCCGTACGGGTGACAAGAAGACACTCCGGCAACTGCGGAACTATGCCGATTCCATCAATGCCCTTGAAGACTCATTTAAGACCTTTACCGACGCTGAGCTCCGTGAGGAGACGGACCGCCTCCGGGAACGCCACCGGGACGGTGAGAAGCTGGACGACCTGCTTCCCGAGGCGTTTGCCGCCGTCCGGGAAGCGTCGTCCCGTACGTTGGGGCTGCGCCACTTCGACGTCCAGCTGATGGGCGGCGCTGCCCTGCACCTTGGCAATATCGCTGAAATGAAAACCGGTGAGGGCAAGACCCTGGTGGCGACTGCTCCCGCCTACCTCAATGCCCTGACCGGCAAAGGTGTCCACGTTGTCACGGTCAACGACTACCTCGCCGAATACCAGTCCGAACTTATGGGCCGGGTCTACCGCTTCCTTGGCCTTACCAGCGGCGTCATCCTCGCCAACCAGGATCCGGCCGTCCGCCGCCAGCAGTATGCTGCCGACATCACCTACGGAACCAACAACGAATTCGGGTTCGACTACCTGCGCGACAACATGGCCTGGGACAGGACTGAACTGGTCCAGCGCGGCCACAACTTCGCCATCGTCGACGAAGTGGACTCCATCCTCATCGATGAAGCCCGGACGCCGCTGATTATCTCGGGCCCGGCGCAAGGGGACACCAACCGCTGGTACAGCGAGTTCGCCAAGGTAGTCCTGCGGCTGGAATCCGGCAAGGATTACGAAGTCGACGAGAAGAAGCGCACCGTCGGCGTCCTGGAGACCGGCATCGAAAAGGTCGAGGACTACCTGGGCATCTCCAACCTTTATGAGTCCGCCAACACCCCCCTGATTGGGTTCCTGAACAATGCCATCAAGGCCAAGGAACTGTTCAAGCGGGACAAGGACTACGTCATCCTGGACGGTGAAGTGCTGATCGTCGATGAGCACACCGGCCGCATCCTGGCAGGCCGGCGCTACAACGAGGGCATGCACCAGGCGATCGAGGCCAAGGAAGGCGTCGAGATCAAAGCGGAGAACCAGACCCTGGCCACCGTCACACTGCAGAACTACTTCCGCATGTACAGCAAGCTTTCCGGCATGACGGGCACCGCCGAGACTGAGGCGGCCGAGTTCATGAGCACGTACAAGCTTGGGGTTGTGGCCATCCCCACGAACCGCGACATGCAGCGCATCGACCAGCCGGACCTCGTGTTCAAGAACGAGGTCGTGAAGTTCGACGCCGTCGTGCGGGACATCGCCGAACGGCACGAAAAGGGCCAGCCCGTCCTCGTGGGCACCACCAGCGTCGAGAAGAGTGAGTACCTCTCCAAGCTCCTCGCAAAGGAAGGCGTCCGCCACGAGGTCCTGAACGCCAAGAACCATGCCCGTGAAGCTGCCATCGTTGCCCAGGCGGGCCGGAAGGGCGCGGTCACCGTAGCCACTAACATGGCTGGGCGCGGCACCGACATCATGCTGGGCGGCAATGCCGAGTTCACAGCAGTGGCAGAACTCGCCACGCGCGGGCTTGACCCGGAGGAGAACTCCGAAGAGTACGAAGCCGCCTGGCCAGCCGCGTTCGAAGCAGCCAAGCAGGCCGTGAAGGACGAACACGAGGAAGTCCTGGACCTCGGAGGCCTCTACGTGCTGGGCACCGAGCGCCACGAATCCCGGCGTATCGACAACCAGCTTCGTGGCCGTTCCGGCCGCCAGGGCGACCCCGGCGAATCGCGGTTCTACCTCTCCCTCACCGATGACCTCATGCGGCTCTTCAATTCCGGGGCTGCCGAACGGCTGATGAACAGTTCCGTCCCGGACGACGTCGCGCTCGAGTCCAAGCTCGTGTCGCGTGCCATCGCCTCCGCCCAGGGACAGGTGGAAGGCCGCAACGCAGAGCAGCGCAAGAACGTCCTGAAATACGACGACGTCCTCAACCGCCAGCGCGAAGCGATTTACAGCGACCGCCGCCGCATCCTCGAGGGCGATGACCTGCACGAGAAGGTCCAGTTCTTCGTGGAGGACACCATCACCGCCCTCATCGACGCCGCAACCGCAGAAGGCAACGGCGACGACTGGGACTTCCACCAGCTGTGGGCGAATTTGAAGACTCTCTACCCGGTCAGCCTGACAGCCGAAGAGATCATCGAGGAAGCCGGCGGGAAGTCCCGGGTGACGGTCGAGATGCTCAAGGAGGAGATCCTCTCGGATGCCCGCCTGGTGTACCAGGCCCGTGAGGAAACCATTGGCTCCGAAAGTATGCGCGAACTCGAACGCCGTGTGGTGCTTTCGGTTATCGGCCGCAAATGGCAGGAACACCTCTACGAGATGGACTACCTCAAGGAAGGCATCGGCCTGCGCGCCATGGCGCAGCGCGATCCGCTGGTGGAGTACCAGCGTGAAGGCTTCGCCATGTTCCAGAGCATGATGGAGGCCATCCGCGAGGAGAGTGTTGGGTTCCTCTTCAACCTTGAAGTGGAAGTAACTCCTGCCCAGGACGTCGTCGTCCAGGACGCTTCCGGTGGCCACACCGAGCATGTCGATCCGCAGGTTCACGCCGCCGGTCTGGAAGCGCCGGAGAAGCCGGCCCAGCTGCAGTACACCGCCCCCAGTGAGAGCGGTGGAACCCAGACCCGGGTGGAAACCCGCCAGGGGGCCGGCCGTTCAGGAAACCCCGCCAAGGCAGCTGCACAGGACGCAGCGAAGCGGACCGGCAAGAAAAAGAAGCGCTAGCAGGACGCCGGTAAGTTACCGGCAACAGCAGGCAGGGCAGGGACGGTATCGTCCCTGCCCTGCCTGCTTCCCTCTGCAGCCGTGCACACCACCGGTGGCTCAGCCAATGACGAGTTCAACGATCCGCCAGACTTGCTTGCTGCGCTCAAGCCGGACAGCGACGGCGCGGGCACGGACATCATCCACCACCACGGCACTGGCTTCGTAGATTCCGTCAGCCACCTCGCAGACCCGTACGCACCGGACTGTTGAATTCCGGTGGAGCCGGGCCAGGGCAGGATTGCCGGTCCTGGTAAGTTCGCGCCTGATCAGTGCCGCCCGGTGCTGCAGCGCTGCCAGGCAGCGCGGGTCCAGCCGGCGCGCCAACTGGTGGACAGGACGGATTCCGGCCAGGACCTCCATGGAGGCCTGAACCGTGCCGCGCGTGATGGCGCGGACTTCAGCGGCCTCGCTGACGGGCCGCAGCGGCGCCAGCACGGTCCCGGCCGACTGATCTGGCGGCTTCGGTGCTGTGGACGCAGTTGCCTTGCTTCCGATGCTCCTCCCGCCATCCCTGGTGTCGGCGGCCAGCCCCCGGCCGGCCCGTGCAGGTGTCACTGCGGTCATGGTGTTCCCCTTGGTTGATTGGCTGTGTTGAGCTGGCTGGCGTTTTCGTCTGGTTGGTTCGGCCGGCTGTGGGTGGACGTGCCGGAGTTCTTAGCGGTAGGGAGCTGTGGGTGCCTGGAGGACCTGGCCGGGCAACAGGACATCGGGACTTCCGCCGATCTGCGCACGGTTGGCGGCGTACCATCGGGGCCATTCGAGAGCGATGTCCACATCCGACGCTTCGGGGCCCAGGTAGTTCGCCACGATGTCCCACAGCGTGTCGCCGGCGAGAACTGCGACTTCCCCTGAGCTGCCGCCCGGGCCGGCAACGCCGGTATCCGGGAGGGTCCTGGTTTGGGGTGCGACCAGCAGACCGGGCTCAACCACCTGGACAGCAGGCTGCCATCCAGGGTCAAGCGTGGAGGCCTGTTGTGGGCCGGCGCCTGTTCCTGCCGGTTCCGGGTCCGGTTCTTCCCAGCTTGCTGATGGTTTCCACTCCGGGACGAACTGTGGCTGGCCATTGCTGCCCGCGGACATGCCGCGTCCGCCGTACCCGGCTCCATCCGGGCTTTCCGCAGGGATTGACGGCGAGGATGACCGTGCCTGGGTGGGCGTCCATTCGGGCGTCGGTGGAACCGGTGCCGCATGTGCCGCAACACCCGTGACGAGTTGGAGCGACAGGACGGCAACCACGGCCCGCTGCATGAAGGCGGGGGAGAGCTTGCGTGCGGCCGCGGCAGCGCCGTGCTCCCCCAGATGTTCCAGCAGGACTGCTGCTCCGGCGCCCAGGATCGAGATGGTCCACCACAGCAGCAGGGCAAGGCCTGCGGCCGCTGATGCTGCTGCCAGGAGGACATCGGTTGACGCCTCGTGGTGATGTGCCGCGGATACCTTCCAATGTGTGAGAAGGCCCGCCCCGAGGAGGCAAAGCAGAATGCCCAGTGCCAGCACTGCCAGGGCCATGGCTGCATCGAACCATCTTCCGCCAACGAAACCTGCCATTTTTCCTCTTTCGATGCATTTTGATGCAGTTTGCTGCTGTTTGAACAGTCTGAGCGCAGCGTCGGATGTTTGTCCAGACGTTGTAGAGAAAAATTGCGGGCGTTGACGGTCGGACAAGGGGACCCTACGCTGACGGGATGCGCTGGGATGCACTCTTCAACGACATGGAAAGCCAGCTGGCGGAGATCGATCGCCTGGCCCTCGAGACGGAGGTCAATGAGCGGGCACGGGCCGAGATGGTCGGCCTGCCGCTTGAAGACCGGCTCCGGGCAACGATCGGTTGCAGGATCGGCGTCCACCTGCTCTGCGGTGATTCGGTGCAGGGGGAGCTGGTGCATGCGGGTGCGGACGCGCTGGTGCTGGACGAAGGCCAGCACCAAGTGCTCATTCCCTACTGGGCCGCAGCGCGCTATACAGGGCTGGGCAGGCATGTGCGGGCAGAGAAGTCGCGTGTCCGCCGGTCACTCGGACTTGCCCACTCGCTGCGGGGCCTGGCGCGGGACCGCGCAGAGCTGGTGGTGACGATCGGTGGCGGAGCCGGAACCACGCGGCTGGCGGGCGTCATCGACCGGGTCGGGAGCGATCACCTGGACCTGGCCGCCGTGATACCGGGCGAGGCGCGAAGAAATAGCAGTGTGGGCCAGGTATCAGCCATCCCGTTCGCCGTGGTGGCGATGGTCAGATCGAACAAATCGGGCGCCACAGCGGCGGGCTAGACCGACTTGGAGCGCGATTCCCGGATCATGCGGCTGGCCTCGGCATAGCGTTCCTCGATGTACTGCTCCAGCATCTTCTCTTCGACGCGCCATTGGCCGCGGCCGCCCACCTGGATGGCCTTGAGCTCGCCGCTGCGGACCAGGGCGTAAGCGGCAGGCGAGTTGATCTGGAGCTGCTCCGCGACATCCGCGAGGGTGAGGAACCTTGGCATGCACCTATTTTGCCACCAAATGACGCATTTTGGGGCTGTTATCCACAGTTTGGCGGCATTTAAGAAAATGACTTTTGTTCAGGGGGCCTTGCGGCAACAATGAGGAAACCGGGCCACTGGGTGGAGGTCCGGGATGCCTAGGGGGAGAACGGTATGGTTCCAGATGCAAATGCCACTGCAGCACGGCTTAAACGGCCCTCGTGGAGGGATCCCCGGCTGTTGGTGGGCGTTCTCCTGGTCCTGGTGTCCGTCGCTGGTGTCATCTACCTCGTTGGCAGCGCAGACCGCACCACGGAGGTTTATGCGGCGCGGGAGGGAATCGGGGTCGGAGAACGGCTGACGCAGGAGAACGTCGTCCGGGCTAAAGTGCGGCTTGGCGATACCGAACAGCACTACATCACCGTCGAGTCGGGCCTGCCGCAGGGCGTCGTGGCCATGCAAAGGATCGCCAAGGACCAGTTGGTTCCACGGGCAAGCCTCGGTGAGGTCGACGAGCTGGACCGGAAACCTGTCGCCCTCAATATTGAGCAGACGCTGCCGTCGCAGGCCGTCGCGGGAGCCCGCGTCGATGTCTGGGTCGCCCAGCCGGATGCAAAAAACGGGTTCAGTGAACCCAAACTCATTCTCCCGGGGGCCGAAATCGCTGAGGTTGCCAGCGGGTCCACTGCCCTTGGGTCCTCAAAGAGCACGGTGTTGATGGTCCTGGTGGATGACAAGCAGATGCCTGCCCTGCTGGGTGCCCAGGCCAATGAGGCGAAGATCTCCGTTGTGTGGAACCCGGGTGGAGCCAAGTGAGCATCCCCGTCGTCACCGTGGGGCAAAGCCGCGAGGATCTGGTGGGCGGACTCGAGAGGCTGCATGGTCCGGTCACGGTGGTGCGAAGGTGCGCGGAACTTCCCGAGCTGCTCGCGGCCTGCCAAAGTGGCCTGGCCAGGGCCGCAGTGGTGGCTGAGGGGTCCGAGGGACTGACCGCCTCCCTGGTGGACCGCCTTGGGGCTGTTGGCGTTGCGGTGGTTGCGTTGACTGACAGCGCAGAGGAGGCAGCCCGGCTCCGGAAGATCGGTGTTGCCTCCGCTGTGACTGGGGTTGAGTCCGCCCAGCTGTCGGACAGGATCGCTGAGGCTGTGGCGCAGCTGACCGGAGCCATCCGCCCAACAGGCCTAAGTGCAGGTTCTGACACCGGCGCTGCCCTGGTTACGAAACCCGTGGAGCCGGATCCTGGCACGGAGAGTTCCGGAAGCGGAAAGGTCGTGGCCGTCTGGGGTCCGGCGGGGTCCCCGGGAAGAACCACGATCGCGGTGAACATCGCCGGCGAGTTGGCGGCGGAGGGGCAGGACGTTCTGCTGATCGACGCCGACACTTACGGCGCCAGCGTCGCGGCCGTGCTTGGATTACTGGATGAGTCAGCCGGCCTGGCCCAGGCGTGCAGGCTTGCCGACCAGGGTCTGCTGGACGCCGATGGCCTCCGCAAGGTGGCAACCAGAGTCGCCACGTCCTCCGGCACATTCCGGGTGTTAACGGGCATAACCCGGGCAGACCGCTGGACGGAACTCCGGGCCGCCGCCTTGTCGCTGGTCCTGGAACGAGCCCGGCAGGTGGCCGACGTGGTCGTGGTCGACACCGGGTTCTGCCTGGAGGCGGATGAGGAACTGAGTTTCGACACGATGGCGCCTCGGAGGAATGCTGCCACACTGCGCCCCCTGGAACTGGCGGACACGGTCTACGCTGTTGGTGCCGCGGACCCCGTGGGTGTTCCCCGCATGGTTCGCGGTCTCGCTGAGCTGGAGGCGGCAGTTCCCCAGGCGTCACCGACTGTCGTCATGAACAAGGTGCGGGCCTCCGCCGTGGGCCGGGGCCCGGAGCGGCAGTTGCGGGACGCATGGGAACGATACGGACCGGCCACCGGGCTTTCCGCCTTCATTCCCCACGATCCCGCAGCCGCGGATGCAGCCCTCCTGGCTGGCTCGCTCCTTCTCGAAGCCTGCCCGGAGTCTCCGCTGAGAAGTGCGATCCGAGCCTTGGTTTGTGCATCCGGCCAGCGAAAAGCGAAATCCTCTGTATTTTCTTCCACACCACGGTGAAGGGCAAACGACTAGGCTCGCCATAAGAGCTGCAAAGGTGCGGCGAATATCTCATATGGAGGCGTTGTCGATGTCGTCTGGATCCAGCGTGGAGGACCAGCCCCTCTCCATTGAAGGCCTTGAAGGCTTCATGGGGGACTACTACCAGCACCTGGCTGAGGAGGATGCCCGAAGCTACCCCCGCGATGTCCTTGAGGCGCGGGCCAGCCAGCACCGGGCCGCGGCGGCTGTCCGGCAGCCCGGACAGGCGAAGATCTCGATTAACGACGAAGAGGACAGCAGCGTCATCTTTGTCGTCACAGACGATATGCCGTTCCTCGTCGACTCTGTCAACGCCGAGCTCGTGCGCCAGCACGCCGCCATCAAGCTGGTGGTCCACCCGCTTTTCGTCGCTACCCGGAACCGCGAAACCGGTGAACTGGTCAAGGTCAACCGGGTTCCCGCGCACTTGGGAATCTCCAGCGGGGATACGGCAGCCATGCCCAACCTTTCCCACCTGATCGCGCAGGGTGAAGACGCCTCGCACATGGAGTCCTGGATCGCCGTCGAAATCTCCCGCGTGTCCGACGACGCCAAGCAATCGCTCCTCGCAGGCCTTACCCGCGTGCTGAAGGATGTCCGGGCGGCCGTCGAGGACTGGTCCAAGATGCGCCAAAAGGCACTGGAGATCTCCGAAAGCCTGGACCAGGTGGCAAATTCGGCGCAGATTGTAGAGCTGCGGCAGGCCAAGGACCTGCTCCGCTGGCTGGACGACGGGAACTTCACATTCCTCGGCTACCGGGAATACGACCTGCTCAACGTCGACGGCGAGGACGTCCTGGAACTGCGTGAGGACAGCGGCCTGGGGCTGCTGCGGGCGGCCGCCGACTCCCCGCACATCCAGCACCTTACCGACACCGGCCGCAAGAAGGCGCGGGAAAAGCGCGCCCTTGTGATCACCAAAGCCAATTCCCGTTCCACGGTTCACCGTTCGGCCTATCTGGACTACATTGGCGTCAAAAGTTTCGACGCCGCAGGCAACGTCAACGGCGAGCGGCGCTTCATCGGACTCTTCGCCACCAGCGCCTACGCCGGATCCGTCCGCGACATTCCCATCGTCCGGGAAAAGGTCGACGCCGTGCTGCAGAGCGCAGGCTTCCCACCGGACTCGCACTCCGGCAAGGACCTCCTGGGAATCCTGGAGACCTACCCCCGTGATGAGTTGTTCCAGATCGAAATTCCCGATCTGGCGGCAACGGCGCTCGGTATTCAGAAGCTGCAGGAACGGCGGCGCACCAGGCTGTTCCTGAGGCCTGACATTTACGGACGGTTCATGTCCGCTGTGGTCTACCTGCCCCGCGACCGGTACACCACAAACGTTAGGCTCCGTATCGAGCAGGAACTCCGCGAGACGTTCCAGGCGGTGTCGATCGACTACGAGGCACGCATGACCGAATCAGCCCTCGCACGGTTGTTCTTCCGCATCCGGCTGCCCAAGGACGCCGACGTCAGCCACGTCAACAGCGACGAACTGGAAAAGCGGCTGGTCCGCGCGGCACGGTCCTGGAGCGAAGGCATCGCGGAAGTACTGCGTGAGGGGCGGGACCCGGCCGAAGCCAAGCAGCTCGCCGCCATCTGGGCCGAGGCGTTTCCCGCGAGCTACCGGGTGGACTACGAAGTCGAAGACGCGCTGGAAGACATCTCCCGCTTCGAGAAGTACGGTGCGGCCGCCGAGAGGAACACCGGCGCCCGTCAGGACCGGCCCGGCGTCCATGTGTACCTTCCTGAGGGGGCCGGCGCCACGCTGGAGGAAGACGCCAGGGTCAAGCTCTACATGCTGGAGCCCAAGAGCCTGAGCCAGATCCTGCCGTACTTCCACAACCTGGGACTTGAAGTCCTTGATGAACGCCCCTTCGAAATCGAAACAGCCGACCACCGGGACTTCTTCCTCTATGACCTGGGGCTGAAGTACCCGGCCGGGGTGGATCCGGTGTCCACGGGTGAGCTCCTTGCCGAGTCATTCGGTGCGGCGGTCACCGGTGCTGCCGAATCTGACAGCTTTGACCGCCTGGTTCTGCGCGAAGGCCTGCACTGGCGCCAGATCACGGTGCTTCGGGCCTACGCCAGGTACATGCGCCAGATGGGCAACAGCAGCTCCTTCGGCTTCATGGCGGACACCCTCCTGGCCAACCCGGATGTGACCCGGGGCCTGACGGCACTCTTTGCCGCCCGCTTTGATCCCGCCATCGGCGAAGGCGGCCGCGGGGAAGCCCAGACGACCGTCCGGCAGGAACTGGCAGTGTCCATCGAGAAAGTTGCCACCCTCGACGCCGACCGCGTCCTGCGCACCTTCGTCAACCTCATCGAGGCCACCCTCCGCACCAACTTCTACCAGGACAAGCCACACCTGAGCTTCAAGCTGGATCCGGCACAGATTGAAGGGCTGCCATTCCCGCGGCCCATGTTCGAAATCTGGGTCTACTCCCCGAGGGTGGAGGGTGCCCATCTGCGGTTCGGCAAGGTCGCCCGCGGCGGCCTCCGCTGGTCCGATCGGCGCGAGGATTTCCGCACCGAGGTCCTGGGCCTGGTGAAGGCGCAGACCGTCAAGAATGCCGTCATCGTCCCCACCGGGGCGAAGGGTGGCTTCTTCGCCAAGCAGCTTCCGGACCCGTCAGTCGACCGGGCAGCCTGGATGGCTGAAGGGGTTGAAAGCTACAAGACCTTCATCCGCGGGCTGCTGGACCTGACTGACAACCTCGTTACCGAAGCCGGCGGCGAGCGGCTCGTCCCGCCGTCGAACGTTGTGAGGCATGACGACGACGACTCCTACCTTGTGGTCGCGGCGGACAAGGGAACCGCGACGTTCTCGGACATCGCAAACGGCCTGTCCGCGGAGTACGGGTTCTGGCTGGGCGACGCCTTCGCTTCCGGCGGCTCGGTGGGGTACGACCACAAGGCAATGGGCATCACCGCCCGGGGTGCCTGGGAATCGGTCAAGCGGCATTTCAGTGAGCTGGATCTGGACACGCAGACGCAACCCTTCACCGTGGTGGGTGTGGGAGACATGTCAGGGGACGTTTTCGGCAACGGCATGCTGCTCTCCCGGCACATCCGCCTCCTGGCCGCGTTCGACCACCGCCATATCTTCCTGGACCCCAACCCGGACGAGGAATCTTCCTTTGTGGAGCGGCAGCGGCTGTTCGAGCTGCCCAGGTCCTCGTGGGACGACTACGACAAGTCGCTGATCAGTGAAGGCGGCGGGGTCTTTGCCCGGCAAGCCAAGTCCATTCCGCTATCCCCGCAGGTGCGGAGCGCGCTGGGGCTGTCCGCGGAGACTTCCGAACTGAGTCCGCCCGAGCTCTTGCGGGCCATCCTGCTGGCACCGGCAGACCTTCTCTACAACGGCGGAATCGGGACGTACGTCAAGGCGGGCTCGGAGACCAACGCGTCTGTGGGCGACAAGGCAAATGATGCGATCCGTGTCGACGGCCGGGACCTGCGGGTCAAAGTGGTCGGTGAAGGCGGCAACCTGGGCATGACCCAGCGCGGACGCATTGAAGCTGCCCTGCAGGGGGTCATCCTGAACACCGACGCGATCGACAACTCGGCCGGCGTCGACTGCTCCGACCACGAAGTGAACATCAAGATCTTCGTGGACCGGATGGTCGCCGCGGGCAAGCTGCCTGAGGCCGAACGCGCAGACTTCCTTGCATCCATGACAGACGAGGTCGGCCGGCTGGTCCTCGAAGACAACATCGACCAGAACATCCTGCTCCTGAACGACCGGACCCGGGTGGCGGAATGGAGCCCCAGCTATGAACGGCTCATGGACTGGCTGGAGAAGAGCGCAGACCTGAAGCGGGACCTGGAGGCGCTGCCTACCACAGAAGTCCTGCGCGAACGGCTGCAGCAAGGGCAGGGCCTCACCTCTCCCGAGCTGTCGGTGCTGGCCGCCTATGCCAAGATCGAGCTTGCCTCGGCGCTCCGGGACAGCGACCTCGCGGATGACCCCTGGTTCCGGGACACGTTGCGTTCCTACTTCCCGCACCAGCTGCGTGAACGTTTTGACGCGGAGCTGGATACCCACCCGCTGCGCCGGGAAATCATTGCCACCGTGGTGGCCAACGACATGATCAATCTGGGTGGAATCACGTTCGCCTTCCGCGTCATGGAGGAGACATCGGCCAGCGAAGTGGCTGTCGCGAAGGCTTTCGTGGCGCTGCGGGAGGTCTATGAGCTCGATGCGATGGTGGCCGAACTGAACAGCCTGCCTGCTTCGTTCCCCACCGAGCACTGGAGCACGGTCCACCTGGACATCCGCCGGCTTCTCGACCGGGCAGTGCGGTGGCTGTTGAGCCAGGAAAGCGTGTCGCGCCCCATCGCGGACGTGGTGGGCGAGTTCAAGCCGCTGATGGATCCGATGCGCGCCCGCCTCCTGGACTACCTGCGTGGCGATGACCGGCAGCGGGTGGCCGAATGGTTGGAGAAGGGACGCGAATGGAACCTTCCCGAGAACCTCGCGCTGCGCTGGGCGGAGCTGTTCGAAAGCTTCGTGCTGTTGGATGTCGCCAAGATTGCCCGGACACGGAAGGACCGCGTCGAGGACATCGCTGCCGTCTACTACACCGTCTTTAACCGGTTCCACGCGGATTCCCTGCTCGAACGGATCAGCAGCCTGCCCCGGCAGGACCGGTGGCAGGCCCTGGCCCGCGCGGCCCTGCGGGATGACCTGTACTCCACCGTCTCGGACATAACGACGGCGGTGCTGGACGCCACCTCCGCCACGGACGCGCCCGAGGCGCGGCTCAAGGATTGGGAAGGGCAGAATGCCGAGCAGTTGGGCAGGGCGAAGAGCATGTTCGATGAGGTGAATGCGCTCGAGGCCGACGACATGGCTTCACTGTCGGTAGCATTGAGGCTCTTGAGGTCAATCGTCCGGCGCTAGCGGTGCGGCGTCGCAAATGGAGGTGCAGTGGCAATCTTTACGGACCCTATCAGGGAACATGCTGATTTCGGGCCGGGCGATGCCGAATGGCTGCACCTCCTGGTGGGGGACTGGCAGATGGTCGCTGACCTTGCGTTCGCGGACCTGGCGCTGTGGTTCCCCCACCCTGAGCTTGGCTATATTGCCCTGGCCCACGTGCGCCCCTCCACCACGCATACCGCCTTCCATAGCGACTTTGTGGGGGAGGGGATCCGCTCCGACCTGAAGCCCCTGGTGGACAAGGCCTGGCACAGCAAGTCCATCGAGCGCTCCAGTGAAACGAACTGGAACAGCGAAATGGCGTTGCGGGTGGAGGCCGTCCCCATGGTCCGGAACGGCCGTACCCTTGCCGTGGTCACCACCCACATGGACCTGTCCAGCTCGCGAATGCCGTCCCGGCTGGAGCTGACCTACCGCCAGTGCGCCTACGACCTGCTTCGGATGGGAACGCTGGGGCTGTGGCCTGACTTTGCCTCGCCCACCGGGTCCCGGCGGGGTGCGCCCCGTGTGGGGGACGGGCTGATCCGGCTCGATGCCGACGGCGTGGTGCAGTACGCGAGCCCCAACGGCGTCTCTGCCTTCCGGCGCCTGGGTGACGGCGAATCCCTGGAGGGACGCTCGCTTGCGGAGGTAACCGCCGGCCTCCTGAAGGACCGGCGCATGGTTGATGAGACCCTGCCGCTGGTGGTTACCGGACGTATGCCGTGGCGCAGCGAGATTGAGTCCCGTGGAGTGAGCCTGTCCCTGCGGGCGATTCCGCTCCGGGATGAACAGCAGCGGTTTGGTGCGCTGGTTCTCTGCCGGGACGTCTCTGAGCTGCGACGGCGTGAGATGGAGCTGGTGACCAAGGATGCCACCATCCGGGAGATCCACCACCGGGTCAAGAACAATCTCCAGACCGTGGCTGCGCTCCTGCGGATGCAGTCGAGGCGCATGGTGAGCGATGAGGCGAAGCAGGGGCTGGAGCAGGCCATGCGCCGGGTTGCGACCATTGCCCTGGTCCACGAAACCTTGTCGCAGGGCCTGACCCAGAGCGTTGATTTTGACGAGCTGATTGGGCGCCAGTTCCGCCTGTCGGCTGAGGTGGCGTCGCCGTCGCAACAGGTCAGGACCGAGCGTTCGGGAACGTTCGGTGAGCTTCCCAGCGATTTGGCCACGCCGCTTGCGTTGGTCATCAACGAACTGGTCACCAACGCGGTTGAGCACGGGCTTGAGGGCAGGGCAGGAACAGTGTGGCTGGTTGCTGACCGGTCTGAGGCGGAAGACGGTGAAGAACTGACAGTGACCATCGCCGACGACGGCGTGGGACTACCGCAGACTCCGCACGTCGAGGGGCTGGGGCTTCAGATTGTGCGCACGTTGGTAACCAGCGAACTGGGCGGCACCATCACGTGGGAACGCCGCGACGGCGGCGGGACCGAGGTCAAGATCCGGCTCAGCCTGGCGGGCAAGTAGGCACCGGCCAGGCGTGGCCTCTGCCTGATTCCGGAGACCACAGCCGAGTTACCAGCGGCTAAGCCAACGAAAGACCCCGGGACAATCCAGTGTGGGATGTCCCGGGGTCTTTGCGATGTCCGGCCGATTGGCTTTGGGCCATGTCCGGGAGGTTTACGTGTGGCTGGCCGTGCTAGGAGGCGCGGCGGGCACGGGCAGCGCGGCGCTTGAGGGCGCGGCGCTCGTCTTCACTCATACCGCCCCATACGCCCGCGTCCTGGCCGGATTCAAGGGCCCACTGCAGGCAGGTGTCCACAACCGGGCACCGGCGGCAGACGCTCTTGGCTTCCTCGATCTGCAGGAGGGCAGGGCCTGTGTTTCCAACGGGGAAGAACAGTTCCGGGTCCTTGTCGAGGCACGCTGCGCGGTTACGCCAATCCATGCTGATCAGTTGCTCCATTTCTGGGAAGTGCCTTTGTGAAATTATTCACTAGTGGCTACAAAGGAAAAGGGCCCTCTGGGGCCCCCTTGGTCATCTGCATCAAGCCTGTCATGTTAACGCTGTGTAAACAAGGGGTAAGAACGCACGATATCCCTCGAAACCTGAGCGATGCATCACAGTGCCGGCTCCTGCCCTCACCAGTGTCAGACTATGTCCGGTAGGGTGCCAGTGTGTCAAGACCCCCCGCAGAACCAGCAGGCAGTGCATCTTCTCCCGACAGCCCTGACGGGCCGGACCATCAGGACGGTGGCCGGCCGGCCGCTGTCCCCGGTGCGGCAAAGGTGGTGTCCCTTGTGGCGGCTGCTGAGGCCACCGCACTTCTCGCTGCTGCGGGCTGGTATGCATACGAATTGGTCTCGGGAAGCCCTGTCCTGTCGTTCTGGGGCGCTGTCTTCACCCTCGGCCTCCTGCTGGCCTTTTCGGCCTGGCTGTTCGCTGTGGCTGTCTTTCTTTACCGTGGGTACCGCTGGACCCGGGCCGCTGCGTTGGTGGCACAATTGTTCGTCCTGACCATTGGAGTGCCGGCCCTGACCAGCGGGCTGGTCCTGGCCGGGCTGGCAATGCTGGTTCCGGCGGTCGTCGCGATTGTCTTTTTGTTTTCCAACAAGGTGATCAACCACGCCTCCCGGACAGGTAGCGCACCTCCCACCCTCTGAGGTGCCGCAGTGGCCGGTTGATGTTTCCAACCAGCCCGGAAGACTAGTCGGAGCGCTGTTCCGCGGGCGGGAAGTATGAGCCCTTAGCCGGTCCCGGAAGCCTTTTCTTCCGCGCCTGCCCAGGCCACCTGCAGCGCTTGGGAAGTGCCGGAAGAAATGAGGACACCCCTTCCCGGCGGGGAGTGTGGCTCCACTTCGAAGCGGACCCCGTAGAAGTCCCCGTCGGCAGAGGATCGAGGGCCAAGCAGCAGTCCGACCCCTGAAGTCCTCGCGCCCATCATGAGTGGAACACGTTGGATAAGTGCGGGGCTGTAGGCGGCGGCAACCACGAGCGAATGGCCCAAGGCGTTCAACTGCTCCAGCGCCCTCCACGCGGGCGGGCCAAGCAGGTCGACGTCATCCACGAGCAGCACTGCGTCCCGTGGCAGCACGCCTCCCTGAGCCTGCAGGAGCAGGTCACCCCAACAGTCTGGCGTGGACTCCGGAGATTCAGAAGGCATGCACCACGGTTGTTCAGGATTAAGCGCCACCAAGGCCTGCAGGGTGTTGCTCTTGCCGTTTCCGGGGTTGCCAAGAACCGCGACGACGCCCCCACGCGGAAGCCGGACGGAGACTGCGCCCGCCTCGTCCCCGGCCACACCCAGGATGACCTCCTGATGATGCCTGCGGTCTCCCGGGACCTGGCCTGACGCGCTGCTTCCACCGCTGCGACGTGGTTTCCCGTCCAAAGGTCGCGATACCGCCTTGTCCGGCGGCGTTGAAGGCTGTGCCAACGTCAATGCCGCCAAGGCTGCCACCTGTCCTGTCGTGATGAGGGCGGGTAGGGGATCCACCCGAAACGGGGGCGACGAGGCCCTCGGGTGTTTGGCAGTGTTCACGTCACCGCCGTCCCGGGCTGGACGTCGGTAAAACTGGCAGACAGCGGGGCCACCTCCAGCGATGGGGCCGAAGGCCACAGCCCTGCCTTCGACTCCCGCAGTGGCAGGCATCCTGGGCCACAGTGCGCGGCTTTCCTCTGTGGATCCAGCCGGGAAGTAGAAGCGGTTTGGAATGGCGGCGAAGAATCTGGCGGTAACCAGCTCCCGCTCTCCCGACAGCAACAGGGTAATTCCAGCCATGGCGCCGTCGCGGACGAGGTCCTGGACCAGGTCTTCCGCCCAGGCCAACGGCCCGGACCGGAAAGCGGCAACCCAGGAGCCCCAACCGGAAATGGCGACGGTGAGAGGTACGCGCACAGTCGCTGGCTGGGCCAGGCGCCGGCCCAGTTCCTCGACAAGTCGCTCCAGCACGCGTACCCCTCGCCGAAGATCGTGGATTACCGCATGCGCACCTGTCCGGCTTTCGCGGGCGAGCTCCGAGAAGCTTCCAGTGCCGTCGAGGAAGTAGAAATGCGCTTCCCGGGGACTCGCCATCAGCCGTCCAATGGTCATTTCCAAGGATCCTCCGGCGCCGGAAGCAGGGCTGCCAATGAAGGCCGCGTGGCTATGGACACCAGGCTGCCAACCCAAGTGTTTTACCAGTTGTTCGGCAGGTAAATCCATCAAGCCAAGCGTTACCTGGCCACACGAGTCCACGGGCGGGGGACACCGCCATCCAGGGACTGCAGAACCGGCCGGATCGTCCGGAGCACTTTCGTCCAGTTCCGTCGGCAGGGGAGGAGCGACAGGCCTCCTCGGAGCCGGCGTGTCCCGGGCAGCACAAAGACTCCTCACCATTGCTGACAGCGGTTCCACGGCCTGTGCCGGAGTCACTGGAGTGGGTGCAGCAATGGCGGGGTGGTTCGGCCCCCGGGTGAGGTATTCCGTTGTCAGGTGGACGGCGACTCCCGGCAGTTGGGATCCCGCGCCCGCGGAAGCGAGGGACGCCGCCTGGAACTCCTCAGGCGGCTCCGTCCCGCGGGCCAGGAAAGCCCGACCGGGGGTGTCGACACTGATGGCGGCCGCCGCCCTGGAGTTGATGATGTCGACCGATTCCATGTCGGACTGCACCCGAAGGGCGATGCTGGAGGTGACGTTCGCACGGATGTCGGCTGTCAAGGCTCCTTGTGGCCGCTGGGTTGCCATGACCAGGTGGATGCCCAGCGACCGTCCAATGGATGCTACGCGCATCAGTTCACGGAGGGCCTTCGGAGCTTCATCAACGAGCATCCTGAACTCATCAATAACGATGACCAAGTGCGGCAGGACAAGTTCGTGTGCCCACGGCGTGTTTCGGTACGTGGAGATGTCGGGAACGTCCGCCGCAGCAAGGCGTCTCTCCCGCAGTTGGACTTCGGCTCGAAGTGACGTCAGTGTCCGCTCCAGTTCCGGAACAGAAAGGTCCGTCTGCAGCCCAACGCAGTGGACAAGCCCGCTGAGGGGGCCAAGTCCCGAACCTCCTTTGAAATCGATGAAGAAGAAGTTGACCCGCTCGGGCGGGTAGCTCACTGCCAGTGCAAGCGTGAAGCTCCGGAGGAGCTCGGACTTTCCAGCACCGGTGGTGCCCGCAACCAGGAGGTGCGGCCCATCGGACTGGAGATCCACCGTTCTGGTTCCGGCCGCGCTGACGCCCACAGGTACCGCCAGTCTGTCGTCCCGCCCACTGATGTTCCACCGTTCGACCGTGGCGCCGGCCGTCAGGGGCAGGATGTCGTCCAGGCTGCAGGACGAGGGAAAACAATTCGATTGTTCCGCATTCCAGCGCCTGCTACCTGCCAGCGACCGGCAGAAATTGGTGAACACATCCTCCGGCGCAAGGTCAGCGACGAAGCCGGTTTGGTGGCCATCCAGCCGCAGGACCGAATTCCGGTTCGACAACAGGACGTCGGCTTCAGGCCACTCACCCTCCGAAGGCAGGAAGTGAAGAACGCGCCACCCCTGCTGAATGGCCGCTTCACGGACCGGGTTCCCGGCCGCCGTAGAGCCTTCTCCCAACAGCAAAAGGACTCCGCGCTCGCGGCCTTGGGGAAGTTTGCCCTTAACTGCGTCCACACCCGCGAGAGTTCCTGAGGTCAGAGTCACCCCGGAAAGAAACCGGGCGGCGAGTGGCAGGTCTTCCGGGAGCCCATGGACCAGGACATGCGTCCTGCACCCGGCCGGGTACCCCGCCAGCTGCATGAGCAGTGACCTGATGCTGCCATTAACGGCAACGCGCAGGCCGACCACAGTGGTTAACGGACGTGCGGGGTCGAGGAGGACAGGCACCATGCCGGCCGAGGGAACGGGCTTATCGCCGCCTGCTGCTTCAATTCGCACGTTCGCCGCCTGTTCTGCCAGTCCAAGCCGCAACCAGACGCCGTCGCCGGGGTCGGAACTGCCCGTCCCTGCAGCTTCCGCGGCCGCAAGTGCCACCAGGGGAAGGGAAGGTGCGGACCGCCGTCGTCGGTCCCTGTCTTTCCGGACAGCGTCCCGTACCGCCAGCGACAATTCCCGCCGCTGGCGGCGTCCGCTGGCAGCCGGTATCAGGACGGAAAATACCGAAGCAGCAGAGAATGCCAGGAACATCCACATACCTGTGAACACGGCCAGCAGTATTCCAATGGCCAGCGGGAGCAAGGCCGTCAGAAGCAGGACCAGGCGGTTGCCCGGGTCGACCCGGCCTCGGACCACGATAGGTTGCGCGACCGACTTGCCCGCGTCTTCAAGAACCCTTCCCGGCAGGTCGGCAAACACCAGTGACAAGCAGGACTGCCCGCACCTGATGCTGGAGTCGGTGGTGATGACGGCATTGCGGATCCTTTCGCCGTCGACAAAGGTGCCGTTGGCGCTGTCCAGGTCTATCAGGATGATGTCCGTGTCCGTGACGACGACGCGTGCATGTTCACGGGAGAGCTCAGGGTCCGGAATGACGATCCGCGTACCGCTGCGGCCAATGCTGTAGCTGCCACGGCGAAGCGGCATGACCGTTCCCGCTGCAGCTCCGCTGTCCACGGTAAGGGCCAGTGTCGCGGCAACTTCATCAACCCGGCGCCGGCTCCGTGTGCTGGCAGGCGCGGACCCGCTGTCGACGAGCACCGCCGCCTCAACAAGGGGAGGAACGCCGACGACGAGGGAACGCAGGTCCTCGCCATCGACTGTGACGGCGCCCGCGCCGAACTTGCCCACCAACTGTTCATGTATCGCGTGGCCGGGTGTGCCCCCGGGAACATCGATGGACAGTTCCAGTGATGGCTGCAGGCCGGATCCCGGGCCAGCGACCAGGGTGCAATTAAGCGTCATGCGTTGGGGTCCTTCGTACTTGTACCCACACGCTAACCAAGGGGTGAAGCACGTCCCAGCCGCATCGCGCCGTATGTGGATAAAGCCGCAAGCTCGTGTGCAGCATCACACGAGGCCTGATTCGACGGGCCGCACAGTCCCTCGGGTAGGCTAGAGCAGCAGACAATGCGCACCATTGCGCTGCCCGCATTCGAACCAGGAGATTTTGTGACCGCTGACCTTGTCATCGTAGGGTCCGGCTTTTTTGGCCTGACAATCGCAGAGCAGGCCGCCACCGAACTGGGCCTGAAGGTCGTTGTCCTCGACCGGCGCCACCACATAGGCGGAAACGCTTACAGCGAAAAGGAAGAGCAGACCGGAATCGAGGTGCACCGCTATGGGGCGCACCTCTTCCACACCTCCAATGAGCGCGTGTGGGAGTATGTCAACCGGTTCACGACGTTTACCAACTACGTCCACAAGGTCTACGGCGTACACAAGGGCGAGGTCTACTCCCTGCCGATCAACCTGGCCACGATCAACCAGTTTTTCCGCGCCAACCTGACCCCGGGACAGGCCCGTGAGCTGATCCAGGAACAGGCCGGGGAACTGGCAGGCACCGATCCGCAAAACCTGAATGACAAGGGCATCCAACTGATCGGCCGCCCGCTGTATGAGGCCTTCATTAAGCACTACACCGGCAAGCAGTGGCAGACCGACCCCAAGGATCTGCCGGCAGGCATCATTTCCCGGTTGCCCGTTCGCTACAACTACGACAACCGCTACTTCAACGACAAGTATGAGGGCCTGCCGACCAACGGCTACACCGCCTGGATCGAAAAGATGGCGGAGCACCCCAACATCGAGGTCCGGCTCAACACCGACTTCTTCGATGAGTCGCACGAGTACAGCAAGAACAAAGTCGTGGGCAACATCCCGGTGGTCTATACGGGTCCGGTGGACCGGTACTTCGACTACGCCGAGGGCGACCTCTCCTGGCGCACCATCGACTTCGAGGAAGAAGTCCTGGACATGGGTGACTTCCAGGGCACGTCCGTTGTGAACTACAACGATGACGACGTCCCCTACACGCGCGTTATCGAACCGCGCCACTTCCACCCCGAGCGTGACTACCAGACCGAGAAGACGATCATCATGCGCGAATTCTCGCGTTTTGCTGAGAAGGGCGACGAGCCCTACTACCCGGTCAACACCTCTGCGGACAGGGAGCGGTTGCTCAAATACCGCGACCTGGCCGCGGCGGAAAAGGACGTCCTGTTTGGTGGCCGTCTGGGCACATACAAATACCTGGACATGCACATGGCCATCGGTTCGGCGCTCAGCATGTTCGATAACAAGATCCGGCCGCACTTCGAAAGCGGCGTGCAGCTTGAAAGCGGGGGAGTCGACGCATGATCGGTTCGCCGGACTGGGCGACACTCCAGCGGGTGATATTCCCGCCCGAGTCCGGAGTGGACACGATGTCGCTCTATGCGGACCCCGGCCCGGCAGCAGGAATACGCTTCCGGGAAAGTGACGAGTCGGCGCGGAATCCCAAACGGGCAGAGGAAAAACTGCAACTTGTTGGCTCCAGCCAACGGGAGGTGCATTTCGACGACCTTCTGTCCCGTTATTCCCTCCGCGTGCGTTCAGGAGAGCAAATCTCGCTGGGGACGTATTTCAATGCCTTTCCTGCCAGCTACTGGCGCAGATGGACCCACCTGCGCGAAGTTCGTCTGGTGGTTGAAACCTCCGGCCACGGGTCCATCACCGTATATAAATCAAACGCCCGCGGAAACATCCAACGTGTCGATGGAAAGCGGGTCGACGGTGACGCAAGAACCGAATTCAATCTTTCCATCAAACCCTTTGGTGACGGCGGATGGTATTGGTTCGACGTGGCCTCAAGCCGCGGCGACCTTATCTTGGGCGAGGCCCGCTGGGAGGGGACGCCAGCAGAACGAGCAGCCGAAACGGTGACCATTCAGATCACCACCATGAACAAGCCGGACTTCTGCCTCGCCAACGTCCGTGCCCTGGCAGAACACCCGGAAGCGCTCGAGTTGGCACAGGAAGTGCTGATTGTTGATCAGGGCACGGATAAGGTTGCCGACCAACCAGGCTTTGCCGAAGTGGCAGGCCTCATCGGTCCCAAGCTTAGGGTCATCAACCAGGCGAACCTGGGTGGTTCCGGAGGGTTCGCCCGCGGCATGTATGAAGCCGTGGAAAACGGCAGCGACTACGTTCTGCTCCTTGATGACGACGTCGTGATGGAGCCGGAAAGTATCCTGCGCATGATGGCCTTCTCCGGCCGGTGCCGGAAGCCCACTATCGTGGGCGGCCACATGTTCGATCTGTACAGCCGCAGCACGCTGTATTCAATGGGCGAGACGATCGACTCCCGGCGGTTCTCACCAAGCCAGCCTCACCAGGACATGCAGATGCGGCACGATTTCAGCGTGTCCAACCTCCGCCAGACGCCGTGGCTGCACAGGCGGGTCGACGTCGACTACAACGGCTGGTGGATGTGCCTGGTACCCACTTCGGTTATACGCGACATCGGCCTTCCGCTGCCCTTGTTCATTAAGTGGGACGACTCGGAATATGGGCTCCGCGCCCGGGCTGCCGGCTACCGGACTGTTTCTTTCCCCGGCGCGGCGCTCTGGCACATCTCGTGGATTGATAAGGACGACCTGGTTGGCTGGCAGGCATATTTCCATAACCGGAACCGCCTGATAACTGCCCTCCTCCACAGCCCCCAGCCGAAGGGCGGTTCCGTGTTGCGGGAATCTTTCCAGGAAGACGTGAAGCACCTTGTTTCGCTTCAGTACTTCACTGTCCGCAACCGGCTGACGGCGAGGTCGGACCTGATGACTGGTCCGTCCCACCTCCATCCGTCCCTCGCCACCAAGCTCGAAAGCATCAACAAGCTGCGGGATTCCTTTCCTGATGCGCAGCTGCGTGAAGATGTAGAGGATTTCCCCGCACCTCCCCTGGGAGCGGGACCGTCGGGGCAGGCCGACAGCCAGATGCCCGCCAAGAAGGACATGGTCAAGTGGGGCCTGAAGACAGTGGCCCGGCAGTTGCTCAAGCAGCCCTCCGCGGACTCGCTCGAACGACCCCAGGGTTACCTTGCCCATGTGGACAACAGGTGGTTCCGTACGGCGCAGTTCGATTCGGTCGTAGTGTCCAACGCCGAGGGGACCGCCGCCTCTTGGTATAAGCGCGATCCCAGGAAACTGAAAGAGATGCTTAAGGAGTCTGCCCTCCAGCACGCAGCGCTCTACAGGAACTGGGACAGCTTGGCGGCGGACTATCGTTCAGCCCTTACTGATCTGGTCTCTATGGAGGCGTGGCGTGTCAGCTTTGACATGGAGCAGGAAACCAATCTTCACCATTAAGGGATGAAGCAGCCGTAATGGAAGTCGCCCCCAAATCTGTTGGGGGCGACTATTCATTTCGCCACCTTGGACATATTTCCCGGTGTTTGCGGTGCAAGCTGCGGCGTCATCAAGAGTCGGTAAAGACAGAGCCCGGCAATGGACAAGACGATCACGTAGGCAACGGCCAACCCTTGCCATGACATGGGAGGCTGCCACTGGGGTTCGAACATTTCAGTCCAGTTGATGTGGTCCCCATGTAACCCAACGGTGTATCGGCGCAACCCCTGCAAAAGGAGGTATGCGTGGGCCAGGACTCCCAGCACGAGACTCCAACGGATTAGCGAGGCGGACCAAGGCGATGGGTTGAATGGCCGGAACCGGACGGCCCTCCCCGAAACGAGAATCAGCAGAATTACAAGAGCCAGTGCATATCTGCCCTGCCAAATCCACCCCACTGTCTCGCTGGAACCCGCTTGAAGCACGGGAGGTACAGCGAGAACAGCAATAGTTGTCAGGGCCACCGGCCAGCGGAGTTTCACTGGCCGGGCCGTAAAGGCCAGCATGAGCAGCCAACCAAACCCAAGGACCCACGTGTAGACGACTGCTGCCGGGGGAGCGGTGTCAAGGGAACCCAGGACGCCTACATATTCGCGCATGTAACCCACTGTCCGATCCAGCATAAGGATGGCGGCCTCGTCGGCGGGCAGCGGAGGTGTCACAGCGAAGAGGCTGTCCAGGCTATGGGCAGTTAGGGTCCACCAGACGGCGAATAGGCATGAGACGCTGACTAAGACGACGGAGAGTTGAAACCTCTTAGCTTTCAGTAAGGCAAGCAGCGCAAACCGGGAATGACCAATAACGGCCGCCATAACTGCAAGTGCCAGCCACAGCAGTGAAAGCGGCCGGGTGTTGGCCAAAAGAATTCCCGAAATTACAACGATGGCGGTTGTCAACCAGCTGGGCCTGGACTTCCCCGCGTTCTCAAGCATTACGCAAAGGCCCATATAAAAAGCGCCCGTCGTTGCGATCTCCAACCCGTTGGGGTTCACTGCGCCGGAAAGGAAGAGGGCGGCGGGAGTCACGGAAACCGCTGAGGCAATTAGCATATATCGGCTTTTACGCATACAGCTCGCCGCGTAAAAGAAGGCAGCAAGGAAAAATGAGGTGACCCACGCACTGATAATACGCATTGCGTAAAGAGCAGGTTCGCCTGCAATACCCCGACTACCAAGCCCCACAATTGCGTAGTAGACGGGATTGTAATTCCCGGCCGAAGTCGTTGCTTTGACGGGCGTGCGGTCGGCACCGTCCGTGGGCTGGTAGCAGTTGGCCGTTATTTCAGGATGCGTAGCGTAACAGTTGAAGTTTTGGACTTCAGCGATGTACTTGGGAACCTCTACTGTCAATAGCTCTCCTTGTACTCCAGAGCTCGTCCCGCCGTACTGACCACGGGCAACAGCTGCTGCCTTGATCGTATGCGCTGCCTCGTCGGGAGCCGACATCAATGGGGATGCAAAGCACCAGACTGTGCTGGCCGCGCCAATAAGAAGCCACGCGATAAGAAGCACGTGAAGCTGTGACGGGACGGCGCTGAATTTGCGGACGGCGGATGTTGGTTTATGAAGGAGCAAGGAGGTTCGCATGGTGGTTTAAAGCATACGTGGAGCTTTACCAGGAATGAGCCCATTCCCACTTCACATGGCGGAGTCTGGCGCACGACGGCGGGGCGGGACCTGACCGCGAAAGGCCAAAGCTTCCCATCCTGGACTCATCCCATTATTTTCCGCTGCCCGGTCCTGTCGTTGCATCCCACGGAGATTCCAGGAGTTCCGTCGGAACAGCCGGGTCCTCATATGTACACAAGAATTCGGCCGTGCAAATCAACTGCCGTCAATTGGCCATCCGGCGCAAAGACCTGGACAACGGACTGGACGCCCTGCGTCCCCACGCGAATGGGCTTGCCCGCCATCCTTCATGGGCAAGGGTCAACGGGCCAGGCGTGATAGCTTTAAGGATGCGTGGAGGCGGGCTGTGCAGAGGCTGAACACTCCGCAACCATGAGAGGATAGCCCAACCGTGCCAACACCCCCGCCAGGCATGCCTTCGCCGCCGGAAACACCCGTTGAAGCTGTTCCAGCTGTTCCGGGGATCGTCATGGGACTCTACCGGCATCCGGTGGTCAGATTCCTGCTTGTTGGCGGCGTTTCTTTCGCCTTGGATCTTGGGCTGCTTGCCATCCTTCACGAGATCTTCGACGTCCCCCTCTGGATAGCCACTCCTATCGCATTTGTTGTGAGCCTCGTCTTCAACTTCCTCTTGCAGCGCCTGTTTACTTTCCGCGCCAACAACAGTGGCAGCATCAGCGCGCTGAAGTACATCCTGCTGGTGATCGTCAACATCGTGATCAGCGACCTCATAGTCACGGGGTTTGACGCTGTCGGCTGGACGTACGTCATTGGCAAGACAGCTGCCACCATCCTGACGACCGGGTGGAATTACTTCCTCTACCGGCACTGGATTTTCCGGCGTACACCGGAAGCTGCCCGCTCGTAAGGCAGCATGTGTGGCCCTCTGCGGGCTTGCAACTTCGCCGGCGGTGAGACAACTCCGAGTGGTGGTTGGTTTCCCTGGCCGCGCCCATGCTTGGCACAGGGGCCCACGGCGCTTTCCGCCTTGATTCTCTGGTGCTACGGCAGCGCCCATTACCTTTGAAAGCGTCACGACAAGGCGCCATGAACCGGCGGGAATGACTCCTGTCAGCCTAGTGTTCGTGCCGCAGGGTTCCGCCGGCACTCAATTGCGCGCCGGGTGCAGAAGGAGCACCTGACGGAGCAGGCTCCCGACCGATGGTTTCTTCTGCCTTGTCTGCCACAGGCCCTGCACTGGGCTGGATTCTGTTGCTCCGGGACAGGGTTCCCTTCGTCAGGGGAACTCCGGGGTGAAGATAACGGAACAGGAGCAAAGCTCCGGCCGCTGTCACTATCAGGTACAGGACAGTCAGGGGCAGCCAGCCCATGGGCGGCTGCCAGTGCGGTGACGAAAACAGGGTTTGCCAGTTGGCTATTTCGCTGATGCCGACGACATAGCGGCGCAGGACGTAGACAAAGGCCAGCGTGTGGCAGGCCACGATGAGCCAGAAGACGACCCGGGAAATTCGCAATGCCAGAGCGCCGCCGGGAAACCGCAGCTTCCGCAGGCCAAGCCCCACGCTGATGAACAGAACGACCACCAAGGGAAGCGTGTAGCGGCCCTGCCAAATGAATCCCATTCCGCGCCACAATGCGGTCTGCAGGAGCGCCGGGACCAGGTACAGCATGGCCAGCGCCACCCAGTAACCTGTCCAGTTGCGCAGAGGACGGACGCAGAAGGGGACCACAAGGCCTGCAATCATGAGGCCTCCCCAGACGAGCGCAACCAGTTCGGGGACCGGCGTGTCCAGCCAGCCCATCGTGCCGATGTATTGCGGGAAGAAGTCGTAAGTCTGGTCAAGCATGATTATGAAGCCCCTGTAAAGGGGGGCGTCGGGATGTGGGCTGGCAATACCTTCCGGAGCGACCCCCACGTTTGCGGGTCCGTTCGCTGCGATGTACATCCACAGCAGGCCCAGGAGGGCTCCCGGAACTGCCAGTGCCACCGCCGTCAGTACTCTTCGGTCACTGAAGACGGTCACGACCCTGCGCAGCTTGAATGAGCAAACTCCGATGATGAGGGCACAGAGCAACCACACCAGCGATATTTGCCGGGCATTTGCGAGCACCACTGTTGCGGCAGCGACGGTCGCCAGGGCGGGCAGCACGCGTTTGGTACCCCTTCGGTTGTCCAGGACGACGACGAAACCTGAGAAGGCAGCCATTGTGGCGGCAATCTCCAACGAGTTGGGGTTGATGCCCCCGCCGAGGAACAGAACCATGGGGGTCATGGCAAGGGCTGCGACGAGGACGGCGTACTTTGGTCGCCGCAGCTCTGTCAAGGCTGTGAACCCGGCGGCGAAGAACAGCGCGCACAGGAGTGCGCTGACGAGGCGCATGCCGTAGATTGCGGGGGCGCCGGACATAAACAGGGTAGGCAGCCCTACTATCCAGTAGTACATCGGGTTGTAGGAGCCGGCGGACGTTACACCAATGTTGGTGAAGGTGTCGTCGACGTAGATGGGCGCGGCGCAGTCGGCCGCCTGTGCCCTGTTGAACTTGTAGCAGCTTTGGGCGTGAAGACTGGCGATGTAGTTGGGAACGCGGACGTGCACACCGTGGCCGAATGAGGTGCCGTCCTCAACCAGGACCTGGCCCCGGACTACGGCTGCCGCCTTGATCGTGTGCGCCGGTTCGTCGGGGACGCCCATCAAGGGTGTTGCCAAGGCCCAGAGACCAAACAACAGGAAGAAGATCGCCGTCAGGAGCGCGAAGGTGGGAAGGGGCCGGGGAAGGGAACGTCCGCGAACACTTCTTAGCAATAAACTCACTGTCCGTCTCCAATTGCATTGACGAGGGCGCGCCCTTCGTTCACCGCCTTCTTGCTTGGCGACATGACGAAGGCGAATGCATTCGCGTTCTTTTGTGCTTCTTCGCTGAGTACGCTCTGACCGAATGAGCGGGCCAGCCGGCCCATTCGGTCATTGGTGTACTCCCTGCACATGTATATGTAGATAACGGTGCCCAGGCCATAACCCGAGCGCCCGTCGAGTGCCTGGGTGACGGCGTTCGATGACGCGGTTACGTTTCCCGTGGACACGGCGTCGACGACAGAGGATGCCTGCAGCCGCTGGGGCTTGCCGTCAAAGACAAGCTGGGCAGCGACGAACCTGTTCCCGATGATGCTTCCGTCAAGGATGGAGATGCCTCCGTTGGTGTCATCCAACTTGTTCGCGAGATCCAATGGGGGAGACGGTGTTTGCCCCTTTACACTGCCCGGCCAACGGTCCTGGGCAGCCGGATTCCAGTCGGTTCCCGCGTCCTTGAGGTAGGAATTAACTGGACGGGCAGTGTCCGCGGGCCCCTGCTGCACGAGAACAGTGATGGCAACGTCAGGAAGAACATTTTCCGGGTTCAGGGCCGCGATTCTGGGATCGTTCCAGCGGGTGATGCCCCCCTGCAGGATCGCCGCAAGGGTCTTGGCGTCCAGGATCATGTCGTTTACGCCCTTGAGCTTGATGGCAACGCCCACGGGCAGGACGCCGGCAGCCAGTGACATGGCCCCTTTGGTTGTGCACATGCCCCGGACCGCGGTAGCCTCGCTGTCCGTGAGCGGGGCGGATCCCACAGCGAACTGCGACTGCCCGTCCTGGAACGCTTTCAGCCCGGCCGCGGATCCGTCGGGGGAGTAGCTGACGTAGGTCCCCTTTACCGAGCTTCCCCACGACAGGCCCCATGCACTGACTGCTCCCTGGCCGGCGTTGCTTCCGATTCCGGTCAGGGCACCCTCGATGGTCCCCGGAGGCATGGTTGCGCATGCAGACAGGGGCAGGAGTGCGGACAGCAGGAGCGCGGCACTGATTTTAGTTCGTCGAGAAACGGGAATCACCTATCCAGCCTAATGGTCCGGCGCTCCAAGTAAGGGACACGGCTGACGCCACACCGGTGAACGCCCCAGTCATCCACAACTGGAAATCCGGTAGAGCCGTGCGTCCTGGCCTTGCGAATCCACGAGGGTCAATCCGTTGGCCTGTGCAAGGTTGGTCAGCGCCGGGTACTTTTCGGACCCTGGCAGGTCAATCAGGTACCGGGACCCGAAGTCCAGGACGTATTGCACGTTTTTATTGTGGAGGGCGGTGCAGACGGCAGGGTTGCCTGCTGCGTCTCCGAGCTTTTGATTGATGAGGTCAGTCTCCGGGTCGTCCGTTGAAAACAGATGTGTTGTCAGGACGCGGCGCCCGGTATAAGCGTAAGCGAGGGAGCTCCCGTTCCATGGATTGTCAGCTATGACTGCATCGGACGGGACGTGGGTTGGAATCCGCTGGATTAAAGCCAGCTCATCGGGTGTCAGGAGCTCCGATTGCTCGTCGAACCGGTAGACGGACGATGCGCCTTGGATGTAGTGGGCCAGCGGGCCTGCGAACGACGCGAGGAGGGCGAAGACCACCACAGCGGCCGTGGACAGTACTGTTTTCCCGTTCGCGCCTGTCCGGGCGATGGAGGCCTCCCAGGTGCGCCACGTCCGCGCTCCCCGGCACGAGCTTCGCGCGGAGTCCCATAAACGCAGACCTCCGATGACGGCAAGAGGGGTCAGAAAAAGGGGCAGGAGTGCGGCGAGGCGGTAGGTGTCCTGGTACCAGGTGCCGATCAGGATGTCCCGGATGCTGCCTTTCGGGAAAGACGCCGCAACGATATAGAGCCCTCCGAGTACGGCGTAGCAGGCAGCCATCCAGCGCCACTTCCGTACTTTGAAGGTGGTGAGGAGACCGTAGACCGACAGGATGGAAACCACCACGGCCGGTATGGCGGATTGCATCGTGCTGGCGGTGAGTATTTCCCCGACGGCGGCGCCCGGCTTCACGGTTGGTCCCCAGTTGTCATAGGGGGCAGGGCGCAGCTTCAACCACAGGACCGCGGCGACAGCGAGGATCCCGACGGTCCCGCCAAGGAACAGCCACGCTCCGGCGGGGTTCACCCGCCACATGTCCCTGCGCGGCATGATCCGCCACCACAAAATGGCCAGGATCGGAAGGGCAAGCGCCACCGTGATGTTGATGGAGCTCGTGTGGGCGAATGCGAGACCTGCCAGCGACAGCACCAGTGCCGCTGCCCAGCTGAGAAGTGGTTCCGTCCGTGTACGCCCGATGCGGACCAGCGCTGCGAGTTCCGCTATCACGACCGGCATCATGCTGAGGGCCATGGCGTAGGGGAAAAGAGGGCCCCAGACAATCATGAGGAACGGGAAGGCAACCTGGGTGCCGGCGACCACCGCGGTTATGATGAGGGCCGCCGGCCTGCGCGAGATGGTCTTCGTGACGAGGAACAGGCAGGAGGCTGGCCAGAGGAGCGCAACAATGACCAGGTTCAGGACGTTCTCTGCAGTAGGAATATCCACTGAAGCCAGCTGCACCAGGAGGGCTGCAAAGGAATGCCACGCCGCAGGGTAAACCGCGTCAAGGCCCTGCACTCCCTGAATCGAAGCCAGCGTCAGTGATGATGCGTTTCCAGTGTCGAGTATGAAGCGGATGGCATTGAGGTGAAACACATTATCGAAGACTTGTGAGGGGTGGTCGGGTGACCCCACAAGCTGGATGAAGCGCCATGTCATGGGCAGCGTCGCCAGGGCAAGCGCAGCGAAGGGAAGGACCGTCCGCCAGTTGGGGGTTCTCAGCCGCCAAGGGATGCGATGGGTCAGGACCAATGCCCCGGCGGCGAGAACCGCGCTGACGAGAAGATACGGCAGGATGTTCCAGGGCACGTGGAGGAGCCCGCCGAGAACTCCGGCAAGTCCGGCGGCTGCTGTTGAGAGCAGTGGGGCGATGCCAAGGATCCCGCCCAACCGGAACTTCAGGCAGGACGCGATGGCGGCACCGGGAACATACAGGAGCAGAATCGCGACCGCCGACGCCGGAAGAATGGTCAGCCAGTTCACGACGGTATTTCCTCAGTCCTGTCCTCCGGCGACGTCTCCCGCAGCAGCCGCATGATGGCGCGCAGCTGTATGAGGGTTACCGCAATCTCGCCCACCGCTAGCCCGAGCGCGCCGCCCGGGCCGCCCATCAGGTGCGCCAGGATGACCATGGCCGGGAGCCCGACAAGGGCCCCAGTAATGGTGCTGGAGAAAACCACCCGCATCTGTTTGGCAGGCACCAGCCAGTGCGCTCCCGTGGAAGTTGTCACACAGACGAGGAGGAACGACAAACCGAACCAGAAACAGGTCCAAAATTCAGCTGCGTAAGCTGCGCCAAATATGGTGGCGCTGACCCACGGGCCAAGGAGGGACAGGATCAGCCAGCCTGCTGCGCCCAGGACTGACAAAGCCAGAAGAGAGAACCTTCGCCGCTCCTTGTGGTCCGAGCCGAACTCGTTGACCCAGCCTTGAAGGCTGTTACCCAACGCGGCCGTGGCGAGTTGCCCAATGCGGTACAGCTTCTCCGCTGATACGAACGCAGCCAACCCGGAGGCGGAGACAGCAGCCTGCACCACAAGGACGGGGGTGGAAGCATACGCTCCTGCGGCGACGGTCACGCCCGCTCCGCCCCTCAGCTCCCAGATTTCCCGAATCACTGTGCGGGGAGTCAGCCCGTGGAAGTCCGCCCGTTGAGCGTGATCCTTGTTGAACCACAAGGTTCCTGCAAGGCCGAGCAGCAGCAGCGCCAGTGGGTAGAGGAAGATCCCGCCGGTCGCGAACAAGAGCGGGATGACGCCCAGAGTCGCGACCATACGGGGAATAACGTCATACTTTGCGATCCTGCCGGCGTGCCCCGTCGCTATGCAGTACCAGGCCGGAGTAAGCCCTGCCGCCGCCTGGGCACAGGCCATCAGGAAAGCGACCCAGAACTGCTCTTTAACGCCCGTCAACGAGAGGACGCCTGCCATAAGGGGAACGGCGCAGATAAAGACATAAAATCGGGTAACGAAACTGGTGGCGTAGAGTCGGCGGCGGGTAACGGCGTCGCTTTCTGAGGCGACGGCGGCAGGACCTGTCAATGGCCACCCGAGCCCGATGACAATTGCCGCGATTGCCCCTACAGCCTGGCCCACGGCCAGGGAATTCCAGGCCGGCGGTCCACCCACTGTGGCGATGATGGGCAAGAGGATAAATGACGCCAGCGAGGCGAGCAGGGGCAAACCGGCGAAAGCCGCGATTCTTTTGATCATGCCGTCGTCCCGGCCGTGGTGCGTCGGCTACACGTAGTCATAGGCATCCTTGCCCAGGCGGCCGTTGACGAAGACGTCCTCAACCTCCCGCTTGAACCTGGATCGTTCGTTGAGGATGGTTTCGCGGTAGCTGCCTTGTTTCGCCACTTCCTGCTCGAAGTTGGCGATGAGCCGCGGCAGCATGGCTGCAGCGGTGGCAACCTCGGTATCTCCCGGCGTGATCTTGTGTTCCCAGGGAATAGGAACGTCAGCGTAGAAGGCGCCGGATCCGCGACGGGCCACGACGGTCAGGGCGCCGGAAAGTGTTGCTTCCCGAGGCATGCGGTCTTTACCGGGGTGGTGCCCCAGGTCCAAATAAACGCCGCATTGCTGCAGGGTCGCAACAACCTCGGCGCGGGTCATACCAACGATTGGCTGCCACTCGATGGTGGGTGGACTCGCCGCCTTAACCGCATCGATGATGTGTCCGCCCTTGGCGGGATTGTAGGTCACCAGTTGGCGGTTACGCTCAGCGGTGGCCGCGGCCTGGAATTCCTCCGTGGGGGTGTAGTCGGAGACCAAGGAGGGCACGACGTCCAACCTGGTGGCAACAAAGGCCCACGCATAGGAGGACTGCACGAGGTGGATTACGTCCTTGTCGGTGCGCAGCTTTGCCGGGGTCACGCCGTTCTTCCACATCCGCGCGAAGGGGACTGCGGCTTCCTTGGCCTTTTCAAATAGGCCGGCCGTGCTCCGGTACCACATGCGTTCGGCCATGAAGGTCAGCGAGTTATCAATGCTGAGCCACCAGCACATGCGACGGGCCTGCTTGATATGGGACACCTCGTGGACGTAGGTCTCCGGATAGACCACCACGTTTTCGGCGGAATCGACGATTTCAGTTGCCTCCGGGGCATCGTAAATCCCGTACTGCTCCACGCGCTCATTGCCTGCCGTGTGCGGATGGGGGACCAGGTAGGCGTCCTGCCCGAGCTCACGCAGCATATCGACCAGCTGATGGAGCGCTTCGGGCCCTCCTGTGCGCAAGCCGCGGTGATAGAGGACAAAGATTGATCCTGAGTTGGTGGTCATGAGTATTCTTTCGATGTTGACCGGGCAGTTCAGAGGAATGAGGGGAACTGGCGCTTAGCGCAAGCGGGCGGCAAGGTCGTCGTCTATCTTGCCCATCCTTTGACGGAGTGCGTCCCGGATGCCGGCTGCAGCGGCAATCGCGTGCTTGCGTCTGTTGGGACCGAATCCGAAGCGCACAATGTTGCTTTGGATTTCCATGTAGATTCTGCGCAGAACCCAGGCCGGCTGTTTCAGGGCATATCGGCGTGCAAGTGTCAGCGAGTTGCGGGTGATGTAGTAGACCCGGAACGGCGCGTGGTAATAGATGTAGAGCTTCTTGGGGCCGATGTGCGCATGCCAGCCGAGCAGCTTCATCGGTCGTGAACTGCCGAGGCTGTGCTCGAGATTACAGCCCCGTCCTGCCAGTGCACGAAGTCCGTGCTCCCTGAGCCGCGCATTGAATTCAGAATCTACGCAATCGATGAAGAACCCTTCGTCGAAGAGGCCCACTGCATCAAACGTGCTTGCCCGCACCAAGGTGCCGCTGGTCATGGGGTCGAAAATCTGGGGCTCGTCCCGACTGCCCCACACCGGGAGGGAAATATGATTGTGCGACTCCGCGCACACCATCCCTACGCTTTGCGGGTCACGGGACGACGCAACGGTGGCCAGCGCCGCACCGACGTAGTCTCCCGTGAACCTGGAGTCCTGGTCCATGGTGACGATCCACTCCGGGTTCCAGCGCTCGAGTGCTTCCTTGATTCCTGTGTTCAGGGCACGGGCAATCCCGGAATTGGTGGCGAGGCGCAAGACAACCGCCCCCGCCTGCTCCATCTCTGCCAGGGCTTCTGACACGTCGTCGCGCGAGCCGTCGTCCACAACGACGACGTGGGCGACGAAGCGCAGCAGCCACTTCACGTTGGCGACATTTTCTGCCGCGGGGTTATAGGCCGATACAACTCCACACACGTTGGGGTGGGGACTCGTCGGCGTGGGCTCGGGCTGCACCATCACGCCTGCCTCGTCTGCCGGGAGCGTCGCACGGCAACGTAGACGTTCCGCAGGAAGGCAATCCGTGCCCGAAGTATTTTTGAGGCTGAGCGGATACCGTGGGGCGTCAGGTTCTCGCCGTGAAGTCTGTGCAGGATGGTGTCTTCTTCCATGTAGACGATGGAGCGGTTGACGTTGCCCACAGTTGCCAGCCACTGGTCGTGGGATTCATTCATGTAAGGCGGGAACGGCAGTGCCTGGGCCAGAAGGTTCCGCCGAACGGCCATTGCGCACCCCCAATGGAGCCGGTAGCCGACCACGATGCCCAAGAGGTTGCGCAAGTAGTGGGTCGAGTCCTTTGCACGTAAACGAATCTCATGGAATGAGCCGAGGGCTCCATCGAAGTGCCTGCAGTTACTCACCACCATGTTTTTGCCGTCCAGGGCCGAAATCATGCTCTCCACACGGCCCGGCAGCCAAACATCGTCCTGGTCCGAAAGGAAGACGAATTCTCCCCGTGCCTCCCCGAGGGCTCTTTCAAACGTTGCAACATACCCGCGGTTTTGTTCGGCATCGATCAGCCGGATGCGGGCATCCGGAACAGCGGCGACGAGGGCAGCAGTGTCGTCGGTGGAACAGTCGTTCACTACAACGATTTCGTCGTAGGGGCCGAGTTCAGGAAGGATCGAATCGATCTGCTCCCTGATATGGCGCGCGCCATTGTAGGCAGCCATGCACACGCTGATGCGCGGCTGGGTGGTTGTGGGCTCCAAAAGTAATTCTCCTCACTCCGGGCGGTGCCAGCGGGGCGGGCAGGACCCCATGCAGTCTAGCAAGCCATGCCTGACGGGCCCGACAGGGGCCGGTCAACTATAATCGTGGGGAAGCCGCCGAGTTCTTCGAGCGGAGCCCACGGAAGGAATCCCAGGTCCATGACCGTTGACGTAATGCTGCCCTACTACGGCGATGTCGATCAGATGAAGCTCGCAGCCCGAAGCGTGATGAACCAGGAGAACGAAGACTGGCGGCTCATCGTGATCGACGATGGCTATCCGGACCCCGAGCCGGAACGCTGGTTCTCGACGATTACTGACCCTCGCGTTACGTACCTCAAGAACGAGAAAAACCTGGGTGCCAACGGCAACTATAAGAAGGCCCTGACCATGGTCGAGGCGCCTTACGTGGTCATCATGGGTGCAGACGACGTCATGCTGCCCAACTACCTGGACGTGGTAGTGGACGCATTCGAGACCTATCCGCATGCCAGTGTCGTCCAGCCCGGGGTCCAGGTCATCGATGAAAAGGGCATTGCCCGCATCCCTTTGGCTGATGCAGTCAAAAAGGCCTACGCGCCGAAGACCCGCGAGCGGATTGAGCTCAAGGGTGAGCAGATGGCTACCAGCCTGGTACGTGCTGACTGGGCATACTTTCCGTCGTTGGCCTGGCGGTCGGAGACCATCGTGCGGATCGGCTTCACGGACGGCCTGGACGTCGTCCAGGACCTGGCCCTGCTGCTGGACATAGCGGCGGAAGGCGGCTCCCTTATCGTGGACCCCACATTGTCGTTCCTGTACCGCAGGCACTCGGCCTCAGATTCATCCGTGCGTGCCCTGGACGGGCGGCGCTTTGACGAAGAGCGGCGCTTCTTTGAAGGGCAGGCCGCCCGTTTCAAGGAACTGGGCTGGAACCGCGCTGCCCGCGCAGCGTCCTTCCACACCACCTCGCGGCTGAACGCTGCGTCCTTGGTGGTCAAGTCTGTGGCCATGGGCAAGGTGGACTCCCTCCCGCGGCTGGCAAAGCACATCTTCGGCTGACCGATCGCATAGGAAAGGGAGCGCCCCGCGGGGGTCGCTCCCTTTTTTGTTTGGTCCGCCTGGCCAGGCCCGGGCAAATCCTCCTGCTACGCAGCGGGGCCGGCAGTACCGTCCTGTCGCGGGTGCGAACCGACGCTCTGCTGCAACGCCGAAAGCTCAACCTTCAACAGGGCCACCTCCTCGCAAAGAATGCGCACCTCGTCTTCGGCCTGCGACTGCTCACGGGACAAGTGAAGGCATACCCCGACAAGGAGGACCAGCGTGGTGATGAAGAGGAGGTTCGCGGGGACCTGGATTCCGAGCAGGCCACTGGCTTGCTCAAGCAGCGCGGGAAAAGCGGCCAGCAGCAGCGTGCCTATGCCGATGACGATCCAGAGAACGGCGTATTTCTCGCGCAGCTTCTGCCGCCGCAGCATTTCGAAGACGAAGAAGAGAATCGCCACGACGACGATGGAGCCCATAAGGAGGGACATGTGGATTCCTAGTTGGTCGAAGGTGTGGACTTCTTGCGCGTCAGCGCGAACAAGAGCGCCATCCCTGAGCGGCCAAGGTAGATGGCGGCCTTGATGGGGTCATGGCTCGGGGTGCCTCCCTGACGCTCCCTCATTGAAACGCCGACCTGGCGGACAGTGCAGCCTGAGCGGATCGCCACGACCAACGAATCGATCGTGTCGCCCAGGTACTCGGCGGGATAATGGTCCAGGTATTGGCGGATCGCTTTGGTGTTCGCTGCGCGGAATCCGGAGGTCACGTCGGTGAGCTTGGTCCGTGCCAGCCGGGATATTGTCCACGCCAGCACGTTCATCGCCCACTTTCGGGGGCCGCGAACGGTGTAGTTGCCCGCATCAGCGAACCGTGCACCGATGGCGATATCGGCCTCCCGCAATCCATCGAGGACTGCTTTGATGTCCCGGGGGTCGTGTTGTCCATCCGCGTCCACTTGGATGACCTGCCGGTACCCATGCATCTGGGCATATTTGAAGCCAGTCCTCATGGCACCACCGACTCCCATGTTGAACGGCAACTGCACAACTGTGGCGCCGGCTGCGCGTGCCACCCGGGCAGTGTCGTCACGGGAGCCGTCGTCAACCACCAACACGTCGCATGCCGGTCCGAACTCAAAGACTTCCGCAATGGTGTTGCCGATGGCTTCGGACTCATTCCAAGCCGGCATGATGACCAGGGTGTCGTGGCGTGCTTCGGTCATGCTGAATGTCCGCTCGTGATCGAGTTAACGTACTCGGTCAGGCGCGACCCAGCTGGCGGTGCTTCGAATCCGGCAGCCCTGATCTTGGAAAGGTCCAAGACACTGTTCAGCGGTCGGGGCGCAGCATCCTTTCCCTCGAAGTATTCCTTGGTGCTCACGCCCGTTACGGCGGTCCTGCTTTTGCCTGACAATTCGTAGACGTCGGCTGCGATGTCCGCCCACGACTGCGGGTCACCGTCGTTGCTCAGGTTGTACGTGCCATATTCCGCGCCGGAGTCCAGCAGATGCCGGATACCCGCCGCGATGTCGTCGGTGAAACTGAGCCGACCGTACTGGTCGTTCACCACAGAAGGCTCTACTCCGCGCGACGCGAGCGAGGCCATGGTGCTTACGAAGTTGGCACCGTCCCCAATCACCCAACTCGTGCGGACGATGTAGTGCCGGGGGACCACGCTGACGACTGCATCGCCGGCTGCTTTGGTTTGCCCGTAAACACCAAGCGGCGTCAGCGCTTCAGACTCTGCATGGACTTCCTTTGCGCCGTCGAAGACGTAGTCAGAGGACACGTGTACCAAGGTGAGGCCGTGCTCAATGGCAATCCGTGCAAGTTGCGTCAACGCCGTCACGTTTGTGGCCCAGGCGGCCGCCCGGCCTTCGGAAGTCTCGGCAGCATCCACTGCTGTGTAGGCTGCCGCATTAATGACAGTGGAATAGTTCTTCCAGTTGCGGTCCTCAAAAGCGTCCGGGCTGCCGAGGTCGAACTCACTGCGCGATGCAAACTCAACGGAACTTTCGCCGTCGTACTTCTTCCGCAGTGCCTTACCCAGCTGGCCGTTGGCCCCGATCACGAGGGTCTTCTTCGGTGGCATGGGCACGACGTCCGCGAGGCGGGGGTGCGCCTTGTCCTTGTCGGACAGTTCGGCGTCGGAGAGCGGGATGGGCCATTCGATAGCTACGGTTTCGTCCGCAAGGTTCAGGAAGGTGTACTGACCCTGCGCGTCCGCGGACCAGTGGTCGTTCACAAGGTAGGTGTAAGCCGTATTGTCCTCGAGCGTCTGAAAGGCATTGCCCACGCCGCGGGGAATGAAGATGGCCTGGCTGGGGTCAAGTTCGGCCGTGAAGACCGTGCCGAACGAAGGTCCTTCACGGAGGTCGACCCAGGCTCCAAAGATTCGGCCTGTGGCAACCGAAATGAACTTGTCCCACGGCTCGGCATGGATCCCGCGGGTGGTTCCGGCCTTCTCGTTAAAGGAGATGTTGTTCTGAACGGGGCGGAAGTCAGGCAGCCCGAGCGGCACCATCTTCTCCCGCTGCCAGTTCTCCTTGAACCATCCCCGGTTGTCACCGTGGACCGGAAGATCATACAGAACGACGCCGGGAATGGGTGTTTCGTGGGCAGCAAGCTTTTTCGAAAACTCCAAAGACATGGGTTACTGTCCCTGTTCCTTGTACTTCGCTTCTGTAGCGGCCTTCTGCGGGCGCCACCAGTCCTCGTTATCGCGGTACCAAGCAATGGTGGCTTCGATGCCTTCGTCGAAGTTGGAGAACTGCGGCTCCCACCCAAGCTCATTGCGCAATTTGGTGGAGTCAATGGCATAGCGCAGGTCGTGCCCGGGCCGGTCGATAACGTGGTCGTAGGCATCCGCGGCTTGGCCCATGTGCTTGAGGATAAGTTCAACGACCTCTTTGTTGTTCTTCTCCCCGTCGGCCCCGATCAGATAGGTCTCGCCGATTTTGCCCTTGGCGATGATCGCCAGCACGGCCGAGGAATGGTCGTTGGCGTGGATCCAGTCCCTGACGTTCTCACCCTTGCCATAGAGCTTGGGGCGGATCCCGTCGATAACGTTCGTGATCTGGCGGGGAATGAACTTCTCCACGTGCTGGTAAGGACCGTAGTTGTTGGAGCAGTTGCTGATCGTTGCCTGGAGGCCGAAAGAGCGTACCCATGCCCTTACCAGGAGATCGGAACCCGCCTTGGTGGACGAGTACGGGCTTGACGGGTTGTACGGCGTCTGCTCGGTAAAACGCTCGGGGTCATCCAACTCCAGGTCGCCGTAGACCTCGTCTGTGGAGATGTGGTGAAAGCGCTTGTTGTGCTTGCGTGCTGCTTCGATCAGGGTATACGTGCCGATGATATTGGTGTCCAGGAACGGGCGCGGATCGTGGAGTGAATTGTCGTTGTGCGACTCGGCAGCGTAGTGAACCACGACGTCGGAACCGGCGACGAGACCGTCGACAACGGACGGATCCGCGATATCGCCTTGAACAAAGGTGAACCGTTCCTGCGGAAGTCCCTGCAGTGACTCAAGGTTGCCTGCGTAAGTCAGCTTGTCCAAAACGGTGACGTGGTCTTCGGTGTTTTCCAAAACGTAGTGGACAAAGTTTGAGCCAATGAAGCCGGCACCGCCGGTAACAAGAAGTCGCTGCATAATTCCCAAGACTACCGGATTTGCCGCTGCTCTTAGCTAAAGGAAAGATGGGTGCATGCGCGGAATAATACTCGCCGGCGGTACCGGCTCGAGGCTCCACCCCATCACCTTGGGCGTCAGTAAGCAGCTGGTCCCGGTATACGACAAACCAATGATCTACTACCCGCTCTCCACCTTGATCCTCGCGGGCATCCGGGACATCCTTATTATCACCACGCCCCATGATGCGGAACAGTTCGAACGGCTCCTCGGTGATGGCTCCCGCTTTGGCGTCTCTATCACCTACAAGCAGCAGCCTTCTCCCGATGGCCTCGCCCAAGCGTTTGTGCTGGGTGCCGAGCACATTGGCGACGACACCGTTGCCCTTGTCCTGGGAGACAACATCTTTTACGGACAGGGTATGGGCACGCAGCTGCGCCGTTTTGAAGATATAGACGGCGGAGCCGTTTTTGGGTACTGGGTGGCAGACCCTAAAGCGTATGGAGTGGTGGAGTTCGACTCCACAGGCAAGGCCATCTCGCTTGAGGAGAAGCCGGAGAGGCCGAAGAGCCATTACGCTGTGCCGGGCCTTTACTTCTATGACAATGACGTCGTGGAAATTGCCCGGAATCTCAAGCCTTCGGCAAGGGGCGAACTTGAGATCACCGACGTTAACCGCACGTACCTGGAGCGCGGGAAACTGCAGGTGGAAATTCTCCCGCGAGGGACGGCCTGGCTCGATACCGGTACTTTCAACGATCTCAACGACGCGTCCAACTTTGTTCGCACTACCGAGAACCGCCAAGGGTTGAAGATCGGGGCGCCTGAGGAAATTGCCTGGCGGCTGGGTTTCCTGACAGATGACGAGCTCAGGGAACGGGCCGAACCCCTGGTGAAAAGTGGCTACGGGTCGTACCTCATCGATTTGCTTGAGTACGGTCACTGACTACCCGAACACGGCATGTGCCGGGATTGACCGCAAATAAGTGAAGGGCCTGAGCCCGGTGGATACCGGGTTCAGGCCCTTTCTTATGTCGCAGGTAGTTGTCGCAGTCAGTTAAGGCGAATTGTCGCTCCGCCTGCTGCCGTCCAGCTTATGCTGCCGCCCTGGAAGGTCTGGCTGCAGGCCGTCTTGTCGGAGGAACAGGTTTGGCCGCCCGTGGGGTACGCGAGTTGGCCGTTTTCGAATCCCTGGCTTGCCCAGCGCTGCTGGATGGGCCCGGGCAGCATCAATTGCGCCCCGCTCGTTGCGGACCACATCACGGTTCCCTTTTCGAAATTCTCGAAGCATCCACCGTTCCTCAGCCCGCAAATGGCTTCGCTGGTGGGATACCCGAGGGATCCGTTCTCGTATCCCGTGGTGGCCCAGCGATCCCTGATAGGCGTCGACATCATGGCCTGCGCTCCCGTGGAGTACGAGTACATGATGGTCCCCTTGGCGAAGTTCTGGAAGCATCCGCCATTCCTGAGGCCACAGATTTGTGCACTGACTGGATAGCCGAGCTTTCCGCCCTCGTAACCGGTGCTTACCCATTCGTCCCGGACAGGGCCGAACATGACAGCATTCGCGCCGGATTGGGGGGACCACATTGCTGTTCCATTGAAGTAGTTTTGGAAGCATCCGCCGTCCACCAAACCACAAATCACATTGGAGGCCGGATAGCCAAGGACACCGTTCTCGAAGCCCGTCTTTTGCCAGAGGTCCCTGATGGGACCCACGAGGCTCGGCTGTGCACCGGTCTGAGGAGAGTACATCAGTGCTCCACCGGCAAACATTTGGAAACACCCACTGTCCTTCAGTCCGCAGTATTGTGTGGATGTCGGATATCCCAGGCTTCCGGATCCCCAGCCCAGGCGCTCCCATCCTGCGGCCATTGGGCCGGCAGCTACCGTTTGCGGGGCAGTCGTTGCCGAGTAGGCTACAACGCCCTGCTCGAACGACTGCCGGCACTCCGTCTGAACTGCCCCGCAACTTGCCCGGCTGGTGGGATAGCCGAGCCGGCCATTTTCGAATCCGGACTTCCCCCAGTAATCCAGGATTTTGCCCGTCAGTGCGTAGGCACCGGTGGTGGGCGAGAACATCACTGTCCCGCTTTGGAAGAGCTGATAGCAACCACCGCCCCGGAGCCCGCACACCTCCCCTGCGACGGGGAATCCGATGGGTTCACCATTACTGCGGGCAGTTTTCCAGGCTTCGCCGATACCCATGAAGACGGGCCAGGCGCCGGATGTGGGCGTCCACCCGATGACTCCACCGCTGAAGTTTTGAGTGCAGGAAGACGTGGTGCAGAGGGCCTCGCCGTTCGGGTATCCGAGCAGGCCATTTTCGTACCCTGCGCGCGCCCATGCATCCAGAATTGGACCTGTCCTGACTAGCCGTGCTCCGGTTGTCGGACTCCAGAGAACCGAGCCTGCCTGGAAGAGCTGGAAGCAGCCCCCGGACTTGAGTCCGCAGGTTTGATTGCTCAGGGGATAACCCAGTCCACCGTTTTCGTAACCCTGCGCCGCCCAGTAATCCCGGATCGCGCCGAATGGTACTTGTGCAGCCACCGTACCCGGCGACCACATTATTGACCCGCCCTGGTAGTTCTGGAAGCATCCGTTGTTCTTGAGCCCGCAGATGACGCCGGAAACCGGGTAGCCCATCTGTCCGTTCTCGTAACCGCCGGCAGCCCACGCGTCCCGTATCGGCCCAATAAGGCTAGGCTGCGCGCCCGTTGACGGTGACCACATCACAATGCCTGTCTCATACCCCCGGAAACAGCCCCCGTCCCGGAGTCCACAGACGGTCTCCGAGGTCTGTGCTTTTAGGGACGGCATTGAGGCGCGAAGGGCATCTATGGCGCGGATGGCTGCCGGTGGAATTCCGCTGGAAGCAAATGCTTTGAGGCCTGCGTAGTCGCCGTTCCAGACATTGGAGTCACCCGCGAACGGCCCGGTGCTGCTGTACTGCCAGATGCTGTAGGTGCCCCAGCTCCCCGTCGGAATGGCGCCGGCGTCGTTCGTGGCCGAGTAGGGGTAAGCAGCGACCCAAAGCGGATATTCCCCGAGACCGGTGGGGTTGCCTAGGCACTGGTTCCACCAACTCGTATTCGTGTAGATGACGGGTAGTCTTCCGGTCAGCGACTGCATGGTATTGCCAAAATCCTGGACCCAGGAGGTCAGCTGAGCCTGGGACATGCCGTAGCAGGTGTCGCCGAAGTAGAAGCCGTTGATGGTCCGGCCCTCATAGGGGTTGAACTCGAAGTCAAGAACCGGCGGCATTGTGTAGCCATCCCCGGACCATCCGCCGCCGTTCTGGACAAAGTAGCGTGCCTGGTCGGCGCCGGAGGACCAGTTGGGGATGGCGAAGTGGTAGGCGCCCCGGATCATGCCAACGTTTCGCGCGCCCTGATACTGAGCTCCGAACAGGTCATTGGTGAAGTAGTTTCCCTCCGAAGCCTTCACGTAGGCGAACCTTGCACCCATGTTCCACTGCTGCTGCCAGTCGACGTTGGTCTGGTGTCCGCTGACGTCCAGTCCCTGTACGCCGAAGGAGGGCATCCACGTGCCCTCTGTTGCAAGCGATTCCGCATTCAGCTTCTGAACAGCGCCCGACGGGGACGCCGAGGTCACCCGCTTGGACCGTTGTCCCATCTCCGCTCCACCGGGGCCGATTGCCTGGGCCATCGATTGCGCAGCTGCCGTTGTCGGCGAAGAGGCTGCAGGGGAAGGCTGTGGGGAGGACGTCGTTGTCGGTGCCGGTGCGGGAACTGTTGGTGCCGGTCCGGGAGTTGTTGGTGTGGGGGACGGCGTTGGGGTCGCAACCGGCGAAGCGGCGGCAGTCTGCGAGGGTGCCGGACTGGGCTCGACAGCGGAAGCGGCTCCCGTTAGGCCAGGGCCGATCAGCAACGAGACAGCCAATAGGCCAGCCCCGAAGGACGTCATGATTGGGCGACGGGACTGAGACAGGTTCCGCTTCATATGTGCTCCGGAGACAATGCGGCGCTCCCCAAAGCGCCTCTTTGGATACTGCTCAGGCGAATTCCCCCAGGAAGGCACCTGATAGTGCTATTTCGATAAATAACGCGCTCACCTTAGCACCAGTGTTACTGGGGTAACTAGTGATTCTGATGTTACTCGTGTGAATCTTGCGCAGGTCCATGCCAAATCTTGAGGTCCTGCCCGAATCCTGCACGTTCCTGTTTATCCACATTGCTGCATCGATGACTTGTTGCCGGAGTCACCTCTACTTAGGCTGGACCCAGTCGCACTGCCTCCGCCGGGGGCGGCAGTCGTTTGGGGGACAAATGGACGCGCTGGGAATAGTCGAGGACGAAGTCCGCGAGCTGATCCGCCGCCGCGGGCTGGATCCGTTGAGGCAGGCAGGCGAGGTCCGCCGGTTGGTCGAAGCCGCGGTCTCGGACTATGACGAGCGCGCGTTGTTGGGACCGCTTCCGCCGCTGGGTCCGCTTGATGCAGCCCGGCGGTTCCTCTTCGATGCGGTGGCAGGGTTTGGAGTACTTCAGCCGCTCCTGGATGACCCCACGGTGGAGGAAATCTGGCTCAACGCACCCAATGAGATCTATGTGGCGCGCAACGGCGAGTCCGAGCTGACTTCGCTGAGCCTCTCGGAACAGCAAGTGCGGGACCTTGTGGAGCGGATGCTTAAAAGCTCCGGCAGACGACTGGACATGTCGTCACCGTTCGTCGATGCCGCTTTGCCGGACGGTTCACGACTGCATGTTGTGATTCCCGATGTAACCCGCCGTCATTGGGCCGTCAACATCCGCAAGTTCGTTGTGAAGGCCAGCCGGCTCGAACATCTTGTCGATTTGGGAACACTGACACCGCAGTCGGCGCGCTTTCTCGGTGCCGCAGTATCCAGCGGACTCAACATCCTGGTATCAGGAGCGACCCAGGCAGGCAAGACAACCATGCTGAACTGCCTGGCAGCCAGCATTGGAAGCCGGGAACGCGTCATTACGGTGGAGGAGATCTTCGAACTGCAGTTTCCGCTCAGGGACGTGGTAGGTCTTCAATGCCGCCAACCCAACCTGGAAGGTGAAGGTGAAATTCCGCTCCGCCGGTTGGTGAAGGAAGCGTTGCGAATGCGCCCGGACCGCTTGGTGGTGGGGGAGGTGCGGGAAGCGGAGAGCCTGGACATGCTGATAGCACTCAACAGCGGTCTTCCGGGCATGTGCACCGTCCACGCTAACTCGGCCCATGATGCCGTCACCAAGATCTGCACGCTGCCGCTACTCGCAGGGGACAACATCTCCAGCGCCTTCGTCGTGCCGACGGTCGCCTCCTGTATAGACCTCGTGGTGCACTGCAGCAGGCACCCCGATGGAACGCGGCAGGTCACCCAGATCCTTTCGCTGGGCCGGCGTGTGGAAAATGGCATCATCGAGTCGTCGTTAGTCTTCGCCCTGGACAACGGAGTCCTGCAGGCTTGCGCCAACGCCATGCCGGCGGCAGAGAAATTCTCACGGGCAGGCTATGACGTGGCCGCACTGCTGGATCCGCGATGATGTCCGCTCTCATGGGCACCACCGCGGGTATCGGTCTCTTCCTTATTTGGTGGTCCTGTTGGGAAGTGCCCGACCGCGGAAACAGGGAACGCAAGCCTGGCCGCCTCGCCGAGCTGCTCGCCGGGGCGGGTGTAGATAAGGTCTCAGTCCGTGGCCTGGTCGGCACGTGCCTGGGGCTCGGGGCTTTCGTTGCACTCGTGTTCTTCGGGTTTAGCCGCTCGTGGCCCCTTGCCGTCTGTTTCGGGCTATTCGGTACGTGGTTGCCAATCACTGTCCTCCGATGGCGGGCGAAGAAGAGAAGGGCAATGCTGCGCCAGCTTTGGCCCGACGTCGTCGACCACCTTCGATCCGCCATCCGGGCGGGTCTGCCCCTGCCTGAGGCCCTCATTCAGCTTGGCGATAAGGGTCCTGAGGAATTGCGTCCCATCTTTCGTGAGTTCGGTGCCGACTACCGGGCCGGCGGCCAATTTGATGGCTCCCTGAACAAACTTAAGCAGCGGCTGGCGGACCCGGTGGCTGACCGCATTGTCGAGGCGCTCCGGCTGACACGGGAAGTGGGTGGCTCGGACCTGGGGAAGCTCCTGGGCACGCTTGCCGAATTCCTCAGGGAGAACTCCCGTACCCGAAGTGAGCTTGAGGCGCGGCAGTCGTGGACCATCAGTGCGGCGCGGCTGGCCGTTGCGGCGCCGTGGATCGTGATGATCCTGCTCTCGACCAGGCCTGAAGCCATCAGGGCCTACAACACGCCCGTGGGCGCCGCGGTCCTGCTCGGCGGCCTGGTGGTGTCACTCATTTGCTACACCGCAATGCTCAAAATTGGTGCCCTGCCGCAGGATGAAAGAGTGCTCCGATGATCATGGTTAGCCCTGCAGCAGTGATCTGCGGCATCGGGTTTGGTCTTGGGCTATGGCTCGTGATCTTCCGGGCGCCTCCAATGCGCGCCATGACGCTGTCTGAACGTATTGAGCCCCAGCTGAAGTCGCACAACCTGGAATCGCGCCTCCTGGTGGCGGGTGAGCAGAACTTGACTCCTTTCGGCCCCCTTGGACGGATCCTCCGTCCTGTCTTGAAGGATTGGATCTCCTCTTTGGGGAAGCTCAATCCCTCGCCGGGGGCTACCGGGCGGCGACTCGCGCAGGCAGGAATCAATAAATCACCCCTCGACTTCCGTGCAGAGCAGTTGCTGTGGGCTGCGGCCAGTTTTGTCGCCGCACTGATGGTCGTCCTTCTGGGAGCAGCAGCAGGCAGGTTCAGCCCTGTTCTTGCGGCAGCAGTGATCCTCGGCAGCTCTGCGGGCGGCTTCGTGCTTCGGGACTATTGGCTCGGCGTTCAAGTCCGCCGCCGGGAAGGGCGGATGATGGCAGAGTTTCCCAGCCTTGCAGAGCTCATGGCGCTCGCCGTGGGCGCAGGGGAGAGCGCAACGGGAGCATTGGACCGCGTTTGTCGGAGCGCCACCGGTGAACTTTCAAAGGAATTTTCAAAGATTCTCGCTGAGACAAGGGCTGGAAAGCCTTTGGTCCTCGCCCTGCAGGAATTCTCCGCCCGCACCGACCTCCCGCCTTTGGTCAGGTTCGTTGACGGCATCATTGTCGCGGTGGAAAGGGGGACACCCCTGGCGGACGTGCTTCGTGCGCAGGCACAAGACGTACGTGATTCAGCTAAACGGGACCTCATGGAGGCTGCAGGCAAGAAAGAGATCGCAATGATGGTCCCGCTGGTCTTTGGAGTCCTTCCCCTAACCGTGGTGTTTGCGGTCTTTCCCGGCATCGCCGCCATCAATCTGGGCTTCTGAACGGCAAAAGGAACGGAAGCCCGCAGCTTTGAGTACCTATCCAAACTCCCATTCCGCAACCAGACAGGACGCACGATGAAATCCATGGGAACCCGTTGGCTGATGCTGCTTCTAGGCCTCGCGGCCTTACTGCAGCCCAATCGGACCAGCCCCGCAAGGTCGCGGCGCCTTCGACGCTACCGGTTTCACGTCCTCCGGAGCGTTCCGTTATCACCGTCCCGCGCCGGTGATAACCCTGAGCGCGGTGACGTCCCGGGGTGGGTGATGATCACCTTGATGTCCGCGGTCCTGGTTGCGGCCCTGCTTGCGCTTGCCGGACCAGCCCTTGAGGCCATGTTCAACCAGGCTATGGACAAGGTGGGGAACTGATCCATGAGAGCGTACGCTCCCGGCCTGGGGGCGCCGCCGGAGCTGGCCCGGCCGGGTGAGCAGGGTTCAGCGGTAGTGGACTTCGTCTTGGTCGGTGGGCTGCTGACGATGTTCTTCCTCGCGGTCATCCAGTTGACGCTGGTGTTGCATGTCCGGAATACCCTTATCGATGCTGCTGCGTCCGGTGCGCGGTACGGGGCGCTTGCTGACCGCAGCGCCTCCGATGCCGAGGAGCGGACAAGGAGCCTCATTGGTACAGCCCTGAACCAGAGCTTTGCTGAACAGGTGAGTATCCGGGAAGTGACGGTGCAGGGGATGCGCACCCTTGAGGTCACAGTTCGGTCTCCCATGCCGGTCATCGGGTTGATCGGCCCGAGGGACATGCTGGAGGTGAGGGGCCATGCTGCTGTCCAACCCTGACCTCTCCAGCTTCAATCCGTTGTCCAGGCACAATCCACCTCCTGCTTCCACCGAACATCGCACAGGGCTGGCACGGGCAGGCGGCGGGGCAGGGCAGGTGATTTTCCGGAAGACGGCTGAGGGTTGTGGAATGGACGGGGTGTTGCGGTGGCTGGCAGGCGGGGAGGAATCAGGCTCCAGGCAGCCCCCGACAGACGAACAAGGCAGCGCGGTGGTCGAGTTCGTATTCCTTGCCCTCCTGCTCATGGTCCCGCTGGTCTATTTTGTTATTACCGTCGGCCAGATCCAGGGCGGCTCCTTCGCCGTCGTGGGCGCCGCGGACCAAGCCGCGAAAGTGTATGTTGCCCAGCCCGATGCTTCGACCGCCCAGTCGACTGCCGAACAGGCCGTGGCCCTCGCGCTTTCCGACTTCGGCCACCAGGTAGAACGGGCCAGCCTGGTCACCACCTGCAATCCCTCCGACTGCCAGGCTGCCGGGACGACCGTGACAGTGACCGTCAGCCTCACCATCCCCCTTCCGTTCGTACCCTTCGCCGAAGGGCTGACGGCCACCCGGGTGGAAGCCTCTTCCACCCAAATCGTGGGCAGGTACAGGTGAACCGCAGGGAACCGGATGACAGCGGACAGGTGCTGGTGATGATTCTTGGCTACGTTCTCCTTGCACTCTTGGTCGCGACAGTGGTCATGGGCATCTCCGCCGTCTACTTGGAGCACAAGCGCTTGCTGTCACTTGCGGATGGAGCGTCCCTTGCAGCTGCCGACAGCTACACACTGGGCGAGGTCGGCTCACAAGGTGGAACCCCGTCAGCTGTACTCAATCCTGCCCGGGTCCGTAACGTGGCTGCCGACTTTGTGGCCAGAAGTCCTGCATCCCAGCGTTTTTCCGCACTGGCCGTGACAGGGGAGACGGGAACACCGGATGGTTCCACCGCCGTGGTGGTCCTGTCCGCCGCCGTGCACCCGCCCGTGGTCAACTTCCTGATTCCCGACGGTATCCGCATTGAAGCAACATCGACCGCGCGTTCGCGGTTGACCCGGTGAACGGATGACGCGACGAACAGTTGACTCTATAGTTGCCAGCCCCGTGCAGGCGTGACCCGCCGGGGTCGGGCGCCCCGACGTACCTGCGCGCCGGGCCGTATCCACCGATAGCGTAGGCTTAAACCACCATGGCCAATATTGATTTTTCCGCTGAAATCCGTGCGCTCCGCGCCACCTACGAGTCCATCGAACGCGTCAGCGATGTGGAGACACTCAAGGAAGACATCGCCGAACTCAGCGAACGGGCAGGGGAACCGGACCTGTGGGATGATCCCGCGGCCGCCCAGAAAATCACCTCCCGCCTCTCACACCGCCAGTCGGAGCTTGAACGCCTCACCAAGCTCGAATCCCGGATTGACGATCTGGAAGTCCTGGTGGAACTCGGGCAGGACGAGGACGATGCCGACTCGATGGGGGAGGCCGCCACCGAACTCGAGTCCATTAAGAAGGCCCTCAAGGAACTGGAAGTCGTGACACTGCTGTCCGGCGAGTACGACGAGCGCGAAGCCGTGGTGTCAATCCGCGCGGGCGCGGGGGGCGTGGACGCGGCGGACTTTGCAGAGATGCTGCTCCGCATGTACCTTCGCTGGGCTGAACGGCATGGCTACCCCACGACCGTTATGGATACCTCCTATGCGGAGGAGGCCGGCCTGAAATCTGCCACGTTCGAAGTCAAAGCGCCTTACGCCTACGGCACGTTGAGTGTGGAAGCCGGCACCCACCGCCTCGTCAGGATCAGCCCGTTCGACAACCAGGGCCGCCGCCAGACCTCGTTCGCCGCAGTGGAAGTCATCCCGCTGATTGAACAGACAGACTCCATCGAGATCCCGGACAACGAGATCCGGGTGGACGTGTTCCGTTCGTCCGGCCCGGGCGGCCAGTCGGTCAACACCACCGACTCCGCGGTCCGACTGACCCACATTCCCACCGGCACTGTAGTTTCCATGCAGAACGAGAAATCCCAGCTGCAAAACCGTGCCGCTGCCATGCGCGTCCTGCAGTCGCGGCTCCTGCTGCTGAAGAAGGAGCAGGAGGACGCCGAGAAGAAGGCCCTGGCTGGCGACGTCAAGGCGTCCTGGGGCGACCAGATGCGTTCCTATGTCCTGAACCCGTATCAGATGGTCAAGGACCTGCGCACCGAACACGAAGTGGGCAACACGTCAGCGGTGTTCGACGGCGAGATCGACGACTTCATCGATGCCGGCATCCGTTGGCGTACGGATAACCGCAACGCCGCCAACAACAACTGATTGCGGCCGCGCTCTCAACAAAGGAACTGCCCCGGCATCGGGATGCCGGGGCAGTTCTTTGTCGGTGGCACGAAAGGATGGCAGTCTCCGGGTCTATTTCCTGTCCGCGGAGCCGCGGCGCCGAAGCGTGTTCCAGCGGGCGGTGAGTCCCCATTTGGTGACGTTGATCATGGCTTCGATGACGATGTTGCCGCTCATTTTGGAGGCGCCGAGTTCGCGTTCGACGAAGGTGATGGGGCGTTCTTCGATGCGCAGGCCCAGTTTGGCCACGCGCCAGGCCAGGTCCACCTGGAAGCCGTAGCCGACGGAGTCGACCTGGTCGAGGTTGAGTTTTTCGAGGGTGGTCCTGCGGAAGGCGCGGTAGCCGCCGGTGACGTCCTTGATCGGCAGGGCGAGCATCAGCCGGGCGTAGGCGCTGCCCACCCGGGAGATCGCCTGGCGGTACAGGGGCCAGTTGACCACGCTGCCGCCGGGAACCCAGCGGGAGCCCATGGCCAGGTCGGCGCCCTGCTCCACGGCTTCGAGCAGCTGGGGCAGTTGTTCGGGCTGGTGGGAGCCGTCTGCGTCCATTTCCACCAGGACGTCGTAGCCGGCGTCCAGGCCCCATTTGAACCCGGCGATGTAGGCGGCGCCCAGGCCTTCCTTGCCCTTGCGGTGCAGGACGTGGACCTGGGAGTCCTCGGCGGCGAAGCCGTCGGCGAGCTGGCCGGTGCCGTCGGGGCTGTTGTCATCGACCACCAGCACGTCCGACGCCGGAACGGCCTTGCGAAGGCGCTGGAGCGTCTTGGGCAGCGATTCCAGTTCGTTGTAGGTGGGAATGATCGTAAGGACGCGCACAAAAGGCCTTCCTGGAGGGAATGGTGGGTGCACCCGGCCTCAGCTTGGCTGTTCCAGGCGCACAGCCACCCATTATAAAGAAACAGAAGATGCCGGCCCGGCAGGCAAAAGCCTGATCCGGCGACACGCCCCCGAAAGCCTGCCCAACCGCCCCGCATCCTGCGTATAGTCGAGGGGCCGGGGCCCTACCTTCCCCAAACGAAAACCCGTGCACCGGCTGCAGAACTGGGCTGCATCTGAAGGATCAGCCGTGCCCTGCAGGGTACTTAGGGCCATGATCCGATTCGAAAATGTCACCAAGGTATACGACCAGAAAGCCCGTCCGGCACTGGACTCGGTCAACCTTGAGATTGACCGTGGCGAATTCGCCTTCCTTGTCGGTGCGTCAGGTTCCGGGAAGTCCACCTTCCTCCGGCTGGTGCTGAAGGAAGACCGTGCCACGTCAGGCGCTGTCTATGTCGCTGGCCAGAACGTTGCCAAGATTTCCAGCTGGCGGGTCCCGCGCCTCCGCCGGGGCATCGGCGTCGTCTTCCAGGACTTCCGCCTCCTGCCCCAAAAGAACGTGTTCGCGAACGTCGCGTTCGCCATGCAGGTGATCGGCAAGAGCCGCAGCGTCATCCGCGACACGGTCCCCGAGGTCCTCAAAACGGTAGGCCTTGAAGGCAAGGAACACCGCATGCCGCATGAACTTTCCGGCGGCGAGCAGCAGCGCGTTGCCATCGCACGCGCCGTGGTCAACCGGCCCGGGATCCTCCTCGCCGACGAACCCACCGGAAACCTCGACCCCACCACCTCCATGGGCATCATGGGCGTGCTGGACAAGATCAACCAGAACGGCACCACCGTGGTCATGGCAACGCACGACGACGACATCGTCAACGAGATGCGCAAACGGGTCGTGGAACTGAAGAACGGCGTTGTGATCCGCGACGAAGCGAGGGCCCTGTACACCTCCATGATTCCCGTCGTCGGACAGTCCCGGCGCCTTAAGGACGCCAGCGGCAGGGAAACGCCCGACGACGGCGTTCCCGGCAACGGTGCCGAAGGCGAGGCCCAGCGGTGAGGCTCGCGTTCATTCTTTCCGAGATCGGGAGCGGCCTGCGCCGCAACCTTTCAATGGTGGTCTCGGTCATCCTGGTGACCTTTGTGTCACTCACCTTCGTGGGCGCGGCAGGAATGCTGCAGATGCAGATCAACCAGATGAAGGGCTACTGGTACGACAAGGTCCAGGTGGCCATCTTCCTCTGCAGCGAAGGTTCGACGGCGCCGGGGTGCGCATCGGGGCCGGTCACTCCGGAGCAGCAGCAGGGCCTGAACGCACTGCTTGAATCCCCTGCGGTGGCGCAATACATCAACGACTTCCAGTTCGAGTCCAAGGACGAGGCCTACAAGCACTTCAAGGACCAGTTCTCCAACTCGCCGATTGTCGATTCGGTGACTCCGGACCAGCTGCCGGCTTCCTTCCGGATCAACATGAAGGATCCCGAAAAGTACCAGATCATCAGCGAGACGTTCTCCTCCCAGCCGGGAGTGGAAACGGTGATCGACCAGCGCCAGTTGCTCGAACGCCTCTTCTCTGTGATGAACGGGGCGTCGCTGGTGGCAGTGGGCATTGCAGGTGTGATGATCGTTTGCGCCATCCTGCTGATCGCCACCACCATCCGGCTCTCGGCCTTCAGCAGGCGCCGGGAAACCGGAATCATGCGGCTGGTCGGAGCGTCCAAAACGGTAATCCAGCTCCCGTTCATCCTGGAAGGCGTCATCGCAGCGGTCATCGGCGCCGCCCTCGCTTCGGGCACGCTCTGGGCAGTGGCGCAGTTCTTCCTGGGCGACTACATGTCCCGCCAGTACCCGGATACTGCCTTCATCTCGTCCGGCCAGACCCTGATCCTGGCCCCGGCGCTGCTGATCCTTGGCGGATCCTTGGCAGGAATTTCGTCCCTCTTGACCTTACGTAGATATTTGCGCGTTTAGGCTGTGCACACCGACCTAGGAATGCCCATGAATGTCTCTGATCAAGCCTTGCCCCGCCCCCGGCACCGCCGCGGGCGGACCGCTGCACGCCGTCTGGGAATCGTCAGCGGCATGCTCACTGTCATCCTTTCCGCCGGTCTGGCCGTCGCCACACCCGTCGCCTTCGCGGACGACCTCGAAGACCGTAAAGCGGCTCTTGAGGCGGAAGCTGCGCGTGTCCAGGCGTCCCTCGAATTTGTGGACTCCCGGATCGCCAAGGCCGCTGGCGACCTGGTGATCTACCAGGGGCAGTTGCCGGGCGCGCAGCAGGCCCTGCTTGAGGCCCAGGGCCGGGTCGCGGGCGCCGTCAAAGAAGTTGAAGCGCTGTCCGCCCGCGTGGACATGGCCCAGCAAAACAAGGCCAAGATCACCCAGCAACTGGAAACGGACAAGCAGAAGATCGCCGATACCAAGAAGCTGATCGGGCAAATCGCCACCCAGGCATACAAATCCGGGGGTGTCCCGTCCAACCTGTCCCTGTTCTTTGGCTCGAACGGCGGTGGCAGCCTGACGGACACCATGGACCTCGCTGACCAGGCGATGCGCAGCCAGAACGCGGCCATGGACAAGCTCAGCCAGCAGAACGCCACGAACGTCAATTCCGAAGCCCGCCTTCAGGCTGTGGAAGCCGAGATCAAGGATCTCAAGGCGAAAGCTGACGCGGCCCTTGAACGGGAAAAGGCTGCCCGTGACGAAGCCGCGGCCAAGAAGGCCCAGGTGGACCAGCTGATCGCGGACACCACCCGGCTCGATGCCGAACTCCAGGCGGCCAAACCAGGGATCCAAGCCCAGCTGGCCGGGGTCCAGGCCAACCAGAACCAGGTGGCCAACGAGATCGCCGAACGTGACCGCAGGGCCCGGGAGGCCTGGGAAGCGGAACAGCGCCGGAAGGCCGAAGCCGCCGCAGCCGCTGCTGCCGCCGCTGCCGCGGCAGCGAACCGCCCCGCCCCGCCTGTCCAGCCCTACGTGCCGCCCACTGCAGGGTCGCCGTCGGCCTTTGGCCTCCGGCACCCCTTCGACGGCAGCATCCCCATCACCTCAGGTTTCGGCTACCGGACCACCCCGCCGGGCACCATCGACTTCTACGGCACCGGCGGCTACATGCACACCGGCATCGACTTCGGTGCCGCCTGCGGCACCCCTGTTTATGCGGCGGCAGCCGGCGAGGTCTTCAGTTCCGGCTGGAATTCTGCGGACGGCGGCGGCTGGCGCGTCAAGATCGACCACGGTGTGGTGCAAGGCAACACGCTGACCACCATCTACTACCACAATTCCAGCATCGTGGTCTCAAACGGCCAGCATGTCTCACAGGGACAGCTGATCGCCTACTCGGGCAGCACCGGCAACTCCACCGGCTGCCACGCCCACTTCGAAACCTGGCTTAATGGCGCCGCCGTCGATCCCATGGGGCTGCTGTAGGGGACAACCACTGCTGCCGTAGACTGGTATAGCTCCGCGGCGCCGGCCCGGCAGCATCCGACCTGAACCTGAGGAGTTCTTCCGTGCCTAAAGAAAGTGGCCGTAAGGTGGTGGCCACCAACCGCAAGGCCCGGCACGACTATCACGTGCTGGACACTTACGAGGCCGGCATCGCGCTGATGGGGACCGAAGTGAAGTCCCTGCGCGAGGGGCACGCCTCCATGGTGGACGGATTCTGCACGTTCTACAACGACGAGCTGTGGATGGAAGCCATCCACATCCCGGAGTACAACCAGGGCAGCTGGACCAACCACGCCGCACGCCGCCGGCGCAAGCTGCTGCTGCACCGCGAGGAGCTCATCAAGATTTCCCGCAAGGTACAGGAAGCCGGCTACACCATCGTGCCGCTCCAGCTCTACTTCGTGGATGGCCGGGCCAAGGTGGAAATCGCCGTTGCGCGCGGCAAGCGCGAATACGACAAGCGCCAGACACTGCGGGAACAGCAGGACAACCGCGAAGCCCAGCGCGAGATGCGCGAACGCAACAGGCGCCGGTAGGAATCATTCCGGCTTGGCATGCGTTACTATGGATAGTCCGGCGGGCTTGCCAGCCGGTTTGGTAACAAAATACGGGGATGATCGGTTTCGACGGTGTTAGTCGCGACAGGTGAAGCGGGCCGAGGATGCAGAATTATCTCGTAAACGCTTTCTGCAAACCAATAAGTGCCGAATCTAAGCGCACTGACTTCGCTCTTGCTGCCTAAGCAGTAAGACAGTCCGTCAGCCCGGGGTTGCTATCGCCCCGGATCCTGGCGTCATTTAGATAGCCACTGCTGTTTGCTCCCGTCGCCGGAGTAAACGGGACTTTTAGGTGACTGGGCCCGGATCAGCCAGCTGTTTGCAGCATGGCTGGGGCCGAGAAAATCCGACGCAAACTGCGCCCGGAGAAGCCCTGACAACACGACATCGGACGGGGGTTCAATTCCCCCCATCTCCACACTAAGCACCCCGGTCTTCGGACCGGGGTGCTTTTGTTTGCCCGAAAGTCGCTCCTGTCAGGTCCCGGGCCGGGGCCACCGGAGGTGAGCCAAAAGGCCACCGGATCATCATTCGGAAGACACCCGGAATCAACCTTGGACAATCATTCTTGATGTTGGGGGAGCTGTCCGAACCGAAAGGAACCCCATGACGAGCAAATACCCCGACGCACTGGACCCCCTCCAGGAACTTGCTCCCGGAGACGCCATCGAGGTGTTCTACAGGAGCCGGCTGGTGCACCGCGGACCCGTCGCGGAAACATCCCCGGAGCGTGGACTCGTCTGGATCCTGGATACCTTGAGCGGCTGCCGGTGCCTTATTGATACCGCTGAAGTCGACGTCGTCAGGCTACCGGTCCACTATCGCGAAGTCCGCACCCTGGACACCTGGCGCAGGCCCACCGGGCCCAGGGGATCCCGTTTCTAGATAGCCGCGGGCCCAAATGCTCTAGTGGAGCACACGGCGAACCACTAGCTTCAACGTCATGCACAACGATCCACCGCAAACGCCCGTCGAAGTCCTGGATGCAGGAACGTGCTGGGACCTCCTGCGGGGGGTGTCCGTGGGGCATCTGGCCGTGCTCGTCGACGGGTACCCGGAAGTCTTCCCGGTGAACTACAAGGTGGACCACGAATCGGTCATCTTCCGCACCGGCGAAGGTACCAAGCTGCGGGCCGCCGGGGGACCACTCGCCGTCGCGCTTGAAGCCGACGGCCATGACGACGCCAAGGCATGGAGTGTCCTGGTCAAGGGCAGGGCCGTGATCCTGGAGCCATCGGAGGAACTCCTGCGCGGTGCTGGGCTCACCCTTTTCCCCTGGCAGGCAGGCGAAAAGGACCACTTTGTCCGGATCGTACCCACCTCCGTCTCCGGCAGGCGCTTTACCATCACCTCCCCGCTGACCTGGTGGAGCCACCTTACCCGCACGGCCCCTGCGGATACCGTGCAGTAGGCCCGCAGGCCCAACGGCCCTGTGCGGACCGGGCCGGGACTGGTACCACTGACCTATGACCGGGTCGCCGACAGCTGCCGCAGCAAAGCCACCGTTCGACGCCGTCATTTTCGACCTGGACGGGGTGGTCACCAACACGGCCCTGGTCCACCAGGCCGCGTGGAAAGACGCGTTCGACCGGATCCTGCACGACCCAAGAATTCCCAAGGGCACCAACCAGGCCCCCTTGTCCAGGTCCGACTACCTGACCTACATCGACGGGCTGCCGCGGGAGGAAGGGGTCGTGCGGTTCCTTGCCGCGCGCGGAGTCCAGGTGGACAAGGGAAAGGAGACCGACGACGCCGGGGCCTGGACGGGGTTCGGCCTGGGGGCATGGAAGAATGAACTCTTCCTGCAGCGTCTGCGGGACGACGGCGTGCAAAGCTATCCAGGAACCCTGGAGCTGCTGCGGAGACTTGCGGACGCGGGAGTCCCCACCGCCGTCGTTACCTCGAGCAGGAATGCCCCGGCGGTCCTGGACGCCGCCGGCATCCATGGCCTGTTCAGAGTCGTGATGGACGGAACGACGGCGGCAGGGCTTGGCCTGCGCGGAAAGCCGGCTCCGGACGTGTTCCTCGCGGCGGCATCACAGCTTGGAGTGCCGCCGTCGCACGCCGTGGTGATCGAGGATTCGGCGGCGGGCGTCGAGGCCGGTCACCGCGGGGGCTTCGGCCTGGTCGTCGGAATTTCCCGGACAGGAAACCGCCGCCAGCTGGAAGCCGCGGGCGCCGGTACGGTCCTCAACGACGTGGGCGAACTGGATCTGGGCCTGGTCATCGGCAACGCCTGGCACCTGGCGTATGAGGGGTTCGACGGCGGACACGAGGGCCACCGGGAGGCCCTCACCACCCTGGGCAACGGCTACATGGGCGTCAGGGGAGCGGCACCCGAGGGCGGCCCCTTCAGCTATGCGGGCATGTATCTTGCCGGTGTCTACAACCGGGTCCGGGCCGAGGCGGCCGGAGAGATGCTGCTGGAAGAACACATGGTCAACGCCCCGGACTGTCTTCCACTCGATATCCGCCTGGCCGGCCTGACGTGGTGGTCGGAGGGGGGAATGACCGTCATCCGCGAGCGCAGGGTGCTGGACCTCCGGCGGGCGGTACTGGAGCGCCGCCTGCTGCTGGAAGGTTCGGACCGCCGACGCCTTGAAGTGGTGCAGACACGCTTCGCGTCCATGGCGGAACCCCACCTGCTGGTCCTCGAGACAGCCATCACGGCCCTGGGTTGGAGTGGGCAGCTTGAGGTCCGGAGCGGCGTCAACGCCGGCGTCCGCAACGCGAACCTTCCTGAACGGGCCCAGGGATCCGATATCCACCTGGCCGACCGGACTGCCCCGAACCGCACAGGACCGGAGGCAGCAACCGACCCGACGTCCGTCGTCGAGGTGGAAACCATCCAAAGCCTTATCCGCATCGCCGCAGCACACAGGACCTATGTGTCCGGAGAGCCAGCAGGAGGTGAGCCAGGCGCGAGGGGCTCTTTCCACTTCCGTGACCTCCTGCTGTCCCTGGATGCGGGAACCCCGGTGCGGATCACCAAGACCGTGGCCGTGGTGACATCCCGGGACCGCGCCATCTCCTCACCCCAAACAGGAGCCGGTGCAGTGCTGGAGCGTACAGGCGGGGATTTCGACTCGCTGCTGGCGGCCCACGAGGAGGCATGGCGGCGTGAGCTTCGGCCCTTCATGGTGGAGATCGAGGCCCCGGTGCAGGTGCGTCTGGTCCTCAACCTGCACATCTTCCACCTGCTGCAGACGCTGACACACCATACGGCCGAACTGGATGCCGGCGTCACTGCGCGCGGCCTGCACGGCGAAGGCTACCGCGGCCACGTCTTTTGGGATGAGTTGTTCGTCCTGCCGGTTCTGACCTCACGGACCCCCGACGTTGCCCGTTCGCTGATTGACTACAGGTGGCGGCGGCTTCCTGCGGCCCGGCACGCCGCAGCCGTGGAGGGGCGGGCGGGGGCGAAGTTCCCGTGGCAAAGCGGCAGCGACGGGACCGAGGAAACGCCCAAATGGCTGTACAACGAACGGTCCGGCCGTTGGGTCAAGGACTTCTCGCACCTGCAGGTCCACTCCGGCCTGGCCGTCGCCTTCAACGCCTGGCAGTACTTCCAGGCCACCGGAAACAAGATCTGGCTGCTCCAACGCGGAGCTGAACTGGTCATCGAGGTTGCCCGGTTCTTCCGTTCCCTTGCCGACTACGACCAGCAGGGCGGCCGGTACCACCTGCGCGGCGTGGTGGGGCCGGATGAGTACCACACCGGCTATCCGGGCCGGGACACCCCCGGGCTTGACGATAACGCCTACACCAACGTCATGGCGGCCTGGGTTTGCTCGCAGGCTGCGGGCATCATGTCCTTCCTGCACGGAAGCGAACGTGCCGGCCTCATGGAACGGCTGGGGGTCACCGATGAGGAAACCGCCGTGTGGGGGCATATGGGGACGACGATGTACGTCCCCTTTCACAGCGACGGCGTCATCAGCCAGTTCGAAGGCTATGCGGAACTCAAGGAGCTTGACTGGGAACATTACCGCGACGGGTACGGCGATATCGAACGGCTCGACCTCATCCTCGAAGCCGAAGGCGATGCCACCAACTGCTACAAGCTGGCAAAGCAGGCCGACGTCCTGATGCTCCCGTACCTGCTGGGGCACCAGGGGCTGGTCACCATCCTTCAACGGCTCCACTACGGATTCACCCAGAAGCATCTCAACCGGACCATCGAGTACTACCTGGCCCGAACAGCCCACGGGTCAACCCTGAGCCGGGTGGCCCACGCATCTGTCCTGGCCGGCCTGGACGCGGACCGGGCATGGGACAGTTTCCGGGAAGCGCTCGATGCCGATCTTGACGATACGCAGCATGGCACCACGCGTGCGGGGATACACTTGGGCGCCATGGGGGGAACCATCGACGTGGTGCAGCGCAGCTTCGCCGGCCTGCGGTTCAGCGGGGACACCATACTGTTCGCCCCGAACCTGCCGACGGGGCTCAGCGCCGTTGCGTTCGAGGTCCTCTACCGGGGACACAGCCTCCGGGTTCATCTCAAGGACGGACACATGAGCATCGCATCCGCCCCGGGTGACGCCGGGCCCATCAAAGTGCACGTCAGCGGCAGTGACATACTCCTTCAACCCGGCCGGACCAGGACCTTTCCCCTGCCTGTTCGGGCTCCCGGGACGGCGGCATCGTGAAACGGCTGGGGATCCTGACCAGCGGCGGCGACTGCCCCGGGGTCAACGCGGTGATCCGGGGAGCAGTTCTGGGGGGCGACGTTGCGCACGGCTACGAATTCCTGGGATTCCGGGATGGCTGGCGCGGCGTCCTGGAACAGGACATGGTTCTCCTTCCCCGGACGGGCGTCCGGGGAATCTCACGCCTGGGTGGCACCATCCTCGGCACCTCCAGGACCAACCCATTGACAGGGCAAGGAATTGACGGCGTCCGTGCCTGCTTCGAGCGCAACGGACTGGACGGCCTCATTGCCATCGGGGGAGAGGGCACCCTGGCGGCCGCGCGGGAACTGTGCGGCCAGGGCCTGAACGTGGTGGGAGTGCCCAAGACGATTGACAATGACCTCGGCGCAACTGACTACACGTTCGGCTTTGATTCAGCCGTGCAGACCGCCACAGAAGCTATCGACCGCCTGCGCACTACGGGTGAATCGCACCACCGGTGCATGATAGCGGAGGTCATGGGCCGCAATGCCGGCTGGATAGCGCTGCATTCGGGAATGGCCGCCGGCGCGCACGCCATCCTGATCCCCGAGCATCCGGTGTCCATTGACCAGGTTTGCTCGTGGGTGCTGTCGGCAAGGGACCGCGGCAGGGCGCCCCTGGTAGTGGTGGCCGAGGCCTTCGCGCCGGAGGGGCACGCCACACCCTACGCCCCCCGTGGCCTGGACACCTTCGGACGCCCGCGGCTGGGCGGCATCGGCCTGCTGCTCGAAGGGGAGCTGCAGGTCCGGACCGGCATTGAAACCCGGGCCACAGTCCTGGGCCACATCCAGCGCGGAGGTGAGCCCACGGCCTTCGACCGTGTCCTCGCCACCCGGCTTGGCATGGCAGCTGTCCACTCGGCGGCAACCGGCAAGTGGGGCACCATGGTGGCGTTGCGCGGCACGGACATCGTGAACGTCGGGCTCGAGGAAGCGCTGGGGGAGCTGAAGGTGGTACCGGAGGCAAGGTACCAGGAGGCAGCGGTCCTGTTCGGGTGAAGCAGGGCAGCAACGTTTGATAATGGACCTCAGTGCCCGGGGCGCACCCGAAGGACTGCCGATCCCATGATCCTGTCGGCCGCCAGGTCTTCCAGTGCCCTGTCCGCTGACTCGAATGGATAGGCCGTCGTGGTGAGTGCCAGGGACAGCCGTGCCGCGAGCGCGAGGAACGCGTTTCCGTCAAGCCGGGTATTGGCGGTGACGCTCCTGACCTGGCGTTCGAAAAAGAGCTCCCTGCCGTAATCCAGGGCCGGGATGCCGCTGAGGTGTATCCCGGCGATGGCCAGGGTTCCGCCGCGGTCCAGGGCCCGCAACGCCACGGGAACCAGATCACCCACCGGTGCAAAGAGGATGGCGGAATCGAGCGGTACCGGTGGATGGTCATAAGCGTCCCCCGCGTACGCCGCTCCCAGCTCCAGCGCGAGCTCCCGCGCCTCCGGTGAACGGGTCATGACGTAAACGGAGGCGCCCTGCTTGATCGCCAGCTGGGCGGTGATGTGGGCGGAACTGCCAAAGCCGTAGATTCCCAACCGCCCGTCCGCCGGCAGTTCCGCACGCTTCAGGGCACGGTACCCGATGATGCCCGAACACAGGAGCGGCGCAGCCTGTTCGTCGGTGAAAGCATCAGGCAACGGGTAGGCGAAGTCCTCCGCCACCGTCAGCTGTTCGGCGTACCCACCGTCCCTGTCCCAGCCGGTGAAGACCGGTGACACGCACAGGTTCTCGTCACCGCGGCGGCAGTACCGGCATGTCCCGCAAACACCGCCCAACCATGCCACGCCGACCCTGTCTCCGGTCCTGAACCTGGAACAACGGGCACCTGTTTCAACCACGACGCCCACGGCCTCGTGCCCGGGAACCGCTTGCGGACGGTGCGGTGCCAGGTCTCCTTCGGCCAGATGCAGGTCGGTGCGGCATATGCCGCAGACCGTGATATCCACCAGGAGTTCATTGGCTGCAGGCACGGGCGTGGCACGCACTCCCTGAACCAGCGGGTGCGTGGAGATGGGCCCCGGATCATTCACCCACCAGGCGCGCATGGTGCGTCAGCGGTGCTGTTGGCTTATTCGAATCCGGCCCGGGTCGCGTCGTCGAGCGGCGTTTGCCACAGCATTGGGGCGCCCATCGTGAAGCGCCTGCCCGTTACCGATTCCGGCGTGATGCGGATGAAGTGCTCCTGGGTCACCCCCTGCCAGGGGAACAGCGCCCGCCGGATGTCATCCAGCGCCGGGCCGGTGGGGACGGTCTCGGCTGCCTTGCCCTTGACCACCACACTCCAGGCAAGGCCGAACTGCGGGCTGACCGCGTCGGCTTCCAGGGCCACGGTGGCGTCCGACTGGATGGCCTGCTGCTTGGTGCCCCCGCCGGTGCGGAAAACGAGGGTTTGCCCGTCCACTTTGTAGTTGACGGGAAAGACGTCGGGATGGCCGTCGGCGATGACGGCCAGCCGGCCCACTCCGGTCTGGGAGAGCAGGGCCCAGCATTCTTCTTCGTCGAGGATCTCCGGCACGGGAATGTTCGTGTTCTCAGTCATACGGCACAGCGTAGGCAACTCTTCCATTCCCGGAAAGGGCATAAAGGCCCGGCCTGCAAGGGAGGACCTATGGCCCTTGGGGGCTGCCAGACCCGATGGGACGCTGTGGGAGACGCCCGGGAACCCTGACCATCCTGCGAAAGGCCGGCATGCTGACGCATCTGTTCCTCCACCGCCTGCTGTGGGCCCTTGCCGGGCTGCTGGCAGTTGCCGCGGCAGGGACCGGCCTGTGGCGGCCGCAAATCTATAACGGGGTTGTTGCCGCTGACCTCATCCCCGGCGCCTACTCCCAGGACCTTCTTTCGGCAGCAGCCGGGCTCGGCCTGCTGTACCTGTCCCTCGCCGCCGGCCGGCAGGGGACGAAACACCAGATCGTGGCCCTGGGTCTGCTGGGCTACCTGTTCTACGGCTACGGCATCTATGTGATCGAGCGGACCTACAACGGCCTGTACCTGCTTTACATGGCGGTCTTTGCCGTCTCCTTCTGGGCCATGGTTTTCGCGGGCGCGACCATGGACCGTGCCGCCCCGTTGGCAGCCCTGCCCCGGGTCCTGAGAATCACGTCGGCTTCCGGCGCCCTCCTCCAGCCACTGATCTTCTACCCCCTCTGGATCGGAATGCTCCTGCCCCTGATGCAAACAGGTCAGCGCATCGATTCGCTCTACTCGATCTTCATCCTGGACCTTTGCTTCATCATGCCCGCGTTCCTGATCCTGTCCCTCCTGACCTACCGGAACCACCGCACCGGCCTGCTGCTCCTGCCGGCACTGTATGTCCTGGGTTTCACGCTCATCTTTTCCCTGGCCGTGGGGGAGCTGGTGAAGCCCCTGTTTGGCTCAGCGCCCGGCGTGCCGGCCCTCCTGGCGGCCCTTGCGCTCTCGGGCCTGTTCCTTGTCCTCGGATTCCTGCACCTGGCCAAACTCCGGATCCCGGCAGCGGCCCCTTCCAGTCCTTCCGGTCCGCCCACCCCGCAACCAGGCCGGCAAACCACGCACGGCCTGCCCCCACAGTAAGGAAAACCCATGAAAGCACTTGTGTACGGCGGGCCCGGAAACAAGTCGTGGACCGACGTCCCCGACCCCCGGATCCAGCAGCCCGGCGATGCCATCGTCAAGGTCGATACCACCACCATCTGCGGTACCGACCTGCATATCCTCAAAGGCGACGTTCCCGCCGTCGAAAAGGGCCGGATCCTGGGCCACGAAGGGGTGGGCACCATCGTGGAGACCGGCTCGTCGGTCACCGGCCTGAAAGTGAACGACCGCGTCATCATCTCCTGCATCAAATCCTGCGGCCACTGTGCCAACTGCCGGACTGGCCTTTACTCGCATTGCCTGGGGGACGAGGGCCAGACGGGCACCGGATGGATCTTTGGCCACCTGATTGACGGGACGCAGGCGGAGTATGTCCGCGTTCCCTACGCCGACAACTCGCTGCACCTGTTGCCGTCAGGAGTCAGCGACGAACAGGCCGTCATGCTCTCCGATATTCTTCCCACCGGGTTTGAGATCGGAGTGCAGTACGGACGGGTGAAGCCGGGCGACAGCGTGGCGGTGGTGGGGGCGGGGCCGGTGGGCCTGGCGGCGATCACTACGGCTGGCCTGTACGGCGCGGCCACCGTGGTGGCGATCGACCTGGACGCCAACCGGCTGCAGAAAGCCCGGGACTTCGGGGCCACGGACACGGTGCTGTCCGGTGGCAGCGACTGGAAGGACCAGGTGCTGGCCCTGACCGGCGGACAGGGCGTCGACGTCGCCATCGAGGCCGTAGGCGTCCCCGCGACCTTCGCGATGTGCACGGAGATCGTGCGGCCCGGCGGGTCGGTGGCGAACGTGGGCGTCCACGGAAAGCCCGTGGAACTCCACCTCGAAAATCTGTGGATCCAGAACATTAACATCAGCATGGGGCTGGTGAACACCAACACCACGCCCATGCTGCTCAAGCTTGTGGCCCAGGGAAAGATCAGGGCGGAAAAATTCGCCACGCACCATTTTGGCTTCGACCAGTTCCTCGAGGCCTACGACACCTTCTCCCGTGCTGCCGAGACCAAAGCGTTGAAGGTGATCCTCACGTCCTGACGGTCAACGCCCGGGCAAGCTGAGAGGCGGCTACAGCCAGTCCGCGGAGAAATCCACCGGCGGCCACCACCGGTGGCGGGGACTGACCGCGAAGCGGCGGCCCGATAGGTCGGTGGGAGTGATGGCTATCAGATGGTCCTTGATCCCCGGCTCCCAGGGTTCCCTGTCCGCGTCAGTCTCGGCAAGGGGCATGCTGCCTTCATCGAAAGGGCCAGGCCTTCCCTTGGCCACCACGCTCCATACCTCGGTTGCGTAGGGGTTCAGGCCGTCCACCTCGAGCGCCGCCACGGCGCCGCTGAGCAGGGCGCGAAGCTTGGTGCCCGGCGCCGTCCTGAACAGCAGGGTTTCCCCGGCGACCGAGAAATTGACGGGGAAGATCTCCGGTACGTCACCGTTGATGACCGCCAGCCGCCCGATGTAGGACGACCGGAGATACTGCCAGCACTCATCAGGACGCAGTATTTCGGTGTGGGACCCCTCGGGCGAACCAGTCATGGTACCGATCCTAGATCCTGGACAGCGGCAGCGCACCGCACCACGGGCGTTCACCCACGGCGTAGCTGCGCCGGGACTGGATGGGCCACAGCAAACGTTGATTCCCGTAAAGCCCCTGAAAGAGGGGTCACAGCCGAACACGGCACCGCATTGGAGGTGCGCCATGGACCAGGCTCGGGAACCCATACCGGACCGGGACGAGGACCTGCTGGACTCGTACTCGCAGACGGTGATGCGGGTGGCGGCAGCAGTCACGCCGCACGTTGCAGCCATCGAAATGACCGCCCAGCGCCGCAACGGCCGGGTCAGGGTGGGTGCCGGCTCTGCCGTCCTCTTCACGGAAGACGGCTACCTGTTGACGAACTCACACGTGGTGGCCGGTACGCGGCAGGGCTTTGCCGTGTTCGCCGACGGCAGCAGGATGGAACTGGAACTGGTGGGCGCCGATCCGTTGTCCGACCTGGCAGTGGTGCACGGCTCCCGTCCCAAGGTCCGGCCTGCGGAATTTGGCGACGCCGAGTCCCTTCGGGTGGGTCAGCTGGTGGTCGCGGTGGGAAATCCGCTGGGACTTGCAGGGTCGGTGACTGCGGGGGTGGTCAGCGGCCTGGGCCGCGCCATTCCGGTCTGGTCGGGCGGCAACAGGCGGGTCATCGAGGATGTCATCCAGACAGATGCTGCGCTCAACCCGGGAAATTCCGGCGGCGCACTGGCAGACACCCACTCAAGGATTGTGGGCATCAACACCGCGGTGGCGGGCGCCGGCCTGGGCCTGGCCATCCCGATCAACGCCACCACCCGCAGGATCATCTCCGCACTGCTGACGGACGGAAGGGTGCGGCGCGCCTATCTGGGCCTGGTGAGCACTCCCATCCAGCTCGGGCCCAGCGCAGTGATCCGCACAGGCCAAAGGCAAGGGCTCCGCGTCGTGGAAGTGCTGCCGGGGTCACCTGCCGGCAAGGCGGGGCTGTCCGCGGGAGACATCATCGTCACTGCCGGCGGCCACCCCGTCAGCAACGCCGAAAGCCTGCAACGGCTCCTGTTCGCCGACGCCATCGGCCAGCCCCTGGATGTGGCCGTGCTGCGCGACGGCACCGAATTGCACCTGGCCGCCGTTCCGGAGGAAATGACGGCCAACGGCACGGCATAACCCCCGACGGCGGCAGTAACGCCGGGTGGTCACGGCCGGCATGCACTGCCTGGCCTCCCATCACCCGGGCACGGGCCTACCGGGGCGCTTCCACGTCCGCGATGCCTACGAAACGCGTCCCCACGCCGTCGTACTCGCTCCGGACCCAGCCGGGACGGACAGCGGGAACCTCGGACGGTGGGTGATGCCCGCACACCACATAGGTGAAGTCCGGCCACCACTTCTTGGGACGTGCCGCCTCCTCATAGCCACAGACGGCGCACGCAAGATGCACCCAGACGGGGCGCTTGCCCGTGCGGTTGGCGCGTGACTGCACCAGCCAAGGAGGGGGATTGTCAAGGATGGCGCGCAGATCCTCCTCCGCCATCCATTTGGGCAGGCCGTGGCGCTGTGCCATTTCAAGCGGAACATCAAGGGCTATTGCTGCGTCACGTCTGCTGATCATCACAGTCCACCATACGGGAGTGGACGGCATCTGCCGCCGGGGGCCGGGGGTAGGCCGGCTGGTGGGTCACCTTTTGGGTCAGCCAACGAGGGCGATGCCGGCTGCGGCGGCGGCAAAACCGAGCGCGAGGTTGGCCCCCACATTCAACGCCGCCGAACCGAAGCGCGCTTCGCTGAGCAGCCGGATTGTCGCGGTGCTCCACGAGCTGAAAGTCGTGAGGCCACCGGCCAGGCCAGTGGCAAGTCCCAGCTGCCACTCAGTGCCCAGCCCCAGCCGGCCGGTCACCCCATGGGCGAGGCCGATGATGAAGCACCCCACGACATTGACCACCAGGGTGGCCCAGGGCCAGTGCAGCCGCCCGCGGCTGCCGGTGCGGACGCTGCGGATGCTGCTGTGATGGGCAAACCAGCTGTCGATCCCGAACCGCAGGAGCGCCCCCGCCACGCCAAACAATCCCACCAGGGCGGCGGCGGTCATGGCCGCCCGTCCCGGTTCCGCGAAATGAGCCTGCCGCACCGCCACCCCGCACCCGCGGAGGCAAGGCCGAGGACCAGGGACAGGCCCAGGTAGGCCGTCCACACCGGGTGGGCGCCGGCGCGCGCCAGCTGGTCGGAGGCGAGGATGACGGCGGAAAAGGTGGTGAACGAGCCCAGCAGGCCCGGACCGATCCCGGCACGCAGCCAGAACGCAGTGTGCGGCCGCGCCATCCAGACGGTGGTCAACGCTGCCAGGACGAAGCTGCCGCTGATGTTGATGCCAAGGGTTGCCCAGGGGATCGAGCCGGGCAGGTCCGGAAAGGCCAGGCCCAGCCCGTACCGCAGTTCGGTGCCGATCAGCCCGCCGGCAGCCACAGCGAGCCAGGCACGGCCTTCGGGCATCGCCACGTCAGTTGCCGTCCAGGACGCAGCCCGGATGGGGGGTGTCACCGGAGACCCACAGCGCGGAGGCAATCTCATCCGCAAGGTCGTACTCTCGGGAGCCGTCCGGACCGCTGATCCGCACGACCAGTGCGCCACCGAACGGCTTCCTGCCCAGCACCTCCACCTCGGCGTCCAGGTCAATCTCCTGGGCCGCGAGGTACCTCAGGAGTTCGGGGTTGTCGTCGCTGATCCGGGTGATCCTGCCCGTGTGCCCCTGGTCCAGCCCGGCGAGGAGGTGCGCGTGCGGCATCAGCACCTGGCCGTCCGCCGTGGGAATTGGGTCGCCGTGCGGGTCCCGGCGGGGGTTCCCGAGTTTGGCCGCGACGCGTTCGATGAACGTATCCGAGACCGCGTGCTCCAGCTGTTCGGCCTCGTCGTGGACCTCATCCCAGCTGTAGCCCAACCGCTGGACCAGGTAGGTCTCGATCAGGCGGTGGCGCCGGACCATGGCCAGGGCCAGCCGCAGCCCTGCCTCGGTCAGTGTGACGGCGCTGTAGGGCTTGTGGTCCACCAGGCCCTGGTCCTTGAGCTTGCGGACCATCTCCGAAACCGAGGAATTGGCCACCCCCAGCCGCTGCGCAAGCTGGGAGGAGGTGATGGGCTTGTCCTGCCATTCCGTGAAGGAATAGATGACCTTGACGTAGTCCTCGATCGAGGAGGAGGGCGCGCTGGTCTTCACGCCTTCAAGCCTACCGGCTCGGCGCATGCGGCACGGGAGGCAGCCGTCATGCCTTGGCGGCCCGCCAGGCAAGGGCGAGGTACGGAAGGTCGAGTTCCTGGCCGTGGCCGTAGGCAAGGTGCTCGTGCAGGTACCAGTCGAGGTTGGCCAGGACCTTGGCCCGCGTCGACTCGCCCGCCCGCAGGTAGTAGCTGCGCGACTTGGTCAGTTCCATCAGGTCGGTGGTGGTCACCTTGTCCTGCCAGTGCGTGACGTGCCCTTCGAGCCCGCGGAATTCGGGCCCCACCACGGGTTTGTGGCCCGGCCGGTACACATCACCGGCGTGCATGATCCGGGAGAGCCGGTGAACCCACGGGATGGAGGTGTCCAGCTGGTTCCAGACCAGACCGAGGGTCCCGTCCTGCCGGAGGACGCGCGCCAGTTCGGTGCTTGCCGCGAGGGGGTCGCACCAGTGCCACGCCTGCGCGACGGTGACGACGTCGAAGGACGCGTCGGGCAGGCCTGTCGCCTCGGCAGTCCCCGCCGCAGCCGTGGCGGCTGGATAGTGTTCCTCGAGTTGGGCGAGCATGTCCGCGGAGGGGTCGACGGCGGTGACGTCCAGTCCCATGTCCAGCAGCAGGGCAGTGAACTTTCCGGTTCCGGCGCCGACGTCCAGGGCATCGTGGGCGCCGGCGGGAACCAGCCACCGGGCGGACTCCTCCGGATAGCCGGGCCGGACGCGCTGGTAGTGCCTGCCGCCGTCCTGAAAGCTTTGTCCAAGCTCCCGGCGCCGCCCGTGATCGAGCCTGGGGCCACCCCGAACCACGTGCGGTCTCCTTCAGTCAACGCCCTGCAGTACCTTAAGAATCTACCGTATCTGCAGTGCCGGAAGGGTTAACGCCAGCAGCCCGGGGCTGCCGGACCTGCTGCAGGCTTAGTCGTCGATGCAGGGCGCGGCACCTGCGGTGCCGGGGGTGTTCGGTGCCCAGTGCGGGTAGGTGCGGGTGTCGTTGGCCGGTACCCAGCGGCCCGCGTCCACCACGTAGTCCCAGCCCAGCCCTTTGCTGCGGAGTGCCTGGATGCCCGCCAGGAGGCGCTCGGCGTCCTCCAGCCGGGAGCCGACGCCGAAGCTTGCACGCAGGGAACCGGAGGGAAGGCCCAGGCGCTTGAGCAGGGGGTGGGCGCAGAAACGTCCGTCCCTCAGGCCCACGCCGTGCTCGGCTGACAGGTAGGCCGCCACCAGTCCTGCGTCGTAGCCCTCCACGGAAAAGTTCACCACACCGATGGTGTCCGTTTCCGGGTTCGTGTCCTTGAAGATCTGGTGCACGGTTACGCCGTCGATGCGCTGCAGGCCCTCAACGAGGAACGAACGGATGGCGGATTCGTGGGCATGCCACCGGTCCTGGTCCAGCCCGGCGATGACCTGGGTGGCGCGGGCCAGGGTGGCAGCGCCCAGCACGTTCGGCGAGCCCCCCTCATGGCGGGCCGGCCCCGTGGCCCAGCTGACGCCGTCGAGGCGTGCTTCCTTGACGGCGCCGCCGCCGGCAAGGTGGGGTACGCCGGCATCCAGCCAGTCGGGCCGTCCCACCAGGACGCCTGCACCGAAGGGTGCATACAGTTTGTGGCCGGAGAACGCGAGGTAGTCGACGTCGTCCGCACTGATGTCCACCCGGCGGTGCGGTGCGAGCTGGGCCGCGTCCACCACGATCCGGGCACCGTGCTGGTGGGCCAGCGCGGCCAGGGCCCGGATGGGAAGGATTTCGCCCGTGACATTGGATGCGCCCGTGACCGCCAGCAGGCACACCCCGCCCTGCTCCAGTTCGGCGCGCACGGCGTCCAGGGTGCCGGCGATGGTGTCCGCGGCAACGATGCTGCGGTGCGGAACGCCCTGCCACGGCAGCAGGTTGGCGTGGTGTTCAATGTCCAGGTAGAGGACATCGCCGGCGGCGCGGCCGTCGGCCACGGGCAAGCAGCCGGCCAGCAGGTTCAGCGAGTCGGTGGTGTTGCGGGTGAAGATGACCGAATCATCCGGACGGCCACCAACGAAGTCGCGGACAATGCTGCGCGCGTTCTCGTACACGGAGGTGCTGATCTGGGATGCGTACCCCGCGCCGCGGTGGACGCTCGCGTAGTAGGGGAGGATCTCGTTCAGGTAGGCGGACACCAGCGACAGGGCCGGCGCGGACGCACCGTAGTCCAGGTTCGCGTAGCGGACATGGCCGCCGGCAATCAGGGGAGCCTGGATTTCGGCACCGGTGACGGCGGCAAGGGGCCGGCCCGCGGCCGCATGGCGTGCATCCGGAACGGGAGCTTCGGCAATAGCGTGCTGGGGGGAGACGGTGGCAGTTGTCACAGAGACCTCACTTGACTACAGGACTCCGGCATAAGGAATCCGCGCTTGCCGTATCCGCTCCGGACCGGCCTGGTCGTCACCCGGGGCACCCCACCGCGAATGGAGGGTTGCCGGCCAGCAAACCGGGGTTTTGCGCTGGCACTCGTGACCTGCATAAAAGCGTAGGACATCGGGCGGCCAGGACTGAAGCCGCGGCAATTGTTAAGGGTTTTGTTACGCGCCATCGAAGAAACGACGCCGGACACCCCCTTGCGGAGGTGTCAGGCGTCGCAAAATTCGTGGAAGACCGGAAACGGCAGCCGTTACAGCAGATCGTCGAGGTACGGGTTCAACCTGTGCAGTACCTCGGAGTGCAGGATCGAATTCGTGGCCAGAGCGTTCCCACCGAACGGCCCGTCCTCACCTTCCAGGGAGGTGAACCGGCCGCCGGCCTCCACCACGATGGGCACCAGTGCGGCCATGTCGTAAAGGTTCAGCTCCGGTTCGCAGGCGATGTCAACCGAACCCTCGGCCACCATGCAGTAGGACCAGAAGTCACCGTAGGCCCTGGTCCGCCAGACGTCCTCGGTGAGGCCGAGGAATTCGTCGAGGTTTCCCCGTTCCTTCCATCCCGTGAGGCTGGAGTAGGACAGGGACGCGTCAGAGAGGCTGGACACGTTGGAGACCCGGAGCCTGGTGGCGGCAGCCAGCGAGCGTCCCATGTAGGCGCCCATGCCCTTCGCCGCCCACCAGCGCTTGCCGAGGGCCGGCGCGCTGACCACACCGACCACGGGCTCGCCCTCGTCGACGAGGGCGATCAGTGTGGCCCAGACAGGCACGCCGCGGACAAAATTCTTGGTCCCGTCAATGGGATCGATGATCCAGCGCCGCGAGCCGTGGCCGGTGCTGCCGAATTCCTCGCCCAGGACGGCATCGCGGGGACGGGAGCGGGAGAGCTGGCCACGAATGGCTTCCTCGGCGGCCTTGTCGGCGTCGGTGACCGGCGTCAGGTCCGGCTTGGTCTCAACGTGGAGATCCAGGGCCTTGAAGCGGCTCATGGTCTGGTCGTCCACGGAGTCGGCCAGGACATGGGCCAGGCGCAGGTCATCGTTGTAGCTCGAAGCGGGTTGGATCATGGTTCCAAACTACCGTCTGCCGGCGTTTCTGCCGGGAGAACGCGTCAGTTGACGCTGCCAAGCTCCTTGGTTTCCTGCGCTTCCATCCTTGGATCGGTACCGAGCAACCGACGCAGGGACGCCAGCCGGGCCGGGCCAGTGGGTCCTGCATGTCCGCCGCCCACCCAGTCGTCGAGGCCGCAGTTCACCGCGGTTGCCGTGTGCTTGCAGCCGCGTTCGCAGTTCTCGATGCCGGGGGAGAGGTCCGGGAAGGAACGCAGGATCCGGTCCGGGTCCACGTGGGCCAATCCGAAGGAGCGAATGCCGGGGGTGTCGATGATCCAGCTGCCGGGCGGGGCGGCCGCCAGGCGCAGGGCCAGGGCGGAGGACGACGTGTGCCGGCCCCGCCCGGTCACCGCGTTGACTCCGCCGGTGGCCCGTTCGGCGCCGGTCAGGGCGTTGACCATGGTGGACTTGCCCACACCCGAGTGTCCGAGCATCACCGTGACCTTGCCGTCCAGGTGGGCCCGGAGGGCAGCCACGGCCGCGATGTCCAGCCGGGCCGAAAGACCGTCGTCCGAGCGCGCGTCGATTCCAGAGGCCTGGGCGTCGGCTGTCCGGCTGATGATCACCGGGAAATCCAGGTGGGTGTAGTTGGACAGCAGGTCCGCTGGATCCTTGACGTCGGCCTTGGTAACCAGCAGGATCGGCTCGATGCCGGCGTCGTAGGCGGCCACCAGGGCCCTGTCGATAAATCCCGTCCGGGGCTCTGGGTTGGCTGCCGCCACAACGATCACCAGTTGGTCGGCGTTGGCCACGACGGCGCGCTCAATGGGGTCGGTATCGTCGGCGCTGCGGCGCAGGAGCGTGTGCCGGTCCTGGATTTTCACCAGGCGTGCCAGCGTATCGGGGGCGCCGGACACGTCACCAACCAGCGACACAAAATCACCGGCAACCACCGGTGAGCGGCGGAGCTCGCGGGCCCGGGCCGCGACAACCACCCGCTCGTCCTCCGAGTCCTCATCCACCACCGCTGTGTACCGGCCGCGGTCCACCGTGATGATCCGTCCGGTCACGGCATCGTCATGGCTGGGCCGGTCCTTGGTGCGGGGCCGGGAGCCTTTCTTGTTCGGGCGGACCCGAACGTCTGATTCGTCCCAGGAATCAGTTCTCCGCGCCACTGCCGCGCCCCTCCGGTCCGGCTGCGGACGCCTGCTGCGCCAGCATGCCTGCCCACAGTTCCGGGAAATCGGGCATGGTCTTGGCGGTGGTGGCGATGTCCTCCACCTGCACGCCTTCCACAGCCAGTCCCAAAATTGCCCCTGCGGTGGCCATGCGGTGGTCGGCATAGCTGTGCACGACGCCGGCGTGCAGCCGGGCCGGGCGGATCACCAGCCCGTCAGCGGTCTCTTCGGCGTCACCGCCGAGCCGGTTAATCTCCGCCACCAGGGCTGCGAGCCGGTCCGTTTCGTGTCCGCGGAGGTGCGCAATTCCCGTGAGCCGGGAGGGACCGCTGGCCAGGGCACACAACGCAGCGACCGTAGGCGCCAGTTCGCTGGTGTCCGCGAAGTCGCCGCCCCGGATCTCCGGGCCGCCGGTGACGGTGAGGACGCTGTCTTCCAGAGTTACGGTGGCGCCCATGCTTGCCAGGATGCTGCGCCACAGGTCTCCCACCTGCTGGGTTTCCGTTGGCCAGTTGGGGATCCGGACCGTGCCCCGCGTGGCCAGGGCCGCCGCCAGGAAGGGCCCGGCATTGGAGAGGTCCTGTTCGATCCGCTGGTCGAAGGCCCGGATTGGGCCCGGCGCCACCACCCAGTGGTTGGGGACGGAGTCGTCCACGGACACGCCGGCACCCCGCAGCACGGCCACGGTCATATTGATGTGGTCAAGGCTGGGGACCGGCTTCCCCACGTGTTCCAGGTGCAGGCCTTCGTCGAACCTGGCGCCCACCAGCAGGAGGGCGGAAACGAACTGGGAGGAGGCGCTGGCGTCGATCACCAGGTGGCCGCCGCGGACTGCGCCGTTGCCTTCCACCACGAACGGGAGCGACGACGGCGCGCTGCCGTCCTCCGCCGAAACGTGCACACCAAGGGCCTTCAGGGCCTCAATGATGGTGCCCATGGGCCGCTTCCGCGCGTGCGGATCGCCGTCGAACTCGCTGGTTCCGTTGCGCAGCGCAGCGAGCGGCGGGACAAACCGCATGACGGTGCCGGCCAGCCCGCAGTCGATGCTGGTGGCTGATGGTGCTGCCGCGGCGGGCAGCGGCACCACTTCCAGGTCCGGACCAAAGGCGCCGTCCCCGGGGACCTCGGTGATGGTGGCACCCAGCTGCCGGAGCGCATCGACCATCAGCGCCGAGTCCCGCGAATGCAGGGGAGCGCGCAGGCGGGACGGGCCGTCCGCAAGGGCTGCCAGGACCAGGTACCTGTTGGTCAGGGACTTCGATCCGGGCACCGTGACGGTGGCATCGACGGGCCGGGACGCAAAAGGTGCGGCCCAGTGCTGGACAGGGGCCCCGTCACGGGTGGCGGCTGGTGCGGTCATTCGTGCTTATGCTCCCGTGGCGTGCTTGGCGGCGCGGCGCACGGCTTTGTCCGCCTTGTTCAGCTTCTTTGTGGTGGTCCGGCGCGCGTCGGCAGCGAGGTGCGAGGCGTTCCTCCGCGCGTCGGTGGCCAGGTGCTCGGCACGCCAGGCCAGGCCGGGCTTGCCGGCGGTGTCCACGGATGCGAGCAGGGCGCCGCCGCCCAGCGAGAGATTCTTGAGCAGCTGGTTCCGCCGGTTGTCGCGGCCTTCCTTGCTGCTGATATCCGCGCTGCGCCACTCCACAAAAGTGTTCAGGAGGGAGATTACCGTCAGCAGGCCTGCGGAGAGCCGGGAAAACTTGCCAAGCCCGAACAGGACTCCGGCGCCTACCTGAGTTCCACCGATCACCCGGGCAAGCGTCTTTTCGTTTGCCTGGAAGGGCAGCGAGGCCGCAGCCTTGCGCAGCAGCGGGGAGAGCTGCTGGGCGGTGTCATCAGAGTTCTTGAGCTTATCCAGTCCGGCAAGGACGAAACTGGAGGCAAGCATGGGCCGGGCGAGCGTGCGGACAAAGGACATGGATTTCCTCCTGGATGGACGAGCCGCGGCAAGCGGCGGAGTCGGTCCTAGTCTTGCACTTTTGGGGAATATTTGCCCGTGGGAGGCGGTTATGCTCGCTGGGTCCACGTCGAGGGCCCGGACGATCATTCACCCGAAACAGAGCGGAGTTGGCCCTTGGGGAAGGTGCTGGACGGAACGAGACAGGCGGGGCCGGTGGCAGTTGACAAGCTCACCGCCGAACCGCCGGAATACGGCATGCCCCGGTCCGGGAGGCTGACAGTAGACTTGAAGGCAATGAGCACCCTGGATCCGGCCGTTGCGGCCATGTATGAGGCTTCCCCCGGCGAAGTAAACGGCAGTACGGGCACGGCGCCGCTGCCGGCCGGACAGGCAAACCCTGATTCGCCGGCGGAAGCGGCGACCGATGACGCTACCGTGGACGTCTCCACCGAAACCGTTGAGCAGCGCCGGCTGCGTTTTGAGCGGGACGCCATGCAATACGTGGACCAGCTGTATTCAGCTGCCATGCGCATGGCGCGGAACCCCTCCGATGCGGAGGACCTGGTGCAGGAGGCCTACACCAAGGCTTTCTCGGCCTTCCACCAGTACAAGCCGGGGACCAACCTCAAGGCCTGGCTGTATCGGATCCTGACCAACACCTACATCAACCTCTACCGCAAGAGGCAGCGCGAGCCGCTGCAGTCCAACTCGGACAGCATTGAGGACTGGCAGTTGGCCCGCGCGGAGTCGCACACGTCAAGCGGGCTGCGGTCGGCAGAGGCGGAGGCGCTTGACCACCTTCCGGATTCGGACGTCAAGCGTGCCCTGCAGGACATTCCGGAGGAGTTCCGCCTGGCGGTCTACTTCGCCGACGTGGAAGGCTTCGCCTACAAGGAAATTTCAGACATCATGAACACGCCCATCGGCACCGTGATGTCCCGGCTCCACCGCGGCCGGCGAATGTTGCGGGACATGCTCGCGGAATACGCCGCGGAGCGGGGATTCAAAACGGCCGCGGATGCGTCGGATGCGGCAGGAAGCAAAGCACAGGAGAACAGGAAATGAGCGACTGCCAGGGATTGGGCGACTGCGATGATACCCGGATGCAACGCATCTACGAGTACCTTGACGGGGCACTGACCCGCGAGGACATTACCGAAATCAAGGACCACCTTGATCAGTGCCCCGAGTGCACGGAGCAGTACGACCTTGAGTGTGTCATCCGGAACATGGTCAAGCGTTCCTGCAAGGAATCTGCACCGGACAACCTGAAGAACGCCATCCTGGACCGGATCCACGCCATCCGTCCCGTGGAGGCCTAGGTACGGGCCCCGTCCTGGCCAGGACTGCAGACAGCAAAGGACCCCGGAAGCCGGTTGGCTTCCGGGGTCCTTTGCTGAACCGTAGTTCCTGGCATGTGCCTAGGTGTTGGGGCGCTTCCCGTGGTTCGCGCCGCCACGCTTACGGTCACGACGCTTGCGTGCACGCTTGCTCATAGCTGGCCTCCTTACTGTTGGTACTCAAAAGAGCTGCCCTCAAGTCTCCCACATGATGTGGCGGCCCGCGAACCGGGAACCGCCGGATGACCTGCGGCAGGATCGCCCGGTCCGCCGGTCAGGACGTCAGCGCGTGGTCGATGGCCGTCATGGCGTTGTCCAGGACGGACCTGAGGGTTTCCAGCGCTAAGGGGCTAATGGGTCCGAGCCGGCCATGGAGCCGCAGGTCCGCGCGAAGCCGGTCGTGGAATTGCTGGAGCAACAACTCCGCGTCCAGCCGGCGAATTGAGGCGGCGATGCCGTCTTCCACAGCCACCAGGTCTTCCTTGTGCTTTTCCAGCTCGGAAAGCCCGGCCGCCGTGATGCGGTAGGTGACGCGTCGTCCGGCGGATTCGATGGCCACCAGCCCGTTGCCTTCAAGCTTGCCCAGCCGCGGGTACACGGTTCCGGCGCTGGGCGAATAGGTGCCGTGGAATCTGTCCCTGAGCTCCTTGATGAGCTCGTAACCGTGTTTCGGGCCGCTTTCGAGCAGGGCAAGGAGATAGAGCCGCAACGCACCGTGTGCGAAGACCGGAGGCATCAGCCCGCCGCGTCTCCGGGGGTGCCGGCAGGGGCGTGGAGAATAGAGGTCCTGCCGGACACTGAGTTTGTCCGGACCAGCATCAGCTGGGTGTCAGGGCCGGAAATGGTTTCCACCTTGCCGTTGGCCAGAAGGAACTGTTGGCCGTCCAGGATCACAGCCCCGCCGGCCGACTTGGCTACGATGTCGGCGCCGACGTCGTGGGGCATCGTGACGGTGACGTCGCCGGAAACGGAGTTGGAGCCGAAGTCGTTGGTGAAACCGAGCAGCTCAAAGCTGAGGTGGCCGCTGACAGTGTTGGCGCGGACATTGGTGAAGTGGCCGGAGGCGGTCACCTCACCGGACACTGTCTTTGCCGTGAGGACGCCCTGGTGGTTCCGTACGGCCACCCTGCCGCTGACGGTGTTGACCTGCAGTTCGCCGGACGTACCGGCCGTCTCTACCGAACCTGACACGGTGTTGACCCGGACGTGGGCGGCGAGGCCGGAAACGAGTCCTTCTCCGCTGACCGTGCCCGCTTCCACTTCCACGCCTGGTGGGACGGAGATACTGATGACCGCCGAATTGTCGCTGTTGTGGTTGACCGTTTCCATCAGGTTCTTGAACCAGCCCTGGGCTCCGTGCAGCTGGTGCCTGATCTCCAGCCTGCCCCCGTTGAGGGAGACGGCCACGGGGTCGCCCTGGACGTCAGAAACCTCCAGCCGCACCGTCGGCCCTGCGTGCGGCACAATCTCGAATCTTCCCCGGACCGCGCCCAGCTTGAGGGACGTGACGCCATCGATGTCGATGGTTTGCGGGTCCGTAACAGTCCATTGTCCGGCGGGCATGGTTTCCTCCAAACCGATATATCGCATTCCGGACCAACGTAATGCCGCCCGGCGGAGCGGTCAAGATATATCGTGACGGCCTATTGCGGTGCTTCCAACCCCAGCCACTGGAACCAGCCGCGGTGCAGGACCAGCCACGCCATGAGCCCGTACCCGGCCTGGCCGGGCGTGCCGCCATTTGCGGCGAGGTCCTGGCGCCACTGTTCGTGGTTCAACAGGGGCGAGAACGTGTCCACGTAGAGGTGCTTGCGGCGTGTCGTCACATCAGCGAAGGCGGTGTTCAGTTCATCCAGGCGCCGGTTCTGGGCCGGGTCCAGGGTGGGAGGCGGCCCGACGACGAAGACCTCGATCCGGTTCTGGGATGCCGAATCCAGGATGTTGGCCAGATTGAGCCGGCTCCGGGCAGTGGACAGGCCGAACTCAATGTCCCGACCCGACAGTCCGATGACCAGCCGGTTCTCTGCCTGGCTGCTGAAGCGGCGGCCGGCTTCATCCAGCCAGCGCGCGGCGAGCCCCTCGGTCCCTTCCTGCGGGCAGGGGAGCGAGTAGCTTTCCAGCAGCATGCCGTCCTGGGGAGTGCGGGCAAGGACGCGGCCCAGCCAGCCAAGTGCCCGGGGATCGCCCAGTCCGGCCAGCAGTTCGTCTCCTACAGCTGCTATCCGCAGCTTCCTGTCTTCCACGCGTTCCTCTTTACTCCGGTAAGGGTTTACTTCGGCCGCTGCCACCGTCGCCGCCGCAGCTGCGGAGGTACGGGGCGGCGCTGTCCATCCATTAAACAGAACTGCCCGGCCGGAGTCTGGGATTTCGACGTCCGGCCGGGCAGCCTTACTGCTTACTTCCGTGCAAATGCCTGCTTCAGCAGGACATCCTGTTCGGCTGCGTGCCGCTTCATGGAACCGGCGGCCGTGGAGGCGGAGGCCGGCCGGGACACCACGCGGACGCGGCGGTCAAGGACCTCCGGCAGGTGCAGGCCGATGAAGGGCCACGGTCCCTGGTTGGCGGGCTCGTCCTGGGCCCAGACCACTTCGGCGTTCGGGTACTTGGCGAGCTCCGCCGCGATTTCTGCGTGCGGCAGCGGGTACAGCTGCTCCACGCGGACGATGGCGGTGGTCTTGTCGCCGGTCTTCTGCCGGGTGGACAGGAGGTCGTAGTACAGGCGGCCGGAGACCAGGAGAACGCGCTCGACGGCGGTGGCCGGGAGCTGCTCATGCTCACCAATGACGGGGCGGAAGGTGCCGTTGGTGAAGTCCTCGACGGATGAGGCGGCAGCCTTCAGGCGCAGCAGCTGCTTGGGCGTGAAGATGATCAGCGGCTTGCGCGGACGGTTGTATGCCTGGCGGCGCAGCAGGTGGAAGTGCGAGGCGGCCGTGGTGGGGTTGGCCACGATCATGTTGTCTTCCGCGCACAGCTGCAGGAAGCGCTCGATCCGGGCGGAGGAGTGGTCCGGTCCCTGGCCTTCGTAGCCGTGCGGGAGCATCAGGACCAGCGAGGAGCGCTGGCCCCACTTCTGCTCCGCGGAGGAGATGAATTCGTCGATGATGGTCTGGGCACCATTGACGAAGTCCCCGAACTGGGCCTCCCACAGAACCAGCGCGTCCGGGCGCTCAACGGAGTAGCCGTATTCGAAGCCCATGGCGGCATATTCGGACAGCAGGGAGTCATAGATCCACAGCTTGGCCTGGTCGTCGGAGAGGTTGCCCAGCGGCAGCCATTCCTTGCCGTTGGCACGGTCGTGGAAGACCGCGTGGCGCTGCACGAAGGTGCCGCGGCGTGAGTCCTGCCCGGCAAGGCGTACGGGGACGCCTTCCATGATCAGGGAACCGAAGGCCGCGATCTCGCCGAAGCCCCAGTCGATGCCGCCGTCGCGGGACATCTGCTCGCGCTTCTCAAGCAGCTGCTTCAGCTTGGGGTGGACCGTGAAGCCCTCGGGCACCTCGACGTGTGCCTTGCCGATGCGGGCCAGTGTCTCGGCGCTGATGGCGGTGGAAACCGGTGCGCTGGCGTTGGAGTCGGACTGCTGGGACATGGGCCGCTCGATGTCGGACACGGCAGCGGAATCGGCGGTCACGATCGGGATGGGGGACGTCTGGGCGGCGTGGGTCTCGGCGAAGACCCGCTCCAGCCGTTCCTGGTAGTCGCGGAGCAGTTGCTCGGCTTCTTCCTCGGTGATGTCCCCGCGGCCGATGAGCGACTCGGTGTACAGCTTGCGCACGGACCGCTTGGCCTCGATCAGGTTGTACATCAGTGGCTGCGTCATCGAGGGGTCGTCGCCCTCGTTGTGGCCCCGGCGGCGGTAGCACACCATGTCGATGACGACGTCCTTGTGGAAGCGCTGGCGGAACTCGTAGGCAAGCTGGCCGATGCGGACAACCGCTTCGGGGTCGTCGCCGTTCACGTGGAACACCGGTGCCTGGATCATCTTGGCGACGTCCGTTGAGTAGGTGGACGAGCGCGACGACGAGGGGGCCGTGGTGAAGCCAACCTGGTTGTTCACCACGATGTGGATGGTTCCACCGGTCCGGTAGCCGCGGAGCTGGGACAGGTTCAGGGTTTCAGCCACCACGCCCTGGCCGGCGAAGGCGGCGTCGCCGTGGACCATGATGGGCAGGACGGGGAACGTTTCGCCCTGGTCCAGGCGGTCCTGCTTGGCCCGGACGATACCCTCGAGGACGGAGTCCACGGCTTCCAGGTGCGACGGGTTGGCCGCGAGGTAGACCTTGGTTTCCTTGCCGTTGTCCGAGGTGAAGGTGCCCTCGGTGCCGAGGTGGTACTTGACGTCGCCGGAACCCTGCACGGAGCGGGGATCCTGCGTGCCTTCGAACTCGCGGAACACCTGGGCGTAGGTCTTGCCGGCGATGTTGGTGAGTACGTTGAGGCGGCCGCGGTGGGCCATGCCGATGGCAACTTCGTCGAGGCCGTCGTCGGCGGCGTCGGACATGATGGCGTCCAGCAGCGGGATCAGCGACTCGCCGCCTTCCAAGGAGAAGCGCTTCTGGCCAACGAACTTGGTTTGCAGGAAGGTCTCGAAGGCCTCGGCCGCGTTCAGCTTGGAGACGATCCGCAGCTGCTCTTCGCGGCTGGGCTTGGAGTAGGGGTGCTCGAGCTGGTCCTGGAACCATTTGCGCTCGGCGGGTTCCTGGATGTGCATGTATTCGATGCCGGTGGTACGGCAGTAGGCATCGCGCAGGACGCCGAGGATGTCGCGGAACTTCAGCATCGGCTTGCCACCGAACCCGCCGGTGGGCCATTCACGGTCCAGGTCCCACAGGGTCAGGCCATAGGTGAGGACGTCCAGGTCAGGGTGCTTGCGCTGGACGTACTCCAGCGGATCGGTGTCCGCCATGAGGTGCCCGCGTACGCGGAAGGAGTGGATCAGCTGCTGGATCCGGGCCACCTTGTTGATCTCATCGGCCGGGTCCACCTGCCGGTCGGCGCTCCAGCGGACGGGCTCGTAGGGGATGCGGAGCGCTTCGAAGATCTCGTCGTAGAAGTTCTGAGCGCCGAGCAGGAGCTGGTGGACGAGCTTGAGGAACTCCCCGCTGCCGGCGCCCTGGATGACGCGGTGGTCGTACGTCGAGGTCAGGGTGAGGACCTTGCTGATGGCGTTCTGGGCGATGATCTTTTCGCTTGCGCCCTGGAACTCTGCCGGGTAGTCGAGGGCACCGACACCGATGATGGCTGCCTGGCCCTTGGACAGGCGCGGAACCGAGTGCACCGTACCGATGCCGCCGGGGTTGGTCAGGGACACGGTGGTGCCCTGATGGTCCTCGGCCGTGAGCTTGCCGTTGCGGGCGCGCTTGATGAGGTCCTCATACGTGTGCCAGAACTCGGCGAAGTTGAGGGTTTCGGCCTTCTTGATGTTCGGGACCATCAGCAGGCGGGTGCCGTCGGGCTTGGGCATGTCGATGGCGATGCCGAAGTTGACGTGCGCCGGCTGGACCGCCACGGGCTTGCCGTCCACTTCGTCGTAGTAGACGTTCATGGACGGGAACTGGGAGAGCGCGCGGATGACCGCGTAGCCGATGAGGTGCGTGAAGGAGACCTTGCCGCCGCGTGCGCGGGCGAGGTTCGAGTTGATCACCACGCGGTTGTCGATGAGCAGCTTCGCCGGAATGGCGCGGACGCTGGTGGCCGTGGGCACCTCGAGGCTGGTGACCATGTTGGTGGCGATGGCCTTGGCCGGGCCGCGGAGGACGGAGACGACGTCCTCCTCCGGGGCCGTGGGAGCCTTGACGTTCTTGGGCAGCTGGGCCGGGATGGGCTGCGAGCCTGTGCCGGCTTCGGTCTTCTTGCCGCCGTCGCGCGCTTCAGTGGCGGGGGCCTTCTTGACGGGTGCGGGGGCCGCAGGGGCAGCAGCGGGGGCGGCAGGGGCAGCGGCGGCGGGCGCTGCAGGGGGAGTGGCAGGCGCAGCTGCCGGCGACGGTGCCGGAGCGGCCGGAGCCGTTTTCACAACAGGCAGTTCCCGCGTGGGAGGGTTGGCAGCGTGGGCTGAATATCCGTTGGAAGAAGAACCGTTGCCCGAGTCGAAGGATTCGAACAGGGGCCACCACTTGGCGTCCACAGCGTTCCTGTCCTGCTGGTACTGCTCGTACAGTTCGTCAACGAGCCACTCGTTTCCGCCAAATTCCTCGGGTAGACGGTGGCTTGGCTGCTCTGGCACTTGAAATACGCCTCTTCCATGAGTTTGATTTCTCTTTGGCCCCCCGGTGCTTCAGCACTACGTTCGAACCACTCTCCGCGTCCTCTGAACCCGGACCTTTGCAAGTCTAGTGAGCATCTCCTCTTAACTGCCAATAAGGGTGACCCAAATCATGAAGTGACGAACATGTGCCCAAAAATGGCATCTTCCCGGGGTCCGCAGGGGTGCCGCTGGGCAGGCCCCGGGGGGGCTCCAGCCACCGGCAATGCGGCGTGCACGGGCGGCAGCATCGCGGCCGGTGAGGGGCCGCTCCTGTAGACTGAAATTCTTATGGACAGTAAATCTAGGTGCCGGCCTGGGCGCTGTCAGCGGAACTCCAAAAGAAGTACCGCGCAGTCCGCCCCCAGAGCCGGCAAACCCCGACAACGCGCCCATCACCAGCCAACGGCGGAGCACGCCGCGCACCGCACGGAACGGTCATCGGCTTCAGCTGACCATCCTCCGCCGGGACGAAACAGCTGTTCGACTTCCTGGAGCACCACTCCTCCGGCAGATGCACTACCGCGGGCGGGGTGCTGAATGGAGTGGCTACTCCTGGCAGCAGGCCTGCTGCTGATCGCCGGCACCGGATTCTTTGTTGCCGTCGAGTTCTCCCTGATCGCCCTGGACCAGCCCACGGTCCAGCGGGCAATTGACGACGGCGACACCGGCGCCGTCGCGCTGCTGACCTGCCTTAAATCCCTGTCAACCCAGTTGTCCAGCTGCCAGCTGGGAATCACCTTGACCACGCTGCTCACCGGCTACGTCATGGAACCCTCGGTGGGCCGCCTCCTTGAAGGCCCGCTGACCGCCGTCGGACTTCCCGACGTAGCGGTGCAGTCCGTGGCGCTTATCCTCGCGATGGTGCTGGCAACGCTGCTCTCCATGCTTCTCGGTGAGCTCGTGCCCAAGAACATGGCGATCGCGCTGGCCTTCCCGGTTGGCCGTGCACTTGCCAGGCCGCAGCTGGTCTTCACTGCTGTCTTCAAGCCGGCCATCCTGGTCCTCAACGGCTTCTCCAACAAGGTTCTGCACGTCTTCGGCCTCGAAGCCAAGGAAGAGATCTCCGGGGCGCGCACGCCCGCCGAGCTTGCCTCCCTGGTGCGCAGGTCCGCAGCGATGGGAACCCTCGACGCGGGAACCGCTAACTTCATCGCCCGCACATTGAACTTCTCCACCCGCACAGCGGCCGACGTCATGACGCCGCGGATCCGGCTGGAGACGATCGACGCCGACCAGCCGGTCTCCGACGTCGTGGACGCCGCACGCCGCACCGGTTACTCACGGTTCCCGGTCATCGGCGACTCAGCCGATGACATCCGCGGCCTGGTCCACGTCAAGAAGGCCGTCGCGGTCCCATGGGAGCGCCGGCAGAACCTCGAAGCGGGCGCCATCATGACTGAGGTCCTGCGCGTGCCCGAGACCATCCATCTCGATGCCCTGCTCGCCGAACTCCGGGAGGGAAACCTCCAGTTGGCAGTGGTGCTCGACGAATACGGCGGAACCGCCGGTATCGCCACCCTGGAGGACCTGGTGGAGGAAATCGTGGGCGAAGTGGCGGACGAGCATGACAAGGTCCGCCCCGGCCTGCTGCAAAGCGCTTCCGGCGACTGGTACTTCCCGGGCCTCCTCCGGCCTGACGAGCTGTCCGAACAGATCCCGGGGCTCAGCGTCCCCGACGAAGCTGCGTACGAAACCGTGGGCGGCTACGTCATGAGCCAGCTGGGCAGGATCGCGGCCATAGGCGACACCGTCCCCGTGAACGGCGGAACGCTGAGCGTGACCAGGATGGACGGGCGCAGGATCGACCGCATCTGCTTCCGGCCGGCAAGGGAAACGCCGGCACAGGACGTCCACGAAAGGCGGGCGCCGTGAGTGACTGGGCCGGAATAATGTGGCTCGGCGTCCTCCTGCTGGGCAACGCCTTCTTCGTGGCCGCTGAGTTCGCCATCATGTCGGCGCGCCGCAGCCAGATCGAACCGCTCGCTGACGCGGGTTCAAAGCGGGCGCAGACTACCCTGCGCGCCATGGAGAGCGTCTCGTTGATGCTCGCGTGCGCGCAGCTGGGAATCACTGTCTGTTCACTGCTGATCCTTTTGGTGGCCGAGCCTGCCATCCACCACCTGCTCGCCGTCCCGATCGAGACGGTGGGCCTGCCGGCGGAGGTGGCGGGCGTCGCCGCCTTCGCGGTGGCGCTGATGCTCGTGACGTTCCTGCATGTCACGTTCGGCGAGATGGTGCCGAAGAACATCTCGGTGTCCGTTGCGGACAAGGCCGCACTGTTCCTGGCCCCGCCGCTATTGTTCGTTGCACGGCTGGTCCACCCCGTCATCTCCGTCCTTAACTGGTCGGCCAACCACATCCTTAAAGTGATGCGGATTGAGCCCAAGGATGAGGTGACATCCTCCTTCACCCTGGAGGAGGTGCAGTCGATCGTGCAGGAGTCCACCCGGCACGGCCTGGTGGACGACGATGCGGGGCTCATCACCGGTGCACTGGAATTCTCGGAGCATACGGCGGAGGACATCATGGTGCCGCTGGAAAAGCTCGTCATGCTGCCGGCATCCACCACGCCGGTGGAGTTTGAAAAAGCTGTCAGCCGCACCGGGTTCTCCCGGTTCCCGATGCTGGACGACGATGACATGCTCTACGGCTACCTGCATGTCAAGGACGTGCTCTCCATTCCGGAGTCCGCCTACGGGCTGCCGATTGCCGAGAGCCGCATCCGCTCCCTGGCCAACCTGGCGCTGGGGGACGAGATCGAGAAGGCGATGTCCGTCATGCAGCGCACGGGTTCCCACCTGGCGCGTGTGATCGGCCCTGACGGGAATACCCGCGGCGTCCTCTTCCTTGAAGACGTTATTGAACAGCTCGTCGGTGAAATCCGGGACGCCACCCAGGCAACCGGAATCCGCCGCTTGGGGCAACCGAACGGCAGCTGACTCCGGCGGGCACTCCTTTCGCTCGAAAGGGAGTGCCCGCCGGCGGCAAACCGGGCGCCCAGAAGCATCTAAATAGGAATCATTCGCATTTAGGTATAGGCTTGCCACGTTGTCCTCCCCAACTGCGTGAACCGAGGTTATCCGTGCGCCGTCCCGCTGCCCGCCCCTTCCTAGCCGCCCTTGCAGGCCTTGCAGGCCTTGCAGGCCTTGGCCTGCTGCTCACCGGATGCGGCTCCCAGCAGTCGCAGGCCCCTGCGCCGGGGCAGGGGATCAATGTCGTGGCGTCGACGAACGTCTACGGTGACATTGCCCGGACCATCGGCGGGGACAAGGTCAAGGTCACTTCCATCATCAACAACGCCGGCCAGGATCCGCACTCCTATGAGGCGACCGCCCAGGACAGGCTGGCCGTGTCCAAGGCCCAGCTTGTGATTGAAAACGGCGGCGGCTACGACGACTTCATCCACACGCTCGTGGAGGGCAGCAAGCTCGACGCCGCCTCGGTACTGACCGCCGTCGAAATCTCCGGACTTGCCCACCCGGAGGAGGAAACGCACCCCGCCGGTGAATCCACCGAGCCGGCCACGGGTGCCGCGGACGGCCACGACCACGGCGGGCTCAACGAGCACGTCTGGTACAGCCTGCCCGCCATGGAGCGGGTGGCGGACGGCATCGCTGACAAGCTTGCTGCCCTGGATCCCGCCTCGGCATCCACCTTTACCGCCAACGCCGGTGCCTTTAAGTCCTCCCTTTCGGATCTGCACTCCAGGCTGGATGCCTTGAAAGGCCCCGCAGCCGGCGGCAAGGTTGCCGTCACCGAGCCGGTTCCGCTGTACCTGCTGGAGGACGCCGGCCTGGCCAACGCCACTCCCGCGGAATACACCGCCGCCATCGAAGAAGGCAGCGATGTTCCGCCTGCCGCGCTGAAGGAGGCCACGGACCTGGCCGGTTCCCGGGCTGTCCGCCTGCTGGCGTACAACGACCAGACCGAGGGTCCGCAGACGGAAGCGCTGAAGAAGGCAGCGCAAACCGCCGGCGTCCCCGTGGTCGACTTCACCGAAACCTTGCCCGAAGGCAAGACCTACCTGGCCTGGATGACGGACAATGTGAACAACATCAGCAAGGTTCTGGAGACAAACAGGTGAAATCCGTCGTCAACCTCAAAGGGGCGCGCCTTAAGTTCGGCCAGCGCACTCTGTGGGAGGACCTGGACCTGGACATCAGACCCGGCGAGTTCTTCGCCGTGCTGGGTCCCAACGGCAGCGGCAAGACCAGCTTCCTCAAGGTCCTGCTCGGACTGCAAAAGCTGCAGGCCGGAGAGGCAACGCTGGGTGGCCGCCCCGTGGAGCGTGGCAGCAGCCTGATCGGCTACATCCCGCAACAAAAGTCCTTTCCACCGGACACGCCCATGCGGGCCCGCGACCTGGTGGCCCTGGGCGTGGACGGCCACCGCTGGGGCGTCCGGCTGTCCACGGGCAAAACCAACAGACGGGTGGACCGGCTGCTGGAGCTGGTAGGGGCCTCCGACTACGCCAAGGTTCCGGTGGGCCAGCTCTCCGGCGGTGAGCAGCAACGCCTTCGCGTGGCGCAGGCCCTGGCAACGGACCCCCAGGTCCTGCTCTGCGACGAGCCGCTGCTGTCCCTTGACCTGCACCACCAGCAGGCGGTCAGCGCCCTGATCGACAAGCAGCGTCGCGAACACGACACCGCAGTTGTCTTTGTGACGCACGAAATCAACCCCGTCATCGACTACGTGGACCGGGTCCTGTACCTGGCCGGCGGCCGTTTCCGGGTGGGGACGCCGGAGGAGGTCATGACCACGGAAGTGCTCTCGGACCTCTACGGCAGCAACGTGGAGGTGATCCACGCCAACGGCAGGATCGTCGTCGTCGGCCTGCCCGACGCCACCACGCACCACCACTCCCATGCCGAGGCGCTGGCAGGGGAGGTGGCGTAATGGACGGAGACAGCATCCTGGGTGCCATCTTCAACTTCGATCACTACAGCGAACTGCTGGTCCTGGTCCAGAACTCCATTTGGGCCGGCGCCATCCTTGGGCTCCTTGGCGGGCTGGTTGGCACGTTCGTCATGAAGCGCGACCTGGCCTTCGCCGTCCACGGCATCTCCGAACTATCCTTCGCGGGCGCCGCGTTCGCCCTGTTGGTCGGCGCGGACGTGGTGTTCGGCTCGCTCACCGGCTCGGTGGCGGCAGCCCTGCTGCTTGGCCTGATGGGCGTCCGCGCCAGGGACAAGAACTCCATCATCGGCGTCATCATGCCATTCGGCCTGGGGCTGGGCATCCTTTTCCTGTCCCTGTACCAGGGCCGCGCGGCCAACAAGTTCGGATTGCTGACCGGTCAAATTGTCTCCGTGGACACCGTCCAGCTGCAGGCGCTGGCCGGGACCGCCGTCGTGGTGGTACTGGTGCTGCTGGCCATCTGGCGGCCCCTCAACTTTGCCAGCGTGGATCCCGAGCTTGCCGAGGCGCGCGGCGTTCCCGTCCGCACCCTCGCCGTGGTCTTCATGATTGTCCTGGGCGTCAGCGTGGCCCTGTCCATCCAAGTGGTCGGCGCCCTCCTGGTGCTGGCCCTGTTGATCACTCCGGCGGCGGCGGCGCTGCGGGTCACGTCCTCACCGGTGGCGGCAGTGGTGTTGAGCATCGTCTTCGCGGTGGCCGCGACGGTGGGCGGAATCCTCCTGGCCTTGGGCGGACGGATCCCCATCAGCCCCTACGTCACCACGTTGTCGTTCCTGATTTACGTGGTGTGCCGCGTCATCGGGTCCGTGCGGGCTTCGCGGGGCATCAACGGCCGCGTGCTTACAGCTTCCCGGCAGCCTTAAGCGCGGTGCAGTCCGGGCACAGGCCAAAAATTTCCACCGTGTGGTCCACCTCCGTGAACCCGTGCTCGGCGGCCGTGCGTACAGCCCACGTTTCGACGGCGGGTGCCTCCACTTCCACCGCCTTCCCGCAGTTCCTGCACAGCAGGTGATGGTGGTGCGCCGTTACGGCGCAGCGGCGGTACACCGCCTCGCCCTCACCGTTGCGCAGCACGTCCACGAGGCCTTCATCGGCGAGAGACTGCAGGATCCGGTAAGCCGTGGCCAGCGAGACAGAGACGCCCTGGTTCTGCAGGATCCGGTACAGCTCCTGCGTGCTGACAAAGTCGTCAAGATCGTCCAGGGCCGCACTGACGGCCCTGCGCTGCTTCGTAACGCGCTGTTCCTTGCCGCCTCCCGCCGGGGACGGGACGGCGGAATCAGCCTTGACGCCGGTCGGCATGGACGAACTCGCTTCCGTGGGGGGCAAACATCAAGATTACCAGCCGGAGCGTCGTGGACAGCGTTCCGGAGCGGACCCTAGGCTGGCGCTATGAAGCTGACCAAATACACCCATGCCTGTGTCCGGCTCGAGAAGGAAGGCGGGGTCCTGGTCCTCGATCCCGGCACCTTCTCGGAATCAGCGGAAGCACTGGCCGGGGCGCAGGCCGTCCTGGTGACCCACGAACACCCCGACCACCTCGATACCAAGGCCGTGGTGGATGCCCTCGACGGCAACCAGGACCTGGAACTCCACGCTCCGGCGGGGGTGGCGGGCCAGTTGAGGGCGGAAGCTCCAGGTGCCGCCGGCCGGATCCACACCGTGGAACCGGGCCAGGCCTTCCAGGCCGCGGGCTTCGACATCCGCAGCTTTGGCGGCCAGCACGCGCTGATCCACCCCCAAATCCCGTTGGTGGCCAACATCGGATTCCTGGTGGACGGAAACGTGTACCACCCGGGGGATTCGTTCATCATTCCGGACGGCCTTGAGGTCCAGACACTACTGGTGCCGCTGCACGCGCCGTGGAGCAAGTCCGCCGAGGTGGTGGATTTCGTGATTGGTGTTCGGGCGCCCCGCGCATTCCAGATCCACGACGGGCTCCTCAATGACAACGGCCTGGGCATCGTGGAAGGCCACGTCAAGCGGATCGGCGCCAAGTACGGCACCGAATACCGGCACCTGGCTCCGCGGGAGTCCGTGGAGGTCTAGGCGGCCTCCGGGGGCCTAGCCTGCAGCCCCGGTCCATTCCCCGGTGTCCAGGAAGCGGGATATCACTGCCTCGTACGGTGCCGGGTCCAGCCCCTGGGAAGCCAGCCAGTCCTGGTTCCAGTAGTTGCCCGCATACCGTTCGCCGCCGTCGCACATCAACGAAACGATGCTGCCCCGGCAGCCATCCGACAGCATCCCCGCAATGGTCTGCCAGACACCCCACAGATTGGTGCCGGTGGAAGGGCCGGCGTGCAGGCCTGCGAAGGAGTCCAGGTGCCGCATGGCAGCCACCGACGCGGCATCCGGCACCTGGACCATCCGGTCGATCACCGTGGGAATGAAGCTCGGCTCCATCCGGGCCCGCCCGATGCCCTCGATCCTGGACGGCCGGCCGGTGGGCCGGCCCCCGGATTCGCCCAGCCAGCCCGGGTAGAACGCTGAATTCTCCGGGTCCACTACCAGCAGCCTGGTGGGATGGCTGTGGTAGCGCAGGTAGCGGCCGATGGTGGCGCTGGTTCCGCCAGTGCCGGCGCCGACCACGATCCAGTCCGGCACGGGGTGCTGCTCCAGGCTGAGCTGGCCGAAGATGGATTCGGCGATGTTGTTGTTGCCGCGCCAGTCGGTGGCCCGTTCGGCATAGGTGAACTGATCCATGTAGTGGCCGTTGCAGGTGGCAGCGACGTCTTCGGCCGCAGCGTAGACCTCCGAGGCGTTCTCCACCAGCAGGCAGGAGCCGCCGAACTGTTCGATTAGTGCGATCTTTTCCGGACTGGTGGTGCGCGCCATCACGGCGACAAAGGGCAGCCCCAGCAGTTGGGCGAAGTACGCCTCCGACACCGCAGTGCTGCCGCTGGACGCTTCGACAATGGTGGTGTCCCGGCGGATCCACCCGTTGACCAGGCCGAACAGGAACAGCGACCGGGCCAGCCGGTGCTTCAGGCTGCCGGAGCGGTGCGTCGACTCGTCTTTCAGGTACAGCTGGATGCCCCAGTGCTCCGGCAGCGGCACCGAGTAGAGATGGGTGTCAGCCGAGCGGTTGTTTTCCGCCTTGATGGTGCGGATGGCCTGGTCGGCCCAGTCGCGGTCCGCCCTGTTGTTCCCGGCGCTGCCCTTGGTCATCACCAATCCAGCCTACCCGCGGCCCGGCCCGTCTAGAGTAGGAGCCGTTGGTTGCAGGAACCTGGAAGGAGAGCAATGGAGCCGTTGATGGACGTAACCGGCCTTGAGGCCAGGCTCGCGGCCGGGCACCGGACCGTGCTGCTGGATGTGCGCTGGGTGCTGGGCGACCCGCACGGCCACGAACACTACCTCGCGGAGCACCTGCCCGGCGCGGTGTTCGTGGACCTGGCCACTGAGCTCTCCGATCCGGCAGTCCCGGACCGCGGCCGCCACCCGCTGCCATCCGCTGCGCAGTTCCAGGAGTCGGCCCGGCGGTGGGGCATCAGGAACGGTGACGTCGTGGTGGCCTATGACGACAGCGCCAACATGGCTGCGGCAAGGTTGTGGTGGATGCTGCGCGACGCCGGCCTCACCGGGGCCTGCCTGCTCGACGGCGGCCTGGCCGCCTGGCGTGCCGCCGGCCTGCCGCTGGAATCGGGTGCCGTCAATCCAGCCGCCGGCGACGTGGAGCTCGGCAGTGGGCAGATGGCCGTTGTTGACGCCGCCGCCACCGCCACCTGGTCCCGTGCCGGCCTGCTGCTCGATGCGAGGGCGGGGGAGAGGTACCGGGGCGAGGTTGAGCCGGTCGATCCCCGTGCCGGCCACATCCCTGGAGCCGTCAGTGCCCCCACCACCGGGAACGTGGACAGCGCCGGGCACTTCCTGCCGCCCGCAGAGCTGCGCCGCAGGTTCGAATCCCTGGGTGTACGACCCGGGCAGCCCGTTGCCGTGTACTGCGGGTCAGGCATCACCGCGGCGCACGAGGTGGCAGCGCTGGAGCTCGCCGGCATCCCGGCCGCGCTCTACCCTGGTTCCTTCTCGGAGTGGTCCAACCGTCCCGGCCTTCGAGTGGCCACAGGCCCGGAACCCGGCGAGGCCGCCACCCCGGCTGGAAACTCCGCAGGAAGCGGGGGTAGCGTCGCACTATGACACCAGGACGCCCCGTACCGCCGCCCCTTGCCAAACCCATTGCCCCCGCCGCAGATCCCGCACCCGCCCCTCCCGCGGCGGGCGAAGGCGTTCTTGCCGCAGGCATGGGCGCTGCCTCCGGCGACAGCGGGCTGGTACCGCTGACCTTGGCTCGCCGCGCCCCCAAACCCGACGATGTTGAAATCGCCATCGCCTTCTGCGGGCTCTGCCACTCCGACGTGCACGCCACCCGCGGTGAGTGGGGCGGCCAGGTGTATCCCCTGGTTCCCGGCCACGAAATCGTGGGGACGGTCAGCAGGACCGGTTCGAACGTTACGGAGTTCGCAGTGGGAGACCGGGTGGGCGTTGGCTGCATGGTGGACTCCTGCCGCGAGTGCGAAAGCTGCCTGGACGGCCTTGAGCAGTACTGCGAGAACGGGATGACCGGCACGTACGGCGCGAAGGACCGGCGGAACGGCGACGCCATCACCCAAGGCGGGTATTCGTCGTCCATCGTGGTGGACCGCCGCTATGTCCTGCGCGTTCCGGAGGCACTGGACCCTGCCGCGGCAGCGCCGCTGCTGTGCGCCGGCGTCACCACGTACTCACCCCTGCGTCATTTCGACGTCGAGGAAGGCGATGTGGTGGGCGTCGTGGGCCTCGGCGGACTGGGCCACATGGCCGTGAAGCTGGCCAAGGCCATGGGGGCGAAGGTGGTGGTGTTCACCACCTCCGAGTCGAAGGTGGCGGCCGCGCTGGAGCTGGGGGCGGACGAGGTTGTCCTGTCCCGCGATGAGGCGGCCATGGCTGCCGCAAACCGCACCGTCGACCTCATCATCGACACCGTCGCCGCGCCGCACGACCTGAATCCCTTCTTCCGCACCCTGCGCGTGGACGGGGCACTGTTCCAGCTGGGACTGCCGTCCGGGCCCATGCCGCCGGTCAACCCCGGTGCCCTGATCCGGCGTCGGATCGCCTACGCGGGATCGCTGATCGGGGGTATCGGCGAGACCCAGGAGATGCTGGACTTCTGCGCGGAGCACGGCGTGGTGGCGGACATTGAAGTGGTCGACGCCGGACAACTGAACGAAGCCTATGACCGGATGGTCGCTGGAGACGTCAAATACCGGTTCGTGCTGGACACCAGCACGCTGCAGGCAGCAGCCAAGGAGGCAGACGCATGAGCACCCTGTTCACCAGGATCCTGAAGGGGGAGATCCCAGGCCGCTTCGTGTGGCGCGAGGACGACGTTTCGGCGTTCCTGACCACCGGGCCCCTGGCCGACGGCCACACCCTCGTAGTCCCCACCGAGGAAGTGGACCGCTGGACGGATGCCCGGCCGGAAACCCTCGCCAAGGTCATGGAAGTTGCGCGCCGCATCGGCGCCGTCCAGGTGGACATCTTCGGTGCCCGCCGGGCAGGCCTGATCGTGGCGGGCTACGAGGTCAACCACCTGCACGTCCACGTTTGGCCGTCGCGCAGCATGGCCGATTTCGACTTTGGCTCTGCTGACCAGAACCCTGATCCGGCAGTCCTGGACGCCAACGCGGAGAAACTGCGCGAGGGCCTGCGCGCTGCCGGATACGCGGAGTTCGTGCCCGCGTCCTAGCTGGCCGGCGTATCCGCCCGCCGCCGCAGCGGCGGGCGGATACGTATCAGTCCCTGCGGGGCGTCATCGCCACCATGCCGGCGTAGGTGAAACCGCCGCCGAAACCGAACAGCAGGGCGGGGACGTCCGACGGGATGTTGCCTGCATGCCACCATTTGCTCAGGCCGAGCGGAACGCTGGCGGCGGACGTGTTCCCGGATTCCGTGACATCGGTGATGACGATCCTGTCCGTCATGCCCAGGGCATCGGCCAGCGGCTCAATGATGCGGAGGTTGGCCTGGTGCGCCGCGAGGACCTGGATGTCGTCCAGCGTCAGGCCGGCGCGGGCCACCACCTCGCGGGCACGCTCGGGAGCCTTGGTCAGGGCCCAGCGCAGGATTTCCCGCCCATTTTGCGAGAACCTGCCTGTAGGCGGGGAAATCCTGACGGCGTCCGCCATGCCGCCCTCGGACCCCCAGACCACCGGGCCAATGCGGGGCGTGGCGGAAGGACGGACGACGGCGGCGCCGGCACCGTCGGCGGTCAGGACCGCGGTGGCGCGGTCCGTCCAGTCCGTCACCGCGGAAAGGGTTTCAGCCCCCACGACGATCGCTTGGTTGGCGCTTCCGGTACGGATAGCCTGGTCTGCCACGCCCAGTGCGTATTCGAAGCCGGAGCAGGCGGTATTGAGGTCCATGATCGCCGGCCCCCGGCCGTCGCGGCCCAGCCCAAGTGCCTCGGCGACACGGCCGGCAGTGTTGGGGGAACGCTCTGCTGCCGTGGTGGTTGCCACCACCACGAGGTCGATGTCAGCGGCGGAAGCACCAGCATCGGCAAGGGCCATGCGCGCGGCCGGCACAGCGAGGTCCACCACGGTTTCACCGTCGGCAATGATCCGCCGCGTGACGATGCCGGTGCGCTGGCGGATCCACTCGTCGCTGGTGTCCATCATCCCTTCGAGCTCGTGGTTGTCCATCACTCGCTCGGGCTGGGCGTGGCCAAGCCCGGCAATCTCTGTCCCGGCCGGGCCGTGGGCAAGCGTGAGCTTCATTCGATTCCTCTCGTTGGGGGCCGCTGCTAGGCGGGGGCGAGTGCCTTGTTGAGTACCGTGCGGATGCGTTTCTCGGACACGGAGTAGGCGGTTCCGAGCTCGACGGCGAACAGGCTCACCCTGAGCTCCTCGATCATCCAGCGCACCTGGGTTAACTCCCGCCCGGCCCGCCGCCCGGGCTGCAACGCCGAGACGGCATCGTCGTAGTCATCCTCAAGCCGCTGGACCATGGCCATGTTCAGCGCATCCCGCTGGACGTTCCCGGGCAGGCGTTCGAGCCGTTTCTCGATGGCCGCGAGGTACCTGGGCAGCTGGCTGAGCTGGGCGTAGCCCGTCTGTGCCACAAAACCCGGATACACGAGCTGTCCCAGCTGGCTCTTGATGTCGTTCAAGGCGCTGATCAGGGCCAGGCTGGTGGTGCCCTTGAGCTGCTTTTCGATCCGCCGGGTACTGGAAAGGATGCGCTCCACGGTGGCCGTGACGGAGAAGACGGTATCGATCAGCTCGGCCCGGACCACCTCATAAAGTCCGTCGAATGCCTTGCGGTCCCTGGGGAGTTCCGCGGGCGTGAGCTTGTCGATGGCGGCCAGGGCACAGTCGGCGATAAGGGCGGACACCGAACCGTGCGGGTTCTGGCTGAAGGTCAGTTTCTCGGTGTTGCTCAGGTGCTCCAGGACGTAGCGGTCCGGTGCCGGCACCCGCAGCGCCAGCAGCCTGATGACGCCCCCGCGCATGGCGTCCTGCTGCTCCCCGGGGCTCTGGAACACGCGCAGGGCCACGGAGGTGCCCTGGTCCACCAATGCCGGATAGCCGGTGACCGTATGGCCCTTGACCATGCTGCTGACCTGGCGCTCGATGGTGCCGAAGCTCCATTCCGTCAGGCCCTCCTGCTCAACGAACCCGGCCGCAGCCTGGGCTCCGGGCACTTTGGCGCCCTGCTGCGCCGGCTGCTGCCCGCCGTCGGGCGTTTTGCCGTTTCCGCCGGGCGGTTTGCCATTCCCGTACGGCGCCTTGCCGGCCTTGCCCGGGGCGGCCGTGGCTGGGGTGGCGCCGAGGGATTCTGCGATGGCGCGCCGGGTGGCGGGGGCAAGGCGCTCCTGAAGCTCGGCGAGGTCCTTGCCTTCGCCCAGCACCTTGCCCTTGCTGTCCACTGCCTTGAAGCTCATCCGCAGGTGCGGCGGGACAGCGTCCCAGTTCCAGGACCCGGGCGGGATGACTGCGCCCCTGATCCGCCGCAGCGCCAGTTCCAGCGACGGCTCCAGTTCATCCTTTTCCGGGTCGAAGTCTGCCTCGAGGACGGCCACCGCCTGACGGGCAACATCGGGCGCCGGGACGAAATTCTTCCTGATCTGCTTGGGCAGCGACTTGATCAGGGCGGTCACCAGCTCCGCGCGCTGGCCCGGAATCAACCAGCGGAACGGGGCGTCGTCGAGCTGGTTCAGGAAGAGGACCGGCACCTCGGCCGTGACGCCGTCGGAGGGGTCCGGCGTGGATCCGGGCGCCACCGGATGGAATTCATAGGCCAGCGGAAGTTCGAAGCCCTTGTGCAGCCAGGTCTTCGGGTACGCGGAGTCGTCCAGTTCGTCAGCATCATCACTGAGGAGCAGCGACTTGTCGTAGTCCAGCAGGTCCGGGTTGTCCCGGCGGGCCTCCTTCCACCACTTGTCGAAGTGCCGTTCGGACACAACGTCGGGGCCGATCCTGGCGTCATAGAACTCGAACAGCGTTTCGTCGTCCACCAGCAGGTCGCGGCGGCGCATCCGGGCCTCAAGCTCCTCCACCTCAAGCAGGAGGGCGCGGTTGCGGTGGAAGAACTTGTGGTGGGTGCGCCAGTCACCCTCCACCAGGGCGTGCCGGATGAACAGTTCGCGGGCAAGCGGCGGATCCACCCGACCGTAGTTGATCCGCCGCTGCGCGATGATCGGGACACCGTAGAGGGTGACCTTTTCGTACGCCATGACTGCGCCCTGTTTGGTGGACCAGTGGGGTTCGCTGTAGCTGCGCTTCACCAGGTCCGGGGCCACTTCCTCCGCCCAGAGGGGATCGAACCTGGCGGCCACGCGCGCCCACAGCCGGCTGGTCTCCACGAGCTCCGCCGCCATGACGAATGTGGGGGACTTCCGGAAGAGCGCCGAGCCGGGGAAGATCGCGAACCGGCTGCCCCGGGCGCCCGCGTATTCGCGCTTGCGCTCGTCCAGGATGCCGATGTGGCTCAGCAGCCCGGAGAGCAGGCTGATATGGATGCCGTCGTGGTTGCCCACGGGGTCCGCCAGGCGCTTGTTGTCCAGGGTGATGCCCAGCGGCCGGGCGAGCTGGCGCAGCTGGGTGAACAGGTCCTGCCATTCCCGGACGCGCAGGTAGTTGATGAATTCGGCGCGGCACAACCGGCGGAAGGCTGACGACGACAGCTCCTGCTGCTTCTCCTGCAGGTAATTCCACAGGTTCAGGAAGCCGGTGAAGTCCGAGTTCTCGTCCCGGAAGCGGTTGTGTTTTTCCGCGGCCAGCTGCTGCTTGTCGGTGGGCCTTTCGCGGGGGTCCTGGATGGTGAGCGCGGCGGCCAGGATCATGACCTCCCGGACACAGCCGCGTTTTCCGGCTTCCACAATCATCCGGCCCAGGCGCGGATCCACGGGCAGTTGGGCGAGTTTTTGTCCGACGGCGGTGAGGCCGCCCCCGGTGGCTGGGCGGCGGCCGTCGCCCGGGGGTGTGCCGGCCTTGCCCTGCGGGCGCGGGGGAGCCAGGGCCCCGAGCTCGCGGAGGAGGGTGACGCCGTCGTTGATGGCTCGTGTTTCCGGAGGCTCCACGAATGGGAATTCTTCGACATCCTTGGGACCTTTTGCCACGCCCATGGCCGTCATCTGCAGGATGACGGCCGCGAGGTTGGTCCGCAGGATTTCCGGATCGGTGAACCGGGGGCGTGATTCGAAGTCCTCTTCGGAGTACAGCCGGATCGCGATGCCGTCGGACACCCGGCCGCAGCGGCCGGAGCGCTGGTTGGCCGAGGCCTGCGAGACGCGCTCGATGGGCAGGCGCTGGACTTTGGTGCGGTGCGAATAGCGGGAAATACGCGCCGTGCCGGTATCGATCACGTACTTGATGCCCGGCACGGTCAGCGATGTTTCCGCCACGTTGGTGGCCAGCACGATCCGGCGTTTGCTGCCCGGATGGAACACCTTGTGCTGCTCCTGCAGGCTCAGGCGGGCAAACAGGGGGAGGATCTCGGTGTTGGCCAGCCTGCGGTTGGACTGGACACGGGCCTGCAGTGCCTCCGCGGCGTCGCGGATTTCGCGTTCCCCGGAGAAGAAGACCAGGATGTCCCCAGGAGCCTCCGCCGCGAGTTCGTCCACGGCATCGCAGACGGCGTCGAGCGGATCCCGGTCCTCTTCGAGTTCATCGTCCGAGGCGTCGTCATCCTCCGGCTTCGGCTGTGACAGCGGGCGGTAGCGGATCTCCACCGGATAGGTCCTGCCGGAGACCTCGACGATGGGCGCCGGGCTGTCCGGGGTGCCGAAGTGGTTGGCGAACCGCTCGGGATCGATGGTGGCCGAGGTGATGATAACTTTCAGGTCCGGCCGCTGCGGAAGGACCCGTTTGAGGTAGCCCAGGATGAAGTCGATGTTGAGGCTGCGTTCGTGGGCCTCGTCAATGATGATGGTGCTGTATTTGCGCAGCAGTTTGTCCCGCTGGATCTCGGCCAGCAGGATCCCGTCCGTCATCAGCTTGACCCTGGTGGCCTTGCTGACCTCGCCTGTGAAACGGACCTGGAAGCCTACTTCCTGGCCGATCTCGACGCCGAGTTCCTCCGCAATGCGCTCCGCTACCGTCCGGGCTGCCAGCCGGCGGGGCTGGGTGTGCCCGATGAGGCCTTTCTCGCCCAGGCCCAGCTCCAGGCACATCTTGGGGATCTGGGTGGTCTTCCCGGAGCCGGTTTCACCGGCGATGATGGTCACCTGGTTGGCGGCGATTGCGGCCATCAGGTCCTCGCGGCGCTCGGAAACCGGCAGCTCGGCGGGATAGGAGATATGAAAAGTCATGGCTGCAGACAGTCTACTGCCGTAAGGAACCGCCCCTTCTTCGTTTCCCGGCCGCCTGCCGTCCTCAGGCGGGCCCGTCGGTGTCCGCGCCGGGAAGTGGTCCACCGGCTTCCTCGGCGGCGGCCCGCGCGGTATCAACCAGGATGCGCCATGGACCGGTGAGGGCATGCTCGGGCAGGGCAGCCCTGCGCTGCCCGGCGGTGATGGAGTAGATGAAGCGGTCCGGCTGGGGCGCCGCGAAGGCCGCTGCGGCCGCCCGTGGAGTGCTGGGAACCGCGTCCCACGGGCAGGCCTCGACAATGGGCTGCCACTGGCTGAGGTCACTGTCCGTCCGGGCGTCCACAGTCCACACGCGCGTGATCGCCGCGATCCCGCCGGTGCGCTCCACCTTGATCTTCATGGCCTGGCCCCTGGGCTTCCATACGGCCCGGGAGCCAGTGAGCGGGCCGCCGGGCAGTGGTTAAACCTTGACCTTCACAGTCTCCCACGCCGCCCCGACGGCGTCATGCTCCGGGGACTCCGGGCCAAAAAGGTCGGCGGCAGCGCGGACCGTGGCACGGGCAAAGACCGTGAAGGTGGCGGCGGGCGGCAGGGAACCGTTGGTCAGGGTCTCGTACCAGATACGGCCCGGAGCCTCCCACGCGCAGCCGCCCAGTGCCTCCGCCACCAGGTAGAAGGCGCGGTTGGGGATGCCGGAGTTGATGTGCACGCCGCCATTGTCCGCGCTGGTCCGGACGTAGGAGTCCATGGAGTCAGGCTGCGGGTCCTTGCCCAGCACGTCGTCGTCGTACGCAGTCCCCGGCGCCTTCATGGACCGCAGAGCCCGCCCCTGGACCTTGGGCGTAAAGAGCCCTTCCCCGATCAGCCAGCTGGCCTGCGCGGTGGTCTGGTTCTTGACGTACTGCTCAACGAGCGCGCCGAAGACGTCGGACATGGATTCGTTCAGGGCACCCGCCTGGTTCCGGTACACAAGCCCCGCCGTGTACTGGGTGACGCCGTGTGCCAGCTCGTGCCCGATGACGCTTACGGATTTGGTGAAGCGTTCGAAGACGTCGCCGTCGCCATCGCCGAAGACCATCTGGCTGCCGTTCCAGAAGGCGTTGTCGTACAGCTTGCCAAAGTGCACCGTGGCGTCCAGCTTCAGCCCGCGGCCGTCCACCGAATCCCGCCCGAAGGCGTCGGCGTACAGCCTGTGCGTGTTCCCCAGCCCGTCATAGGCCTCGTCCGCGGCGGCATCGCCGGTGGCTGGTCCGCCTTCTTCGCGGACAGGCCTTCCCGGGAGGGTTTCGTCCCCGCCGGCGTCGTAGATAGCGCGGTTGACGGGCCCTGGCTTTTCCGGCCGCAGGCCCGGCGGGAGGGGCGGAACAACCTGCGAACGCGCGGCCTGGAACGATTCGACGTGGCCCAGCGCTTTCCTGGCGGCGCTCGCCGCGGACGAGAACTCCGGCGCATCCTGCTGCGCCAGCCGCCGCAGCATGTACGGCGGAATGATTGAACAGAATGGAACGTGCATGGCGTACCCCCTCAACTAGGTGAAATCAGCCTAAGAGGAGCCACCGACAATGACAGGGACGCCACCGCTGCGAATTCAGCAACCGCCGGGCGCTGGAGCGGGCAGGGCTGGGTACGGTAGGCGCATGGCGGAAACCGAAAAACGCACCAAGCCCAGCTCCACCCTGCTGACGGTCATTATTGCCTTCGCGGCCAACACGCTCGTGGCGGCGGCGAAGACGGTGGCCGCGGGCCTGTCCGGCTCGGCCTCCATGACCGCGGAAGCCGCGCACTCGTGGGCAGATACTGGAAACCAGGTGTTCCTGTTTTTCGCGGAACGCCGTTCTGCCCGGCCACGTGACAAGAGCCACCCCATGGGCTATGGCAGGGAAGCCTACGTGTGGTCCATGTTCGCCGCTTTCGGGCTCTTCACCGCCGGCGCCGTGGTGTCGATCATGCACGGCGTCCAGCAGATTATTGAACCGGAGCCCGCGGCCGACTTCGCCATCGCCTACATCGTCCTGGCCGTGGCTTTCGTCTTCGAAGGGATCTCCTTCGTCCAGGCGTTCCGGCAGACCCGCAAGGCCGCCCATGAACTGGACCGGCACACCCTTGAGCAGGTCCTCATCAGCTCCGATCCCACCCTGCGCGCTGTCTTCGCCGAGGATGCCGCCGCCTTGATCGGACTTGTCGTGGCATTCCTGGGCGTGTTCCTGCACCAGGTCACCGGATCGCCGCTGCCTGATGCCATCGGATCGATCGCGGTAGGCGTGCTGCTGGCCGTCGTCGCCGTGGTCCTGATTGACCGCAACAGGCGCTTCCTGGTGGGCCAGGGCGTTACACCGGATATTGAACGGTCCATGGCCCGGCGCGTGCTGGAGCACCCGGAGATCGCGCGGCTGACGTACCTGCACCTGGAGTTTGTTGGCCCCCGGAAGCTGTACCTCGTTGCCGCAGTGGACCTGCAGGGGGACCACCCGGAGCACGAAGTGGCGGTGGTCCTGCGGCGGATCGAACGTGAACTGGAGGACCACGAAACCGTGGAGGAAGCGGTGCTGACGCTGGCGACCCTGGATGAGGCGGCGTTACGCTTCCAGGACTGACCAGCCGGACATGGAAAACCCCGCCGCTTCACTGAAGCGGCGGGGTTTTTCCTGTGCCCTCGATAGGATTCGAACCTACGGCCTTCTGCTCCGGAGGCAGACGCTCTATCCCCTGAGCTACGAGGGCAATCCGGATATCCTGCCGTTCCCGGCGGACGTCCTAGAGCTTAGCAGGAAGGTGGCCCGCAAGGGAAAACCGGCGCCCCAGCCTTGCCGGGAAGGTCAAACACACAGGTTCAGTAGCCCCAGAAAGAGTCCGCCCGGACGCGCCGTGCACCCGCTTCTCTTGCCGCACGGCGAAGAGCCTGGACGCTGGCAGGGGAGCCTGAAACATAGACATCGCGTCGTCCGATATCCGGGACGAGCTCCGCAAGGCCCTTTCCGTCCAGCCACCGCCCGGCCCCGGGACCGCCGGCAGGAACCGCCGCCAGTCCTGCGGGCGGCACGGACCCATCCGCCAACCGGACCAGTACGCGTATCCCCGAATTCCGGAGTTCGTCCGCATAGGCCACCTCGCCTGCCGTCCGGGCCAGGAGCAGGAGCACGGCGTTCCGCTCCTGAAGGCTCCCCGAGGACAAATGGGCAATGAACGGTGTGACGCCGATTCCCGCGGCGATCAGCAGCACCGGGCGGCGGGGATCACGCGGCAGGACGAAGTCGCCGCCCACCATCGTGGCCGTAAGCTCAGCACCCGGCCGCAGCGCCAAAAGCGCCTCCTTCGCCCCGGACAGCGGCCCTGCAGTCCGCACGCCAAACTTCACCAGGCGCCCGCCCGGGGAACCCGCCAGGCTGAACACCCGGCGTCGGCCTTTCCCGTCCGTCCTGGCGGCCGGCAGGTCCAGTTCCATGTACTGCCCGGGAAGGAAGCGGACCGGCCGGGACGGTTCGAAGGAAAACTCGGTGGTGGCGGGCGTCAGGGGCCGGGACGCGGCCAGCCGCAGCCTCACCGTCCCCCGTTGGCCGGCAAGGAAGGCCAGCAGGTTGCCGGCCAGCAGCGCTGCCTCCGGCGAGTTTGCCACCACGCCCAGGTTCCACGGGACCGCGAAGAGCACCGCCACTGCCGCCGCCAGTGCCAGCTGCTGCCATCGCCGTGGCGGCAGGGTCAGTGGCTCGGTGAGCATGAATCCCACAAAGAAGAGCACCGGCCGCTGGGCCAGGGCCTGCCACATACCCTGGCCGGCGGACATACCGGCGCGAAGCAGTTCCAGGGTGATCACGGACGTGGCCACCAGCGTGAAGACACCCGCCATCAGGGCCTTGCGCGTCCGGTACAGGACCAGCAGCACGCCCGGAACCAGCAGCCACAGCATGGCCGGCGTCGCCGCCCACCACGTGGCAATGTTCAGCCCGGTCAGCCCGGCGGCAAAGGCGCCTGCGGCGGCGGGATTGAAGATGTGCCGGCCGCGCCAGGCCAGCGCGTATTTTGACGCCGAGGCCAGGACGCAGGCCAGCGCCACCCCGGCGAGGTCCATCGGCTGCAGGGAGGGCCAGAACAGGAAGTAGAGCAGGAGCCCGGTGATGAGGGAGGACTCCGTGTGCGGGTTCACCCGGAACAGCGCGGCCAGCGCCCGGTTGGAAACGTAGGTCAGGCCGAGGCAGAGGGCCAGGTGGGCCAGCATCGCCGCTATCCCGAACGCCAGCCAGCCCAGAACGTCGAGCAGCAGGCTGAAGCCTGCGAGTGCTGCCAGGACCAACAGGACAAGCCGGTACATGGTGGGCCCGCCGACGGCAGCGTCCAGCCGGCCTGCCAGCGACGGTGCCGGGCCGGTGTGCGGCATTTCCACAGGGGTCATGAGCGCTCCACAAGGGTCATGGGAACAAGGTTCCTTCGAAGTCGGCGGAATAGGCTGCGCTGCCGTCCGGGAAAACGGTCAGCCACGAAAAGTCGAACGATTCCTGGAGCGTGCTGCCCGGAACGAAGAAGAGCGCCGTGGCGAGTGCATCAGCCACCATGGCAGTCTCCGCCATGGCCCAGGTGGCGACGGCGGTCTGCGCCGGCCGCCCGGTGGTCCCGTCCAGGACATGGTGCAGCCCGTCGCCCCAGGCACGGCGGTTTATGGCAGAAGCGCACAGGGCCCGCCCCTCCAGCTCCACGATGCCGATGGCCTGGTCCGGATTGCCGGGATGTTCAAGGGCCACGCGGACAGGCTCCGGCCCGCGGACCAGCAGGTCGCCGCTTGCGTCGACCACAAACGTGCCGATACCGGCGGCCACCAGCTCTTCGGCCAGCAGGTCCACCAGCAGGCCCTTGCCGGCAGCGCCGATGTCCAGGACCACCGGTGCGCTGGCCGTGATGGAGGTACCGGCCCAGGCGAGGACAGATTCCCAGGCCGGCGCCGGAAGGGGCGGCCCGGCCACCCGCAGGGAATACCCGGCGTCATACCCCAAGCGCTCCAGGCTGCCACCCACCAAAGGGGTCATGGCCCCGCGGGTCAGCAGGTAGAGGCGCCGGTACAAACCGCCAAGCGGGCCGGCCTCTTCCGGAAAGGAGTAGCGCCCCGGCGTCCGTGCAACCTCGGCGACCAGGGAGTCGGACCTGAAACGGGACCAGTCGGCGTCGAACCTCTCCACCCTTTGCACAAGGCGGGTCCGCAGGGATTGCGGCAGCGGGTGGGCAGTGGTGATGTCCCAGGTGGTGCCGATCCCTTGGAACGAAAAAACCTCCCGGTCTGTCACGGGCACCGCCTACCGCGCTTCCGCCCGGATCTTTTCCACGGCCTGGTTGAAGCCGCCGCTGGTCAACGAGGACCCGGCGACCCTTGACACGTTGAGTTCATCGATGTTCCTGCCCACCACCTGCGCCGCGATGCCGCCGGCGAACTGGCCCTGGAACTTCTTGGTGTTCGGGTTCGATGGGTGCTGGGTGATCTGCACGTCCGTCACCTTGCCGGCCGCAAGTGTCAGTTGCACGCCCACGGTCTCGGTCCCGTTGGGTGAGACGTAGTTCCCGTCCGCGCTGTAGGTGCCGTCCTTGTAACCGGCGCCGCTGTCCGCCAGGGCGGACGAATTGGCGGAAGGGGCGGCCGGGCTTTCCGCCGTGCCCGGGGAGCTGTCCGCCGCGGAGGGTGCGCAGCCGGCCACGGTTCCTGCCAGGGACAGGCCGGCAAGGCCGGCCAGAATGCCTTTGCGAAGCGTGGCTGCGGGTGCAGCGGGACGTTCAGGGATGGAGGGTCTCATGAGGCTCCCGATTCTCTGTTGGGTCTTTGCCGTGCGGCACTGGCTACGGTCTAGTCAACGCCGGACCGGCGCGAATGGTTCACCCTGTGGCCGGGTTCACCCCGCCCCACATTCGGGCGGCAGGCACGACGCCCGAATTCTTTGCTGTCACCGGCCCCCGGTAGGCTAGGGGGGTGACTCCCGAAGAACTTTCCCTCGCCATATCCGCCTGCCTCAAGGACGCCGTCGCTGCCGGCGATATTGCCCTTGCGGAATCAGCCGTCCCGGCTGACGTGCGCGTGGAGCGGCCCAAGAACCGGGACCACGGCGACTGGGCCACCAACATCGCCCTGCAGCTGGCCAAGCAGGCCGGCACCAATCCCCGCGAATTCGCCGGTGTCCTCAGCACCCGGCTTAAGTCCATCCATGGGGTATCCGCCGTCGATATCGCGGGCCCGGGCTTCCTGAACATCACGGTGGACGCGGCAGCCGCCGGCGCCCTGGCCAAGGCCATTGTGGAGGCCGGCGGGGAGTACGGCACCAACACAGCGCTCGCCGGCCACACCGTGAACATGGAATTCGTGTCCGCGAACCCCACCGGCCCGCTTCACATCGGGCACACCCGCTGGGCTGCGCTGGGGGATTCGATCGCCCGCGTGCTGCGCGCCTCCGGGGCGGACGTCACGGCCGAGTATTACATCAACGACGCCGGCTCGCAGATGAACACCTTCGCCATCTCTGTCTACAACCGGCTCCACGGCCTTCCCGTGCCGGACGGCGGCTACCCGGGACAGTACATCGCCGACCTTGGCCATGAGGTACTCACCGCGCACCCGGACATCCGCGAACTTACGGAAGTGGCTGCCCTGCCGGTCATCCGTGCCGCCGCCTACGAAGCGCAGATGAAGGACATCAAGGCCACCCTGGCGGACTTCGGCGTTGCATTCGACGTCTTCTTCTCCGAGCAGGAACTGCACGACGCCGGAGCCATCGAAAGTGCCGTTGCGCGCCTTCGCGAACAGGGCCACGTGTTCGACGACGGCGGTGCGGTCTGGCTGCGGACCACGGACTTCGGCGACGACAAGGACCGGGTGATGATCCGCGCCAACGGCGAGCCCACCTACTTCGCCGCGGACGCCGCCTACTACCTGTCGAAGAAGGACCGCGGCTTCACGGAGAAGATCTACCTCCTGGGCGCCGACCACCACGGCTACATCAACCGGCTGAAGGCCATCGCTGCCGCCGCCGGCGACGACCCCGAGGTGAACATCGAGGTCCTGATCGGCCAGCTGGTGTCCGTCAACGGAGCCAAGCTGTCCAAGCGTGCCGGCAACATCATTGAACTCAAGGACCTGATCGAGTGGCTGGGCAAGGACGCCGTGCGCTACTCCCTGGCCCGGTTCCCCGCCGATTCGCCGCTGACCCTGGACCCGGAACTGTTGAAGAAGAACAGCAACGAGAACCCGGTGTTCTACGTGCAGTACGCCCACGCCCGCTCCCGCGGCGCGGCCCGGAACGCTGTGGCAGCCGGCGTGGAACGCACCGTGGATGGAACGGACAGCTTTGATGCTTCCCTGCTGGACCATGCCACCGAGAACGAATTGCTGTCCTACCTGGGCAGCTACCCGTCCATCATTGCCAAGGCCGCCGAGCTGCGCGAACCGCACCGGGTGGCTCGCCATCTGGAGGCAATCGCAGGGGCCTATCACCGCTGGTACGACGCCTGCCGCATCGCCCCCATGGGCGACGAGGCGGTAACCGACCTCAACCGCACCCGCCTGTGGCTTAACGACGCCACCAGCCAGGTGCTTGCCAACGGGCTGGACCTGCTGGGCGTTTCGGCGCCGGAACGGATGTAGGAACGATGACGAACACAGCAGCACAAGGTTCCCCGCTTGCCCCGGAGTGGCTTGCCGTTCCGGAGGACCTGAACAAGCTCCCCGAACCGATGTGGGCCCGTGACGTCGCACGCAACGGGGCGGGCGAACTCAGCATCGACGGCATTCCCGTCAGCGAGTTGCAGCGCCAATACGGCACCCCGCTTTTCGTGATGAGCGAGAACGACTTCCGCGCACGGGCCAGGGCCTTCAGCGACGCATTCAACAACGCCTTCGCCGATATCTGCGGGGGAGTGGATGTCTACTACGCCGGCAAATCATTCCTGTGCACTTCCGTGGTCCGCTGGGTGGAGGAAGAAGGACTTCGGCTGGACACGGCCTCCGGGGGAGAACTCGCCGTCGCGTACCGCGCCGGCATTCCCGGCGCGGACGTGGCGCTGCACGGCAACAACAAGTCCGACGGCGAGATCCACCGGGCGCTGGACATGGGTTTGGGCCGGATCGTAGTGGACAGCCTGGATGAGCTCGTGCGCGTCGGCGCGATCGCGCAGGGGCGCGGGGAGCAGGCGAAGGTCATGCTGCGGCTCACCCCCGGCGTGCATGCCCACACGCACGAGTTCATCGCCACGGCCCACGAGGACCAGAAGTTCGGCCTCTCCATGGCGGCCGACACCACCGATGAAGCCGGCATCTCCGCTGCCGAGGAAGCGGTGGCAGCTGCTTCAGCGCATCCCGGCATCGAACTGCTGGGCCTGCACTGCCACATAGGCTCCCAGATCTTCGAGCCGGACGGCTTCGCACTCGCCGCGGAGAAGCTCCTGCGGTTCCTGGCAGCCATGCAGGAAAAATACTCCATCACCTTGCCGGAGCTGGACCTGGGCGGCGGCTACGGGATTGCCTACACCCCGGTGGACACCCCGCGCCCCGCAGCGGAAATCGCGACGGCGATGGCCGCCGTCGTGCGCTCCACCTGCGCCGAGCTGGGCATCGACGCGCCGCGCATCTCCATCGAGCCCGGCCGCGCCATCGTGGGCAGCACCACCTTCACCCTCTACGAGGTGGGCACGCTGAAAACGGTCCGCGTGGACGCCCCTGCGGCTTCCGGCGACGGTGACGCGGACAACAACGTTACGTATCCGCGCCGGTATGTTTCAGTCGACGGCGGCATGAGCGACAACGCCCGTCCGGTGCTGTACGACGCGGATTATTCGGCCGTGCTCGCCTCCCGGACGTCCAATGCCGCCCCGCAGCTGTCCCGCGTGGTGGGCAAACATTGCGAGAGCGGCGACATAGTTGTTAGAGATGTATATCTGCCCGAGGACGTGGCAGCCGGTGATCTGCTTGCTGTACCGGGAACCGGCGCCTACTGCTGGGCCCTCTCGAGCAACTACAACTATCTGGCCCGGCCGGGCGTTGTCGCGGTGCGCGACGGATCTGCCCGGCTGATTGTCCGCGGGGAAACCGAAGAAGACCTGCTGAACCGCGACATGGGAGCCTGAATGACGGAAATGCGAACGCTGAAAGTGGCCCTGCTGGGCTGTGGCAACGTTGGAGCCCAGGTTGCGCGGATCCTGATCGAGGACGCCGACGCCCTTGCCGCCCGCACCGGCGCCCGGCTGCAGCTCAGCGGCATTGCCGTGCGCAACGTCAACGCCCCCCGCGACGTGGACCTGCCCCAGGAGCTCTTCACCACCGACGCCGAGACGCTGGTCAAGGACGCCGACCTGGTCATCGAGCTCATGGGCGGCATCGAACCCGCCCGCACGCTGATCCTCGCCGCGCTCCGCAACGGTGCCTGCGTGGTCACCGGCAACAAGGCGCTCCTGGCGCAGGACGGCCCCACCCTCTACGAAGAGGCGGACAAGGCAGGCGTGCAGCTCTCCTACGAGGCCGCCGTCGCCGGAGCCATCCCCATCCTCCGCCCCATCCGGGACAGCCTCTCCGGCGACCGCATTACGCGGGTGCTGGGCATCGTCAACGGCACCACCAACTTCATCCTTGACCAGATGGACACCACCGGTGCCCAGTTCGCCGATGCCCTCGCCGAAGCGCAGCGCCTTGGCTACGCCGAAGCCGACCCCACTGCCGACATCGAGGGCCACGACGCCGCCGCAAAGGCAGCCATCCTGGCGGCGCTGTCCTTCCACACGCGCTTTTCCATGGACGACGTCCACTGCGAGGGCATCACGTCCGTGAGTGCTTCGGACATTGCCGCCGCCAAGGACGCAGGCTTTGTCATCAAGCTGCTGGCCATCGCCGAGAAACTCACCGATGCCGACGGCAAGGAAGGCGTGTCCGTCCGCGTCCACCCCACGCTCCTGCCGCGCGAACATCCGCTGGCTGCCGTCCGCGGCGCGTTCAATGCCGTGTTCATCGAGGCCGAAAACGCCGGCGAGCTGATGTTCTACGGCCAGGGGGCCGGAGGTACCCCCACGGCCTCTGCAGTCCTGGGCGACCTCGTCTCGGCCGCGCGCCGGCTGGTCCTGGGCGGACCCGGACGCACCGAGACCACCACGGGCCACGTTCCCGCGCTGCCCATCGACGCCGCCACCACCAGCTACTACATCGGCCTGGACGTCGCCGACCAGCCGGGCGTCCTGGCAAGGATTGCCCAGCTCTTCGCCGAGCATGGCGTGTCCATCGAAATAATGCGGCAGACCATTCACCGGGACGCGGAATCCAACGCGGAATCCGCCGAACTGCGGATCGTCACCCACCGTGCGTCAGAGGCTGCCCTTGCAGCCACCGTCGAGGCCGTGAAGGGCCTGGACGTCATCAATTCAGTTACATCCGTTTTGCGGGTAGAAGGAGTCTAAGTGGCTCACCAATGGCGCGGTGTCATCCGCGAATACGCTGACCGTCTGCCCGTGACGGAGTCCACCAGGGTGATCACCCTGGGCGAGGGCGGCACCCCGCTGGTGCACGCGCAGAAGCTCTCCGAACTTACCGGTTCCGAGGTTTACCTGAAGGTCGAGGGCATGAACCCGACCGGTTCCTTCAAGGACCGCGGAATGACCATGGCCATGACGGCAGCCGTCGCTTCGGGCGCCAAGGCCGTGGTGTGCGCCTCCACCGGCAACACCTCCGCGTCCGCCGCCGCCTACGCCACCGCCGCCGGCCTGAAGTGCGCCGTGCTGGTGCCCGAAGGCAAGATCTCCATGGGCAAGCTCAGCCAGGCCATCGCCCACGGCGCCACCCTCCTGCAGGTGGACGGCAACTTTGACAACTGCCTGGACATCGCCCGCAAGCTGGGGGAGTCCTACCCGGTGTTCCTGGTCAACTCCGTCAACCCGGCCCGCATCCAGGGCCAGAAGACCGGCGCGTTCGAAGTGGTCGACGCCCTGGGCGACGCCCCGGACATCCACGTCCTGCCCGTGGGCAACGCCGGCAACATCACCGCCTACTGGAAGGGCTACAAGGAGTACTCCGCTCCGTTTGAGTCCGACACTGCGGGGACGCTGCCTGCCGTGTCCACCAAGACGCCGGTGATGTGGGGCTTCCAGGCTGCAGGTGCCGCACCGTTCGTCGCCGGGCACCCCATCACCGAACCCGACACCATTGCAACGGCGATCCGGATCGGCAACCCTGCCTCCTGGGACGGTGCCGTTGGTGCACGTGACGAGTCCGGCGGCCTCATCGACGCCGTCACTGACGAGGAAATCCTGAACGCCCACCGGTGGCTGTCCGCAAGGGAAGGCGTCTTCGTCGAGCCCGGTTCCGCAGCCGGCGTGGCGGGCCTGCTCAAGAAGCACGCCGCGGGGGAGGTGCCCAGCGGGAAGACCATCGTCATCACCGTCACCGGGCATGGACTCAAGGACCCCCAGTGGGCGCTTCGCACCGAGGACGGCAGTGACGTCCAGCCGGTCAAGGTCCCCAATGATGTGGTCACTGTCGCCGCTGAGCTGGGACTGGAAGAAAAATAGCCTTGGACACCACCTCGCAGGCCACAGTCGGCCTGCACCTGATTGAACCGGGGCAGCGGGTCACCGTCCGCGTTCCCGCCACCAGCGCAAACCTGGGCCCAGGCTACGACAGCCTGGGGCTGGCGCTGGCGCTGCATGACACGCTGACCGTGGAAAGCCTGGACACCGCTGAACTCGTGTTCGAGCTCAGTGGTGAGGGGGCTGACACGCTTCCCCGGGACGCCACCCACCTGGTGGTCCGCGCGATGGATGCCGCCTTCGAACGGCTTGGCTACCGCCACGGCGGCCTGAAGGTGACCGCCCGGAACATTAATCCCCACGGCCGCGGGCTTGGTTCCTCCGCGTCGGCGGTGGTGGCCGCAGTGTCGGCCGCCAACGCCATGGTCCCGGTGGAAAGGCAACGCGGCAAGGACTGGATCCTCCAGCTCACCAGTGAATTGGAAGGCCATCCGGACAACGTGGCACCGGCGATTTTCGGCGGACTGGCGCTGTCATGGCAGGACAGTGAGCAGTACAGCAGCACCAGAGCCGACGTCGCCGGGTCCGTTATCCCCATCGTGGCGGTACCCGACTTCGAACTCGCCACCGAAGCCGCGCGCGCACTGCTCCCCGCGTCGGTAGGGCACCATGCCGCGGCCATGAATTCCGGCCGTGCCGCCCTGCTGATCCACGCATTGACGCAGAAGCCGGAGTTCCTGCTGCCCGGCACCGAGGATTACCTGCACCAGAGCTACCGCGCCGAGGCCATGCGCCCCAGTGCCACACTGATCGGCGCGCTGCGCAAAGCAGGCTACCCTGCAGTCGTTTCGGGGGCCGGCCCCACCGTCCTGGTGCTGGCAAACGGGGAAACCCAGGCCGCGGATGCACTGGCCTTCATCGAAGCGTTCACCGCGGAGAACACGCCGGACATCGGTTGGCGCGTGCTGAAGCTCGCAGTGGACGTTGAAGGTGCTAAGGTGGACATGCACCGGCGGTAATTCCGCCTATCTGATCTGCTCCTGCATTCAGTTGCTATTTGATCTACCACTGTGAATGTATTCCGGTGCCGCCTGCTTGGTCTGTCGCAGGAATCTGCAGCATCCAACTGCCCCTGAAGCGTCAGTCCAGCGTCGTGCCACGGGCGCAGCGCAAGGTGAATCAGTATCCGGCCCTGCTGGCCGAAATCCAACCGGCAAGGCCGAAATCCCGGCTGCAGATCTGAACTGCAGCCCAGATCAAATCATCGCGTCCAGCTCCCAGTCTGGACGCCGTCGAGGGGGAAGGATCCTTCGTGACCGAAACCACTGAGCTGTCGCCAGCTGTGGAACACACAACTTCTGCTGCCGAATCAACGGCCGCACCCGCCAAGAGCAGCGGCCTCGCCGGCCTGAAGCTCGCCCAGCTGCAGGCCCTCGCCAGCCAGCTGGGTATCTCCGGCGGTTCCCGCATGCGCAAGGGTGACCTGGTCTCGGCCATCTCCGCCCACCGCGCAGGCACCCTGACTGCCAAGGCCCCCGCCAAGTCTGCGGAAAAGGCCAAGGAAAGCGCCCCGGCCGCAGCCGCACCGTCTGCCGCTCCCGAGGCCCCTGCCGCTGAAGCTCCCGCCGAAGGCACCCGTGCCCGGGGCCGTGGCCGCAGCCGCCGCGCCGTCAGTGACGGCGTGGTTGCTCCCGCAGCAGAAGCTCCCGCCGCAGAAACCGCCGCCGCGCCTGCCGCCGCAGCCGCTGAGGCGCCGTCGGCCGCCCCCGCGGAAGCAACCGAAGCAACGGAAGGCGCCGCCGAGCGCCGCCAGCCCCGCACCCGCAACCGCCGCCGCAGCGAAGCCGCTGCCGCTTCCATCCAGGAAGCCCCGGTGGAAACCCCGGCAGAGCAGCCGGCCGCGGAACAGCGTGGAGGGGACCAGCGCGGGGGTGACCAGCGCTCCGAGGCGCCCGCGGCTGAAACGTCCGACGCCGGCCAGCGCACCGAACGCCGTGAAAGCGGCCGCACCCGTGGCCGCGACAACGGTTCCCGCGACTCCGACGGCGGCCGTGACAACGCCGGAAGCCGCGAGGCCGGCCAGCGCGAAGGCAGCCGGGACAACCGCGAGAACGACGACACCGACGGCGGAAGCCGCCGCAACCGCCGCAACCGCCGCGACCGCAACGACCGTTCCGGCGGCCAGGACCGGGACAACTCCCGCAACGACCGCTTCCGCGACCGCAACGACCGCCGCCGCGGCCGCAGCCAGGGCCCGGACGTGGACGACGTCGAAGTCACCGAGGATGACGTCCTGCTGCCGGTCGCCGGCATCCTGGACGTCCTGGAGAACTACGCGTTCATCCGCACCTCCGGCTACCTGCCCGGCCCCAACGACGTCTACGTTTCGCTGGCACAGGTCAAGAAATACAACCTGCGCAAGGGTGACGCCGTCGTTGGTGCGATCCGTGCACCCCGCGAGGGCGAGGACCGCAACCAGCAGTCCAACCGCCAGAAGTTCAACGCCCTGGTCCGCGTGACCTCGGTCAACGGCAAGACCCCGGAAGAGCTCAAGGACCGCGTCGAGTTCGCCAAGCTGGTTCCGCTGTACCCGTCCGAGCGCCTGCGCCTGGAGACCGACCCCAAGAAGATCGGTCCCCGCGTCATCGACCTCGTGGCCCCGATCGGCAAGGGCCAGCGTGGCCTGATCGTCTCCCCGCCCAAGGCAGGCAAGACGCTCATCCTGCAGTCCATCGCCAACGCGATCACCACCAACAACCCTGAGGTCCACCTCATGATGGTGCTGGTTGACGAACGCCCCGAAGAAGTCACGGACATGCAGCGTACCGTCAAGGGTGAGGTCATTGCCTCCACCTTCGACCGGCCCGCCGATGACCACACCACCGTGGCCGAGCTCTCCATCGAACGCGCGAAGCGCCTCGTGGAAATGGGCATGGACGTGGTGGTCCTCCTGGACTCCATGACCCGCCTGGGCCGCGCCTACAACCTGGCAGCACCGGCCTCCGGCCGCATCCTGTCCGGTGGTGTGGACTCCGCAGCCCTCTACCCGCCCAAGCGCTTCTTCGGTGCCGCCCGCAACATCGAAAACGGCGGCTCCCTCACTATCCTGGCCACCGCGCTCGTCGAGACCGGCTCCAAGATGGACGAGGTGATCTTCGAAGAGTTCAAGGGCACCGGCAACATGGAACTGCGCCTGTCCCGCCAGCTGGCAGACAAGCGCATCTTCCCCGCCGTGGACGTCAACGCGTCCGGCACCCGCCGCGAGGAGAATCTGCTCTCACCCGAGGAAGTCAAGATCATGTGGAAGCTGCGCCGCGTCCTCTCCGGACTCGAAACCCAGCAGAGCCTTGAACTGCTCACCAACAAGATCCGGGAAACCCAGAGCAACGTCGAGTTCCTCATGCAGGTCCAGAAGACGACGCTTGGTGCGAAGTCGGATAACGACAAATAAGGCTCAGGGGCGCGGCTGATCTGCTGCCCCGATGCTGAAGTCGCACGGATTTTTCCGCCCCCGCCCCTACGCTGGGAGGCTTTCGATCTTCGATCGTCAGCCTCCCAGCTCCGGCAGGCCCGATGCCACTCCCGGGGCGGAAAAATCCGTGCGGCTTCGTCGTTAAGTCACCAGCCGCTGTCCCGGTTTTGTTTGTTACTAGACTTGTACAAGTCGAAAGAGGTTTATAGATGTTTGAGTCCGTACAGGGCCTGCTTGATGAGCATGACGCTATCCAGGCGCAGCTGGGGGATCCTGCTGTTTATGCTGACCAGCGGCTTGCCCGGAAGCTGGGGCGGCGGTCGGCTCAGCTTAATGGCATTGTGGAGGCCTATCACAAGTGGGAAGGCCTCCGGGACGACCTTGCCGCTGCCAGGGAGATGGCTGCCGAGGATCCCGAGTTCGCGGCCGAGGTGCCGGAACTGGAGGCTTCGCTGGAGGTTGCTGCCGCCAAGCTGCGGCGCCTGCTGATTCCCCGCGATCCCGACGACGCCCGCAACGTGATCCTCGAAGTCAAGGGCGGTGAAGGCGGCGATGAGGCTGCCCTGTTCGCCGGCGACTTGCTGCGCATGTACACCCGGTACGCGGAGTCACGCGGCTGGAAGACTGAAATCATTTCCGCCACCGAGTCCGACCTCGGCGGCTACAAGGACGTCCAGGTGGCCGTCAAGGGCAACTCCAATGACCCCGCCGAGGGCGTTTACGCCCGTCTCAAGTTCGAGGGCGGCGTGCACCGTGTCCAGCGGGTGCCCGTGACCGAATCCCAGGGGCGCATCCACACCTCTGCTGCCGGTGTGCTGGTCCTGCCCGAAGTGGACGAGCCCGAAGAGCTCGAAATCAACCAGAACGATCTCAAGATCGACGTCTACCGGTCCTCGGGGCCGGGCGGCCAGTCGGTGAACACCACCGACTCCGCGGTGCGTATTACACACCTTCCCACGGGCATCGTGGTGGCCATGCAGAACGAGAAGTCGCAGCTGCAGAACCGCGAGGCCGGCATGCGCGTCCTGCGGGCCCGCATCCTGGCGCACCAGCAGGAGCAGATCGACGCCGAGAACTCGGCCCAGCGCAAGTCGCAGATCCGCACCATGGACCGCTCGGAGCGCATCCGCACCTACAACTACCCGGAAAACCGCATCGCCGACCACCGCACCGGATACAAGGCCTACAACCTTGACCAGGTCATGAACGGCGACCTGGAACCCGTGATCCAGTCCGCCATCGAAATGGACGAACAGGCGCGGCTGGACGCCATCGGCGACTGACCGGACGCGTACCATGACCGAGCGCACCCCCGAGGCGCCTGCCCAGTCCCTGGCCGCAGCGGTCCGGGAGGCCGCGGCGCTCCTGGCCGAGGCGGGCGTCCCCAGCCCCCGGGCCGACGCCGAACTCCTCGCCGACCATCTGATGAACGTCGGCCTGGGGCGGCTCCGTTCGCTGATGCTGGGCGACACACCGGCGCCTGAGGGATACGCCGGGCTTGTCGCCGAGCGTGCGCGCCGCATACCGCTGCAGCACATCACCGGGGTTGCGCATTTCCGGTACCTCGAACTGGCCGTGGGGCCGGGGGTCTTCATCCCGCGCCCGGAGACCGAATCCGTGGTCCAGCTTGCCATCGACCACGTCCGGGGCATGTCCGCCCCGCGGATGGTGGACCTTGGCACAGGATCCGGAGCCATTGCCGGGTCCCTTGCCTCCGAGGTTCCCGGCGCCGAGGTCCACGCGGTCGAATTCAGCCCGTTCGCGCACGCCTGGGCGGCGAAGAACCTTGCCCCCCTCGGCGTCGACCTTGTCCTGGGGGACCTGCGCCACGCCTTCCCGGAACTCGACGGGACAGTCGACGTCGTGGTGTCCAACCCGCCGTACATCCCGTCCGAGGCCATCCCCAATGAACCCGAAGTGGCGCTGCACGACCCCCCGGAAGCGCTGTACGGCGGGGGAGCGGACGGCATGGAACTTCCGACGGCGGCAGCGGCCACTGCCGCCCGGCTGCTGCGGCCCGGGGGCTACTTCGTCATGGAACACGCGGAAGTCCAGTCCGGCTGGATCGCGGCCATGCTGGCCAGGATGGGACGCTGGACGGCCATCACAACGCACCTGGACCTCAACGGCAAGGAGCGCGCTACCAGCGCCGTACTCGCAGACCAGGCCTCGAGGAATGAAAGAATGAGCCAGTGACCACAACTTATGACTGCACCATTGACGACGAACGGGCGCGGGGCCTGGAGCACGCGCAGCGCGTCATCAGCGAAAAGAAGTGCGTCGTGCTCCCCACGGATACGGTGTACGGCATCGGCGCGGACGCGTTTTCGCCCCAGGCCGTGACCATGCTCCTGGTATCGAAGGGGCGCAGCCGCACCATGCCCCCGCCGGTCCTGATCCCCCGGATCAACGCCCTGGACGGCCTGGCTACCGAGGTCTCGGCCGATGCCCGCAAGCTGGCCGAGGCCTTCTGGCCCGGCGGCCTCACCCTGATCCTGCACGCCCAACCGTCGCTGGACTGGGACCTGGGCGAAACCAAAGGCACCGTGGCGCTGCGGATGCCCGCTGACGACGTCGCCCTGGAACTGCTGACCCTCACCGGCCCGCTTGCTGTTTCCTCCGCCAACCGCACCGGCCAGGCTCCCGCCCAGACCGCCGCGGCGGCACGCGACCAGTTGGCGGAATCCGTGGAGATCTACCTGGAAGGCGGTCCGCGCCCCTTGGAGGGTGAAGCCGGAGTCCCGTCAACCATCGTGGACGCCACCGGCCCCAGGCTCCGCGTCGTGCGCAACGGTGCCGTGAGCCTGGACGAGCTGCGCGCACACGTCCCGGACGTCCTGGGCCTGGGCGAAATCCCATTGGCCGAAGAGGCGCCCGGCACCGGGGCGGGGGCTGCTGCGGAGGGCGCTGCGGAGGATTCAACGGACGACGCCGGGCGGCCAGCTTCGTCAGGCTCCTCCGCCGTGGCGGGTACAGAGGCAGAACCGGCCGGGCCTGCCGGAAACCAGCAGCCTTGATGGCGCTGGAGCGCCAGCAGATTCCTGTCCTGGCCGTCCATGCCACTCCGCTGCGGGTTTCCGAGCTGGTTGCCGAGCTGAGCACCTTCGTGGCCGAAGGGTCCACGCGCACCGTCCTGGGCCACAACCTGCACAGCGTCACGCTGACCCTGTCCGACGCCGACTTCCGGCGCCTGTACGAGGAAAGCGATGTGGTGCTCCTGGATGGGGCCCCGGTGCTGTGGTTGTGGGGGAGGACCGGCAACGCCGACGGTCCTGTCATGGACTACCGGTTAGGCTCCACCGACTGGCTGCCGGCACTGGATCAGGTGCGGGGCCTTGAGCGGATCGCCGTGATCGGGGCTGGCGCGGAAGCGAACGCCGGGGCGGTCCGCAGACTGAAGGAGATTGTTCCGGGCGCCCGGGTATCCGGCTTTCCGGGGGAGGGCTGGGGGCCCGCCATGGAGGACTCGGCTGTCGCCTGGCTGCACCGCGAACAGCCGCAGCTGGTCCTGGTTGGCCTCGGCATGCCTCTGCAGGAGCAAGTGCTGCAGCGCAGGCTCAGTGACATGCCGCCAGCCGTCTACTGTGCCGTGGGCGGTGCCATCGAGCAGTTGGCGGGGGTCCAGAAGCTTGCGCCGCGCTGGCTGGGCAGGATGGGACTGGAGTGGGCCTGGCGCCTGCTCCTGCATCCCCGCCGCGTCGCTTACCGCGTGCTGGGCGAGCCCTGGGTCCTGCTGTGGCTCCTGGCCGCCCGCCGGCGAAAAACCAAACCCTGAAAGGCGACGGCCGGACGGTGCAGGTGCGCCGCCCGGCCGCTGCCCGGAAACGCCCCTAGAACTTCTGGTCCTCCAGTGGCCCGAAGCCCTTGCCCCGCAGTCCGGCACCGAAGGAACGGGCCCAGGCCAGGAAGCCCGGGACGTCGCGGCGCTGCAGGAAGTAGCCCAAGTAGCCGCCGGCGTCGGCCACGAAAGACCGCACCCGGAAGTACCGCCGGATCAGGTAGCCGCGGTTCCGATAGTAGTAGTGGCGCTTGAAGGCCGAATCCGGGACGATGACGTGCCAGCGTGCGCCGTAAACATGCTGGGTTTCAGAGAAGGCGTGCGGATGCGTGATGGCCGTGGTGGTCACCGTCCCAAAGCGGATCCCGGCCTTCCGGAGCCTGATGGTGAAGTCAACCTCGTCGCCCCGGATAAACAGGCGCATGTCCGGCAGGCCCACCTTGAAGAACACGTCCGACCGGATCAGCGCACCGTTGAAGAAATGGCCGTCGTCGGGGAGGAAACCCCGCTTCTCCACCTCCGCCCGGTCGTGGGTGACTTTGCCGTCAAGGCGGAAGAAGAAGGACAGCCTGTTCGGATCGCCGGGTGCGGTGACCAGCGGAACAACGGCTTCCAGGTCGCGCGCTTCGGCCTCGCGAAGCAGCGTGGCAAGGCATTCGGGATCCACCGGCTCGGCGTCGTCGTCCATCATCCAGATCCACTTCGCGCCACTGGCCACTGCCTTCAGGGCCGCCAGCGCGAATCCGCCGGCACCGCCGAGGTTTGCCTCCGAACGGACATAGTCGACGTTCGGATGCTTTTCGGCCACGGCCCGGGCCGGCGTCGTGCCGCTGTCCACGAGGCAAACAGTGTCCACCTGCCGGCTTTGCGCGTTGATCGCGTCAAGCAGGACGGAGAGTTCCCTGGGCCGGTCGAAGGTCACCGCGGCAACCGCAATGCGGGGGGTCATGGGGGTCCTTTCAGCATGGCCGCCAGGGGGTCCCCCGCGTGGAGTGCGCCCGTGTGGCGCGGAGCCATGGTGCCCGTGGCACTAGTATCTTTGACTAGAGTCCACTGTAATACAGCCCTGTAAGGCACCGAACACTGCCTGCTGCGCGCTCGGCGACGGAGAAGTTTCATTTATCGACGAACAGATTCCCGGCCAGTGAGCCCACCGACCCCGTACCGGCTGCCGGCGCAGCTGATCCGCTTCCACGCCACCACTCCTGAAATGGCCCCCGCCCCATGATCATGTACCTGCTCATGGGGCTGACGGCTGCCATCGTGTCGTACGCCGCCACCTGGGGTGCCCGCGTCGTGGGCACCAGGCTGGAGCTGCACCTGCCCATCCGCAGCCGGGACATGCATTCCACCCCGGTTTCAAGGCTCGGCGGCGTGGCCATCTTCCTCGGTGTCCTGGTGGCCCTGGTCGTCGCCAGCCAGTCGTTCTTCGTCAAGGACATCTACCGCAACAACTTCTCACCGTGGGGCGTCCTCGCCGGCGCCGCCGTCATCGTCCTGGTGGGCGTCGCAGACGACCTCCTGGACATCCGCTGGTGGGTCAAGCTGATCGGTCAAAGCGCTGCCGGGCTGACCGTGGCCATGTGGGGGGTCCATATGACCATCGTCCCCTGGGTACCCGAACCCATCTATCTGCAGGACGGAATGCTCCGGGTCGTCCTGACGGCAGGGCTGATCGTCACCACCATGAACGCCTTCAATTTCATTGATGGTTTGGATGGCCTGGCGGCAGGTGTGGCCGTCATCGGCGGCACGGCCTTCTTCTTCACGGCCTACTGGGTGCACCGGAACGCCGTCCTGCTCGACTACTCCGACCTCGCAACCCTCATCACGGCCGTGCTGGTGGGCGGCTGCCTTGGCTTCCTGCCGCACAACTTCTTTCCGTCAAAAATCTTCATGGGCGACTCCGGCGCCATGCTCATCGGGCTCCTCATGGCATCGGCCGGCGTGGTGTCTACGGGACAGATCAGCTCAGGCCTCTACGACCGCGTCAACGGCATCTCCACCGTGATCCCCATCCTGCTTCCGTTTGCGGTGCTCTTCCTTCCGCTGCTGGACCTGGGACTTGCGGTGGTCCGCAGGACCGCCCGCGGACGTTCGCCCTGGTCAGCCGACAGGGGCCACCTGCACCACAAGCTCCTGGATATTGGCTACTCCCACCGCACCGCCGTGATCCTGATGTACCTCTGGACCGCGGTGCTCTCCTTCGGCGGCCTGGCGTTCGCCATCTTCCCGTGGCAGATCGTCCTCGCCGTCGATCTCTTCGCCACTTTGGTCATGGGCCTGGTGACCGCCTGGCCGTACCTGTCCCGCAACGGCGCTGAAAGCCGGGCGTAAGGGCGGGTTCTGAATTATTTCTATCTCATGTAGAATTTAGGGGCAGCCCAAGCTGCCACTCCACCCACTGCCTCCTGGCGATCCGCCATGCGGTGCCGACGATTGGGATCGAATGACCTCCAACGCCGAGTCCGGATCTGCCTCCGGCAACCGACCCGTTGGCACGTCCGGTCCCACGCCGTCACTCTGGCTCCACCTGCTCAAGCGCAGTTCCCTCGCCGCTGCCGCAGGTCTCCTGCTCTGCGCAATCCCCGCCGTGCTCCTCAACGGGGCAAGCGGTGCGGTGTCCGCCGCGCTTGGTGGGCTCCTGGTCATGCTGTTCTTCGGAATCAGCCTCCTCGTGGGGCACTTCGTGGGGCGCCGGAATCCTTCAGGGGCCATTGGGGCTTTCGTCGCCACTTACTTCGTGAAGGTTGTCGGCTTTGCCGTTATCCTGTTCGCCCTTGGCGCTCCGGAATGGCTTCACGGCCGCTGGTTCCTCATCGGCGCCGTTGTTGCCGTGGTCCTGTGGCAGGCAGCGGAGATCCACGGATTCAGCAAAGCCCGCCTCCAGATCTACAACGATCCAGGAGAAAAGGGAGCATCCGATGCGTGACCCGAAGAAGACCAAGGAAACAGCATCCGGCGCAAGGGGATCCAAGGGCTCCGCATCCGCTGATTCCGCAGCATCGACCGATGGCGGCTACAACGCTGGAATGGCTGTATTCAGCTACATCATTGGCGGAATCATCGTCTGGAGTTTGATAGGGTGGGGACTGGATTATCTGTGGGGAACGCGCTGGATTGTGCTCGCAGGCGCTCTGCTTGGAGCCGTCGGAGGTTTCTACCTTTCCCACATGCACGGCCTCACCAGTTCCCGCAAACATGCTGATGAGCGCCATGCTCCCAGCGCACCGTCGCCTGACGGAGAAGATAATGCCAAATAATTTCACAGGGGGAACAGCAGGCTGTCAGGCTGCCGGACCCCGCCCAACGCCCAATGATGGACACTGCAGAGAGGAAACGCGTTGATCGCGCTTGCGCTCCCGGCCCAAGATTCAGGAGAGTTCACTCCTCCTGGTATTAACGAAATGCATTTGCCGGCAATCCTGCCGTGGGGTGCCGCAGAAGGATTCTCCAAGCAGATGCTGCTGGTCCTCCTCTCTGTCGTCTTTATCGCAGTCTTCTTCGTGCTCGCCGCACGTAAGCAGCAGCTGGTACCCGGCAAGCTCCAGTTCGCCGGCGAAGCCGCCTACGGCTTCGTCCGGAACGGAATTGCCAAGGACATCATCGGCGGCAGGGACTTCATCAAGTACGTCCCCCTGCTGTTCAGCCTGTTCTTCTTCATCCTGGTCAACAACATCTACGGTGCCATCCCGGTCTTCCAGCTCCCCACGTTCTCGCACGTGGGTGGAGCGTACGTGCTGGCCGGCCTCGTGTACGTCACCTGGATTGCCATCGGCGTCAAGAAGAACGGCCTGCGCTACTTCAAGCTGGCCACCGTCCCCTCGGGCGTTCCGTGGTACATCCTGCCGATCGTCATCCCCATCGAGATCATCTCCAACTTCGTGGTCCGGCCCGTGACGCACAGCCTCCGTCTGTTCGCCACCATGCTCGCCGGCCACCTGATCGTGATGATCGCCGGTTCCGGCATCGAGTACCTGATCATGCAGGAGAACTTCCTGCTCAAGGGAACGTCGGTCCTGGTCCTTGCCGGTGCCATCGCCATGTACATGCTTGAAGCCCTGATCATGGTCCTGCAGGCCTACGTCTTCACGCTGCTGACCGCGATCTACATCGAAGGCGCCCTGCACGCCGACAGCCACTAGGCACGCTGCCGGCAGCGCGACGCTCCGGCGGCAACCACAGACTTCCCCTCGCGGGGATGAAGCAACCCAAACAACCTGCCACATAAGTGGCATCTTGAAAGGAAAAAAAATGGAAGGCTCCATCAACGGCTCCCTCAACCTCATCGGCTATGGCCTCTCGGCTATCGGCGGTGGTATCGGTGTGGGTCTCGTGTTCGCTGCCTACATCAACGGCGTTGCACGCCAGCCGGAAGCCCAGCGCGTGCTGCAGCCGATCGCATTCCTTGGCCTGGCGCTGACCGAAGCACTCGCCATCCTGGGCCTGGTCTTCGCTTTCGTTCTCAAGTAAATCTTCAGAACTTCAGCGAACATTCAGAACCGAGTAGATAAGGACGGGTGAAATATGCATCAGCTGATCATCTCAGCCGCCGCTGAAGGCGACGTCAACCCCCTTGTTCCCAATGGCTGGGAAATGCTGGTTGTCTTCGTGGGCTTTGCCATCCTCTTCTTCATCGTGGTCAAGTACGTTGTCCCGATGTTCGAGAAGACCTTCGCCGAGCGTGCCGAGGCCATTGAAGGCGGCATCGCCAAGGCTGAAAAGGCCCAGGCTGAGGCGTCTGCTGCACTCGAAGAGTACAAGCAGCAGCTGACCGACGCCCGCACCGAAGCCAACCGCATCCGTGAGGAAGCCCGCGCCGAAGGTGCCCAGATCCTTGCGGATCTCAAGGAGAAGGCGGCAGCCGAGTCTGCCCGCATCACCGCACAGGCACACGCGCAGATCGAATCCGAGCGCCAGGCGGCCGTTGTGTCGCTGCGTTCCGAGGTAGGCACCCTGGCCACCACCCTTGCCGGCCGCATCGTGGGCGAAGCCCTCGACGACGACGCACGTGCAGCACGGGTTGTGGACCGCTTCCTGGCAGATCTGGAGTCCCAGAACGCAGGTGCAGCTAAGTAATGGCAGGCGTATCGAGCGAATCGCTGGCAACAGCCCTTGCCGCGCTGGAAGCAAAACTTCCCACGGCGTCACTGCAGCTGGCAAAGGAACTCTTCGGAATTCTGGGAATGGTGGACAGCTCGGCTGGCTTGCGCCGTGCCCTGACTGACCCCTCCCGCAGCGGTGACGAAAAGTCGGCGCTGGTCAGGCAGCTGGTTGGCGGAAAAGTCTCCGCTGATGCTGCTGAGATCGCGGGCGGACTGGCCAGCTCACGCTGGGCATCGGCGCGTGACATCGGCGATGCACTCGAGACTCTTGCCGCAACGGTGGTCATTTCCGTTGCTGAAAACAAGTCGGCCGTTTCTGCCTCCGGAATCACTGGCCTGGAAGAGCTGGAGAACGATCTGTTCTCCTTCAACCAGGCTGTTGCCTCCAGCCACGAGGTACAACGTGCTCTGTCCGAACCGCAGGCAAGCGGCGCAGCCAAGGCTGTCTTTGCCGAAAAGCTGGTGCCGGGCGCCAGTGAGGAAGCCAAAGTCCTCATCACGCAGGCCGTCACCGAGCCGCGCGGGATCAAGCCCACGCGGCTTGTTGAACGGTTCGCCGAGCTGGCGGCCAAGCGGCAGCAGCGCTGGATTGCAACGGTCAGTGTGACCCGCCCCTTGTCGCAGACGCAGCTGGCACGCCTCCAGGCGGGCCTGAATGCCCTGTACGGACGGGAACTGAAGGTCAACCTCAACGTTGACCCGTCGCTCATTGGCGGAATCCGCGTCCAGGTGGGTGACGAGGTGCTGGACGCCTCGGTTATCACCCGGCTGGGCGAGCTGCAACGCCAGCTGGCCGGCTAGCCGGACAAGCACAACCAAACTGATAGAAACCCCGGTCACCGTTTGCGGTGATCACAAACAGGAGAGCAGGGACTGCAGATGGCCGAATTGACCATCAACGCCGACGACGTCCGTAATGCGTTGAACGAGTTCGCGGCGTCCTACGAACCCGGAAACGCAGAGCGCGTAGAGGTTGGCCGTGTAACGACCGCAGGTGACGGCATCGCCCGTGTTGAGGGCCTTCCCTCGGTCATGGCGAACGAGCTTCTTCGCTTCGAAGACGGCACGCTGGGCCTGGCCCAGAACCTTGACGTCCGCGAGATCGGTGTCATTATCCTCGGTGACTTCCAGGGCATCGAGGAAGGCCAGGAAGTGCACCGCACCGGGCAGGTCTTGTCCGTTCCGGTTGGCGACGCCTTCCTTGGCCGCGTGGTTGACCCCCTGGGCCAGCCCATGGACGACCTGGGCGAGATCAAGGCTGAGACCACCCGTGCCCTGGAACTCCAGGCGCCCGGCGTGACCCAGCGCAAGTCGGTCCACGAACCGATGCAGACCGGCCTCAAGGCCATCGACGCGATGATCCCGATCGGCCGCGGCCAGCGCCAGCTGATCATCGGCGACCGCCAGACCGGCAAGTCCGCCATCGCGATCGACACCATCATCAACCAGAAGGCCAACTGGGCTTCGGGCGATGTCACCAAGCAGGTCCGCTGCATCTACGTCGCCATTGGCCAGAAGGCGTCCACCATCGCCGCCATCCGCCAGACCCTCGAGGACAACGGCGCGCTGGAGTACACCACCATTGTGGCCTCTCCCGCGTCCGACCCCGCAGGCTTCAAGTACCTGGCACCGTACGCGGGCTCGGCCATTGGCCAGCACTGGATGTACGGCGGCAAGCACGTCCTGATCGTGTTCGATGACCTGTCCAAGCAGGCCGAGGCATACCGCGCCGTGTCGCTGTTGCTCCGCCGCCCGCCCGGACGCGAAGCTTACCCGGGCGATGTCTTCTACCTGCACTCCCGCCTTCTGGAGCGTTGCGCCAAGCTCTCCGACGAGCTCGGTGCCGGTTCCATGACGGGCCTGCCGTTGATCGAGACCAAGGCGAACGACGTGTCCGCCTACATCCCGACCAACGTCATTTCCATCACCGACGGCCAGATCTTCCTGCAGTCGGACCTCTTCAACGCCAACCAGCGCCCCGCTGTTGACGTGGGCGTCTCGGTGTCCCGCGTTGGCGGTGCAGCCCAGGTGAAGTCCATGAAGAAGGTCTCCGGTACCTTGAAGCTGGACCTTGCCCAGTACCGCGACATGCAGGCGTTCGCGATGTTCGCATCCGACCTGGATGCAGCGTCCCGCCAGCAGCTGACCCGTGGCGCCCGCCTGATGGAACTGCTCAAGCAGGGCCAGTACTCTCCGTTCCCGGTCGAGGACCAGGTTGTGTCCATCTGGGCCGGCACCAACGGTTACCTGGATGACGTCCCCGTCGAGGACATCAGCCGCTTTGAAGCCGAGTTCCTGGAGCACCTCCGCCACAAGTCCTCGATCCTGACCACGCTGGCCCAGACCAACGTACTGGACGATGACACCGTTGCCGCTCTGAAGTCCTCGATTGTGGACTTCAAGAAGGGCTTCTTCGGCGAGGGTGACAACCACCTGGTAGGCGCCGGCCACGAGGAGCATGACGCTATCTCCGAGGGCGAAGTCGACCAGGAAAAGATCGTCAAGCAGAAGCGCTAGTTCCGCATCGCCGGGTGTGCCGGGCCCCANTCCGGCACACCCGGCTACGGAATGTTAGGAAAGGATAAGTATGGGAGCCCAGATCCGGGTCTACCGCCAGAAGATCAGCTCGACCACGTCGATGCGCAAGATCTTCAAGGCGATGGAACTGATCGCTACCTCGCGCATCGGGAAGGCCCGTGCGCGCGTAGCAGCTTCACTGCCTTACGCGAACGCGATCACGCGCGCCGTTTCTGCTGTCGCCAGCCAAAGCGAAATCGACCACCCGCTGACCACTGAGCCGGAGCAAATCCGCCGTGCCGCCGTCCTGGTAATTACCTCGGACCGTGGCCTGGCAGGTTCCTACTCCGCCGGTGTGCTCAAGCAGGCGGAAGGTCTCTTCGAGCTGCTCCACGACGAAGGCAAGGAAGTCAAGACCTACCTCGTGGGCCGCAAGGCCCAGGCGTACTTCGAATTCCGGAACCGCGAATATGCGCGGGTCTGGACCGGAGGAACCGACGCTCCAGAGTTCGCCACCGCCCGTGAAATCGGCGAGGCGCTGCTGTCAGATTTCGCAACTGACTTCGAGGAGGGCGGCGTGGACGAAATCCACGTTGTCTACACCCGCTTCAAGTCCATGGTTACCCAGGAGCCGACGGTCATCCGCCTGCTCCCGCTGGAAGTAGTGGAAGAACAGGCTGCTTCCGAATCGGAGCTCCTGCCGCTGTACGAGTTCGAGCCGGAAACGGAGCGTGTCCTTGACGCCCTGCTGCCGCGCTACATCGAATCCCGTATCTTCGCAGCCATGTTGCAGGCGGCAGCTTCCGAGCTTGCAGCCCGCCAGCGGGCGATGAAGTCCGCAGGCGACAACGCAACGGACCTGATCAAGAAGTACACGCGCCTGCGCAACACGGCCCGCCAGGCCGAAATCACGCAGGAGCTCTCCGAGATTGTTGCAGGTGCCGACGCCCTCGCGTCGTAGCCTCCCGACCCTCGGTTCCGCGGAACCAGCACCACCACAGATAGACTTAACCCCACGCCATCTACTGAATGAAGTGAGAGAGATGACTGCCACTGCTACCGAACACGTAGCCGCAACGTCCGGTGCAACCGGCCGTATTGCGCGCGTAATCGGCCCGGTTGTCGACGTCGAATTCCCGGCTGACGCAATCCCGTCGATCTATAATGCCCTCACCACCGAGATCACTCTCAACGGTGAGACCAAGACCATTACCTTCGAAGTTGCGCTGCACCTCGGCGACAACCTCATCCGCGCCATCTCGCTGCAGGCAACCGACGGCCTGGTCCGCGGCACCGGCGTCATTGACACCGGTGCCCCGATCTCCGTGCCCGTTGGTGACGGCGTCAAGGGCCACATCTTCAACGTGCTGGGCCAGCCCCTGGACGTTGCCGAGTCCGAGCTGGATGTCAGCGAACGCTGGCCCATCCACCGCAAGGCTCCCAGCTTCGCTTCGCTCGAAGGTTCCACCGAGATGCTCGAAACCGGCATCAAGGTCATCGACCTCCTCACCCCCTACATCAAGGGTGGAAAGATCGGCCTCTTCGGCGGCGCCGGCGTGGGCAAGACCGTTCTGATCCAGGAAATGATCACCCGTGTTGCCCGCAACTTCGGTGGTACCTCCGTCTTCGCCGGTGTGGGCGAGCGTACCCGTGAAGGCAACGACCTCTGGGTTGAAATGGAAGAGGCAGGCGTCCTCAAAGACACCGCCCTTGTATTCGGCCAGATGGACGAGCCGCCGGGAACGCGTCTTCGCGTGGCCCTGTCCGCACTGACCATGGCGGAGTACTTCCGCGATGTGCAGAACCAGGACGTGCTGCTCTTTATCGACAACATCTTCCGCTTCACTCAGGCCGGTTCCGAGGTTTCCACGCTGCTGGGCCGCATGCCGTCCGCAGTGGGCTACCAGCCGAACCTGGCAGATGAGATGGGTCTCCTGCAGGAGCGCATCACCTCCACCAAGGGCCACTCCATCACCTCGATGCAGGCCATCTACGTCCCCGCAGATGACTACACCGACCCGGCTCCGGCCACGACCTTCGCACACCTCGACGCGACCACGGAACTTTCCCGTGAAATCGCCTCCCGTGGTCTGTACCCGGCCGTTGACCCGCTGACGTCCACCTCCCGCATCCTGGATCCCCAGTACATCGGCAAGGACCACTACAACACGGCAGTCCGCGTGAAGCAGATCCTGCAGAAGAACAAGGAACTCCAGGACATCATCGCCATCCTCGGTGTCGATGAACTCTCCGAAGAAGACAAGATCGTCGTGTCGCGTGCACGCCGCATCCAGCAGTTCCTCTCGCAGAACACCTACACCGCAAAGCAGTTCACCGGCGTCGAGGGCTCCACGGTTTCCATCAAGGACACCGTTGAAGGCTTCGCAGCCATCTGCGACGGCGAACTCGACCACATCGCGGAGCAGGCGTTCTTCAACGTCGGTGGCCTCGATGACGTTGAGCGTCAGTGGGCCAAGATCCAGGAACAGACCAAGTAATATGGCTGAGCTTGAGGTTGAGATTGTCGCAGCGGACCACTTCGTGTGGTCCGGAGCGGCCAAGATGGTCAAGGCCCGCACCAGCGATGGTGAAATCGGAATCCTGCCCGGCCACTCGCCCCTGCTGGCGATCCTGGCCGAGGGTGAGCTGGCCATCCAGCCGGTGTCCGGGGACCGTATTGCGGTGGATGTCGACGGCGGGTTCTTCTCCGTGGACAACAACCGCGTGGTGATCGTTGCCGACAACGCCCAGCTGGGCGGCTCGGCTACCGCTGGGATCCGCTAGCACGACCTTGATGGACGCACCGGGTATTCCGTTCATCGCACTGGCAATCGCCTTCGGATTGCTGATCTTTGCACTGTGCCTTTCGGGGGTGCGCCGCTTCAACCTGCGGCGTGCCCTCGGCACGGTGGACGCCTCCATTTGCGTTGCTGGAAACAGCTGGCAGATGGGGGTTTGTCGTTATCAGGACAACGACCTTGAATGGTTCCGGCTGATCTCTCTGAGTGTCCGGCCCAAGTACACGTTCAAGCGCAGCTCGCTTGAACTTCTCGGGCGCCGGAAACCCACGGAGGCGGAGGCCGTTAAGGTCCAGCCCGACGTCGTCATCGTCGAACTCCGGTACGAAGGGCAGGATCTGCGCCTCGCCATGAAATTCGACGCCTACACGGGTCTTTCGTCCTGGCTCGAGGCAGGTCCTGTCATCGGCGTGGGGACCTGGCGCTAGCCAGCGTGGACTGGATTTCAGACATCCGGCTGACGGACGGACCCCTGTACGGAACCGTCCTGGTCTTGGGAGTGGCCGGAGCAGCGTTCCTCCTGGTGCCGCCCTGGCGGGCTTCGCCGGTCCCGGCCTACCGGGCCCGGGCCTGGTCTGTCCGCATCCTCATCGCGGCAGCCGCGGCGTGTGCGCTGGTGGGAACGGTGCACTGGCTGCTCATCAACGTATTCACAGTGTTCCCCGAAGACCTGCCAAATCCGGTGCTGCTGTGGTTCTTGCCGGGTGTCACCGCTGTCCTCCTTGCCTTGTTCCGGCTGCCCGCGACGAGTTGGGGCGGTCGCGGAAGCGGCATCATGGCAGCGCTGCTGGTGGTGCTGCTCTCGGCACTCCAGATCAACGCCTATTTCGGCCTCAACAGATCCATCAGCGATCTGATGGGCACGGCCCTTGCCCGGATCCCGGTGCTCGAGCAGGAGCTTACGCGGCATCCCGGTGAAGCCGACGGCGTGGCACTGCAGGGCTGGAAGCCTGCGGGTGAACTCCCGGACGGTGGCGTCCTGCGCAAGGCAGCCATTCCCGGGACGAAGTCAGGGATGAACGTCCGGGACGCCTACATCTACTTACCGCCGGCCTACTTCGCGGCCAACCGGCCGGCCCTGCCGGTCCTGGTCCTGGTGGCCGGCCAGCCGGGTGGACCTGCAGACTGGCTCACCGGCGGTGCCATCCGCGGCCACATGGATTCCTTTGCGGCCGCCCACGGGGGAGTTGCCCCCGTGGTGGTCATCCCGGATCCGAACGGCTCGCAGTCGGCCAACACCATGTGCATGGACAGCAGGATCGCCAAAGCGGACACGTACCTTTCCGAGGACGTTCCGCAGTGGATCGGCTCCACGCTGGCTGTGGACACCAACCACAGCCACTGGGCGGTGGGCGGTTTCTCCTTCGGCGGCACGTGTGCCGTTCAGATGGGAACCCGGCATCCGGAGGTCTACGCTGATGTTCTGGCGTTCTCCAGCGAAGCCGAACCGGCCATCGCGAAGGAACGGCAGAAGACTATTGACGCAGCCTTTCCCGGGCACCCCGAAGAATTCACCCAGCAGACTCCACTGGAGATCATGAAACACCAACGGTTCGAGTCCAGCGGCATGTACCTGACTGCCGGCCAAAGCGATCCGGAGTTCGTGGCCAACCTCCATACGCTGGCGGCCGCGGCGCAGAATGCAGGCTTCACGGTGCAGGCGCACGAGGTGGAGCATACGGGGCACTCCTGGGATACCTCGTCCAAGCGTTTCCCGGACGCCTTGCAGTTCCTCGGCTCGCGGTGGGGCCTCCAATGGTGAGCACCAGGAACCCGGAGCGCACCGGAGCGATGATGTGGGCCGCCGTCGGAAAACCGGCGGTGCAGCAGGCAATGCTCACGCTCAAGTCCATGCCCTTTACCCTGGGCGTCCTCGCCGTCTTCCTCGGGGCCGCAGCCCTGACCGGCAGCTTCCTGGACGGACCGCCGGAACAGCTCCTGGGAACCGCCTCGGTCAGCGGGCCCGGCCTGCGTGACGGCCTGTGGTGGTCACTTTTCACCAGCCTCTTCTTCGCCACCAACCCGCTCGCGTACCTCGCCGCGTCGCTCATGATCGTGCTGCTGCTCGGCCTGGCAGAGCGCAGGCTGGGACGCCGCGCCGCCGTCGGACTCTTCTTTGGCGGGCAGTTCGCGGCGGTTACGGTGTTCCTGCTGGTGACCCAACTGGCCGGCTACGTTGGCGACGGCTGGCTGGACACCATGGCCGATGACAGCCTCATCGGCCCTTACGCCCCGGTGCTCACCGCAGGACTGGCCGCCAGCGCCCGCATCCCGCTGCTGTGGCAGCGGCGGCTCCGCACCACCGTGCTGTCCGTCTCGATCCTCCTGGTCCTGTACGTCGGCCACGCGGAAACGGTCATTGGCCTCATTGGGGCGCTCCTTGGCCTCCTGGCGGGCTGGTGGATCCAGGGTGACCAGGGACGCCTCCACCGGCACAGGTCCACGGGCCGCGAGACCAGGAACCTGCTGGCGCTCACCGTTGCGGTCTTTGCTGTAGGACCCATCCTGACCGGGATCACCCGGGCGCCGACCGGCCCGCTGGCCCTGCTGCGCGACGTGGTGCTCAGTCCCATGCCCACACTGAACCAACTCGTATTCAACTGCGGAGCTACCGTGGATGCCTCCTGCCTGGAGACGGGCCGCGCGGGTTTTGCCGGACCCTTCGGCCTTGCCCTGGCGGTGGTGCCTGTCATCCTGCTGCTGATCTGTGCGGACGGCATGCGCCGCGGCCGCCGGCTGGCCCTCAACATCGCCCTCGCCATCCAACTGGCCGTGACGGCTCTTGCGGCGGTCTACCTGACCCTGTTCGCCCTCGTTCCTTCACGGCTGCAGGGCACTCACGCCACACCGATGTCGTCCGCCTTCGCCCACGTGCTGCCACTCGTGATAGTTCCCCTGCTGCTGGCAGTGGTCCTCTGGCTTAACCGCCGCCAGTTCCGCGTGCAGACCCGCCCCGGCGCCCGGCGGAAGCTCGCCACCGTGGTCTGCGGCACGTGGCTTGTCCTGTCCAGTTCCTACACCGTGGCCTGGTTCTGGTCAGGCGGATTGTCCCGCGACGGCGGCGTGCTGGGCCTGTTTGCCGAGCTGGCCCGGCAGTATGTTCCGGTTCCCATTCCGCAGCATCTCCGCCGGGTGTTCCCGGAGTCCGACAGCGCCGAGGCACTGCTTTTTGCCTACTCGGGCCCGGTGTTCTGGCTTGTCGCCCTTGGCGCGGTGCTGTGGGTGCTGTTGGGCCGCCGCCATGGACTCCACTTTGGCAGGCAGGACCGGGACCGCGCCCGGGGGCTGCTCCACCAGGGCGGGGGCCCGCTGTCCTGGATGGCATTGTGGGAGCCCAACACGTACTGGTTCAGCCCGGATGGGGCAGGGGGCATGGCCTTCCAGCAGCACGGCACGGTGGCGCTGACCCTTGGCGGCGCTTTCGGTGACCGTGGGGCCGAGCAGCGCGTCACAGAAGGGTTCCTTGATTATTGCCGCAGCCACGCTTTGATCCCCGCACTGTATTCATGCGATGACGCCATCTGGCCCATGCTGAAGGACCGGGGCTTTTCGCGGGTGGCGGTCGCCCAGGAAACCCGCCTGGCCCTGAACGAGCTTGAGTTCAAAGGCAAGGAGTGGCAGAACGTCAGGACCGCCCTGAACCGGGCGGCCAAACTGGGGGTCCACGCCGTGTGGGGACCGTACCATTCGCTGCCGGCGGCCCTGAGGTCACGGCTGAACGAGGTGTCTGAGGAGTGGGCGGCCGGCAAGTCCGTTCCTGAAATGGGTTTCACGCTCGGGGGAGTGGACGAGCTCGACGACGGGGAAGTCCTGTGCTGCCTTGCCGTGGACGGCCACGGAACGGTGCACGGCGTCACCAGCTGGCTTCCGGTGTACGACGGCGGCCGGCTGGTCAGCCGGACGCTGGACGTCATGCGCCGGGGCAGTGAGGGGTTCCCGGGGGTGATGGAGTTCCTCATCGCATCGGCTGTCCTGGAACTGCGTGACTCCGTCGACGTGATCTCCCTTTCCGGTTCGCCGCTGGCCGCCCGTCCGGACCAGGCCCCCCGTCCGGACCAGGCAGCCCGGGACGGGGGCGGCAGCAGCGGCACCTCCGGCACCAGCTCCGCAGACACGGGGGACGCCGGCCCCGGTGACGGCATGGAAAGCGGAGTCGGGGACAACGCGGAGGCCGCAGACGAGGGCGCGCAGAACCTCGTGCGGATCCTGGACCTCGTGGGCCACGCGCTGGAGCCCGTGTATGGCTTCCGCTCCCTGGCGGCATTCAAGTCCCGCTTCAAGCCCGAATACCGTGCGCTGTACCTGTACTACCAGGACCCGCTGCACCTCCCGGCCATCGGCAGGGCACTGACCCGTGCGTATCTCCCCGGCCTCTCGCTGGCACAGGGCGCACGGCTGGTCCGCAAGCTGGTCAGCTGAACAGGCACCGGAAAAAGCCGTGTGCTGAAACTGGTATTTCCGCTGCAATAATTACGGCAAAACAATGGTCCCCGGCAATTATGCCGGGGACCATTGTTTTGCCGACAGCCGCATTCAGCGGCCGGGCGGGAAACTAGACGACGGTGACGCCGGTGGCCTGGGGGCCCTTGGCGCCCTGGCCGATTTCGAACTGAACGCGCTGGTTCTCGTCGAGGGTCTTGAAGCCGCCGGTCTGGATCTCGGAGTAGTGAACGAAGACATCGCCATCCGAGTCGTCCGGGGTGATGAAGCCGAAGCCCTTTTCAGCGTTGAACCACTTGACGGTTCCCTGTGCCATTTATTTCTCCTCATTATGGAACTTTTTAAGACCGGCACACCTCGTGCCGGCCTTGGTCACTCCGCGAGAAGAATCCTGGCTTGCCTTGCCCGGTGAGGGGTCCGGCGCTGCAGGAGCTTCGCGCTCGCAACATGTCTTGCGAGCATGAAAAACACCTACACAAAGACTGAGATAAGAATTTCATGCCCGTTCCCGCAGGTCAACGGCTTGCGCTGCAAAAAGGATAAAAATTGGGTTAAAACGGGGTGACCGATAACCCTTCCTCACCGCGCGTCAATTAGGTGCCTTAAGCAACGGCAGAGGAATTAGAAGAGCCGGGATTCACTGTCATCGACCCCGCGCATGGCGTCGTAGTCCAGGGTCACACAGTCGATGCCCCGGTCGTTGGCCAGCACCTTTGCCTGCGGCTTGATCTGCTGCGCCGCAAAGATGCCGCGGACCGGCGCCAGCAGGGGGTCGCGGTTGAGCAGTTCCAGGTACCGGGTCAGCTGTTCCACGCCGTCGATGTCCCCCCGGCGCTTGAGTTCGATGGCCACTGTGGCGCCGTCCGCGTCCCGGGCCAGGATGTCCACGGGGCCGATTGCGGTGAAGTATTCGCGCCTGATCAGGGAATACCCCTGGCCCAGCGTTTCGATCTGTTCGGCCAGGAGCCGCTGCAGGTCAGCCTCCACCCCGTCCTTGATCAGTCCCGGATCCATGCCGAGCTCGTGGGAGGAATCACTGATCTTTTCGTGGATGTTGATGATGAGCCGGTCATCGGTCTTGGCTGACTGTACGGTCCACTGTTCCACCACCCCGAGTTCGAGGTCCACGTCGTCGGGGGACGAAACCCGGAGCGAGGCGGGCGGGCTCATCCAGTTCAGCGGCTTGTAGGAGCCGCCGTCGGAGTGCACCAGCACGGAACCGTCCGCCTTGACCAGCAGGAGGCGCTTGGCGAGGGGGAGATGGGCTTTGAGCCGGCCAACGTAATCAACGGAGCAATGGGCTATGACAAGTCGCACGCCGTACAGACTACCGCGTGGGCCCGCACCGGCCGTTCCCGACGGCGGGGTGGACGGCGGCGCTGGGGCAGAATGGATACATGCCGCGTTCCAACCGTCCCCGCCGTCCCGTGTCAGGCAAAGGTCCTGTCTCCGGCAAGGGCGCAGGGCGGAAGCGGAACGGAGACGTTCCGGAGCTGGACCTGGAGCGTGCCCGGGCCGGTATTGCCCGCAGGGAGAGTGCTCCCGATGGCGAGTGGATGGTCCGCACCATGACCGCCAGGAACGCGGAGAAAACGTACATCTGCCCGGAATGCTCCACAGCCGTGCTGCCGGGGGTTGCTCACTTGGTGGTTTGGAAGGACGACCACCTCTTCGGCGCAGCCGCCGGGCTTGCCGAACGGCGCCACTGGCACACCAACTGCTGGCTGACGCGCAGCTACCGCTACCGCTGACTGTCCCTTTCGCTGGGTGCCGCACCGCAAACCCTTGGCCGCGGAAGAAACCGCCTGCTGTCGCTAAGCTGGCAGGCATGACTTTTGATCCGGCGTCGTACGAATTCAGCCCAACCCGGGGCCCTGCTCCCATCCGCGCCTCCACGGTGCTGCCTGCCCGGCGCGAAAATATTGAGCTGCAGACAGAGGACGGCCACACACTGGTCGGGGAGCTGGCGCTGCCTGAATCCGGTCCGGTCAAGGCCACCCTGATCACGCTCCACCCGCTGCCCACCCACGGCGGCTTCATGGACTCGCATGTCTACCGCAAAGCCTCCTACCGCCTGCCGGCGCTGGCGGGCATCGCTGTGCTGCGCTTCAACACCCGCGGCACGGCCTCCCCTCGGGGCACCAGCAGCGGAAGCTTCGAGGAAGGGATCGGCGAACAGTATGACGTGGAGGCGGCGGTCCGTTTCGCCGTCGCGCGCGGCCTTCCCAACCGCTGGCTGGTCGGCTGGTCCTTCGGGACGGAGCTGGCCCTGATGTACGGCGCCGTGGAACCGGTGGCGTCGCAGATCGAAGGGGCGGTGCTGCTCTCGCCTCCGCTGCACCGCGCCACGGACAAGCACCTGCAGCTGTGGGCGGAATCGGGCAAGCCCCTCACCGTCCTGGTGCCCGAGCACGATGACTTCCTGCAGCCGGCTGAAGCAGCCGAACGCTTCAGCCTGGTGCCGCAGGCCCGCGTGGTGGGCGTTGCCGGCGCGAAGCACCTCTGGGTGGGGGAGAAGTACGCGGCGCGGGTCCTCAACGACATCGTGGCGCAGGTAAGTCCCGGCCAGGCGCGGCTGCCGCAGGAATGGGACGGACCGGCAGCAACAGCCGGCGCGTAGGGACGGCTGCAGAACGCGACCGGCTGCAGAAGACGACCGGCTGCGGAACGGGACTGGCCGCCGGACGGGACGCGGGAAGTGCTTAGTGCTGGTCCTGGCGGACGATGTAGATTTCGCGGAGCAGGAGCAGGACGGCCGCCGCGGTGGGGATGGCGATCAGGGCGCCGAGCACGCCCAGCAGGCTGCCGCCGGCAATCACGGAGATTACGGCGACCGCGCCGGGCACGGCAACCGCCTTCTGCATGATGCGGGGCGAGACGAAGTAGGCCTCGAACTGCAGGTAGGCGAAGTAGCAGACCGCGTAGATGGCAGCTGACTGCCAGCCCTGGGTGAGGGACACCAGGATCACGACGATGCCGGCGATCATGCCGCCCACCAGCGGGATGAAGGCCAGCAGGACCACCACGAAGGCCAGGAGCAAGGCAAACGGGATGCCCACGATGGACATCACCACGAAGGCGAAAGTGGCATTGAGCAGCGCCACGCAGGCCTGGCCAATGACGTAGTTGCCAACGGAACGGGTGATTTCCTCCGAAAGGGCAGCCACCCGCTTGCGGCGGGAGCGCGGAGCCAGCCGGTAGCCCCATTTCTTCATGGCCGGCAGGGCGGCCAGGAAGTACAGGCTCAGCACCAGCACGATCAGGGTGCCGAAGAGTCCGTTCGCCACCGTGGATCCGAAGCCCACGACACCGCCGAAAATGCCCCCGACGGCCGCCGGGTCATTGACGAACTTGTCGAGTTCCTCGGTGATGCGGTCGCGGATGCCGAACTGGTCATCGAGGCTGCGGAAGAAGTCCGAAGCCATGAAGCTGCGGACCCAGTCGGGGGCCTGCCGCACGATTTCCGACACCTGTTCCACGATCGTGGGGATGAGGGTGGCAAAGAAGCCGACGACGGCGCCCATCAGGACAGCCACGGACACCAGGATGCCGGCGGGCCGCGGGATCTTCCGGTTCTCCAGCCAGCCCACCACCGGCTCCAGGCCCAGGGCGATGAACAGCGCAGCGACGATCCACAACAGCAGCTGCGTGGTGTGTGAGCCGATCCAGTAGACCAGCAGGGCCAGCCCGACACCGACGGTCCCCATGAACCCCATGTAGAGCGGATGCTGCGGCGACATCCGCGGCCCGGGGTGGCCGAACTGCGGCTCGTCGTCACCGGTGAGGTCCGAATCCGAGGCCTGTCCGGTGTACTCCGGCGGCATTTCGAACCGCAGCCTGGGCTGCGCACCGGGCAGGGGCTGGCGCAGCCGGCGGACCACTTCGGCGAGGGCAGCAGTGGCGGTGCCCCTGCGCCGGGCCGCCATCCCCAGCGGCGGCACGGGAGCGGGAACAGGGCCCTTGGGATCCCGGGAATTTCCGGCATGGGCCGAGGACGGGTCCGTCTTGTCTGTCACGTGTTTTTGCGGCCTGTTCCGTGCGTGGCACCGCTTGCGCGGGCCGGTGTGATGATCATCGCAAACACTATCAGCAGGCTTGTCAGCAGACGCCGAAGGCGGCCGTCAGGGGTGCGTGAACCCGGGGCCGGGACAGCCCCAAAGGGCCCTGTGGTAACAAAAAGGTTACTATTGGAGGCAAACCCCCGCTGATGATAGGTGTTTCCCTTGCGTTTAAAGACTGCAGCCGCACTTGTGCTGCTCGGCCTCCTGACACTTTTGGCCGGCATCGGCCAGAGAACCATCTGGGCTCCATCCGAGACGTTCACCGCGTCCGTGCCGGCCGACGCCGCTGCCGCTCCGCTGACCGTCATTGACCAGAAGCTGCGCACCCTGCACGGCGGAACCGTCAAGATCGACATCCAGGGCGATGGAAACTTCATGCTGGCGACCGGCCGTCCGGATGACGTCAGCGCATGGGTGGGCAAGGCAGCCCACAACACCATCACCGGTGTCTCCGCGGACGAAAAGTCCCTTACGGTTGAGCACGCCGACGGTGAAGGCACCGTGCCCAACCCGGCCGGATCCGATCTTTGGGTGTCCAACGAGAACGCCAGCGGCGAATTGGAATACACCTGGACCCCGCCTGCCGACGGTGACTGGAGCCTGCTGCTCGCCTCCGACGGCACCAAGCCGGCGCCGGCCTCGGTGTCCATGACGTTCCCGAACGACACCTCCACGCCGTGGGCTGTTCCGCTGATGGTCCTTGGCGGCCTGCTGATCGTGGGCGGCGTTGTCCTGGCGCTGCTGTCTGCCCGCAAGAAGGACGGCGAGGGCGATGGCGGCAGCAGCTATGCCCGCCGTGCCCGGGCACGGAACGGCGCCCCGCAAGGCCAGGCGCCGTCGTCGTCCTCGAAGGCCACCATGGTGGCAGCGGGTGTCGCCGCTGTTGTCCTGGCCGGCACCGGGACCGCGGCCCAGGCAGCCACCCCCAGCCCCGCTCCCTCCGGCAGCGCCTCCTCCCAGCCCGCCAAGGAATCAGCGGCGGCACCCGTTCTGCTCGACGCCCAGTTCCGCCGCATCCTGGAGCAGGTCTCCAGCGCCACCGACGCTGCGGATGCTGCCAAGGATGCCGCAAAGCTCGCAGACCGCGTCGCAGGGCCCGAACAGGAAATCCGCACCCAGAACTACAAGATCCGCTCCCAGGTGGGCTCCTACGAGCCGCGCATGCCGGTCCGTTCCACCAAGCTGCTGACCACCGTCGTGACCAGCGGCCGCGACTGGCCCCGCTCCGTGCTGGCAGTCACCCAGGGTGAAGGCAATGTGGTGCCGCAGATCCTGACGCTTGTCCAGCAGTCTCCGCGCGAGAACTACAAGCTGATGGAGACCACGCCCCTGCAGCCCGGCACCACGTTCCCGAACATCAGCCGGGGCGGCACCGAAACCCTGGCTGCCGCGGACAAGACCGGGCTCCTGTACAGCGGTGAAGAGGCGATGTCCGGACTGGCCGACAGGCTCACGTCCGCGGACTCGCCCTTCAAGGACAAGCTTGTCGAGGGCGAGTCCTCGCCCTACATCGCTGACACCCTGTCCTACCAGGCTGAGGTGGTCAAGGCCGGCGAGAACGGCAACTTCTCCTTCACCCACAAGGTGGTTCCCGAAAGCACCGTAGTCTTCCGCACCTCGGACGGCGGCGCCCTGGTCCTGGGCCGGATCAACTTCGGCTTCGAGGGCACGCCCAAGGCCGCCGGTGACAAGCTCACCATTGGCGATGACGCCGCGGCCCTGGCCGGCGGCAAGGAAACCACCACCGGCATGGTGCTGAGCTTCGCCGAATCCATGGCGGTGTACGTTCCGCCGGCAGGATCCACGGACCCCATGAAGCTCATCGCCGCCACCCGCGGGCTGGTCGGGGCAAGCTTCAAGTAGGGCCCTGATGGCATTACCCCCGGCAGCGGCCGGAGTGGCTAGAGTGGGAAACATGAGTTCGCCAGCTTCCCGCCCAGTCCCTCCTGCCGCTGCCAGCCTGCTTAACCTGCGCGGCGCCGTCGACCTTTCCTCGCTGAAGCGGCCCGCCACTCCGGCCGGCACGGCTCCCGCCGGTCCAGCCGCCCCGGCCGCGGCCCCCCAGGATCTGGAGCCCGGCGCCCCGTCCGGCGCGCCTGAACTCAAAGTCAACGTCACCGAAGCCAACTTCCAGCAGCTGGTGGAACTCTCCGTGCAGGTGCCCGTGGTGTTTGCCCTCTGGGCGCCCTATTCGCCGGAATCCACCAAGATGGTGGAGACCCTGGACCATGTGGTGGCAAGCTACGGCGGCCGCCTGGTCCTCGGCGCAGCCGACATCGACGCCTTCCCCCAGCTTGCCCAGGCCTTCCAGGTGCAGGCCGTGCCCACTGCCGTTGCCGTCCTGAAGGGCCAGCCCGTCCCGCTCTTCCAGGGCGCGGCGGACGAACAACAGGTGCGCGCCCTCTTCGACGAACTCCTGAAGGTTGCGGCAGCCAACGGCGTCACCGGCAGCCTGGACGCCGGCGCGGCCGGCGAACCCGAGCCCGCACCGCTGCCGCCGTTGCACCAGGCCGCATTTGAGGCCATCGAGGCCGGCGACTATGCCGCCGCCGCTGACGCCTACCGCCAGGCCCTGAAGGAAATGCCCTCGGACCACGAGGCGAAGGCCGGGCTGGCGCAGGTGGAGCTGATGGGCCGGCTGCAGGCGGTGTCCGCCCAGGACAGCGAAGCGCTGCGGGCGCAGGCAGCCAACGAGCCCGACAACCTGGACGCGCAGCTGGGCGTGGCGGACCTGGACATAGCCGGCGGCCATGTGGAAGACGCGCTGAACCGCCTGGTGGCCTTCATCGGCAGGAATTTCGGTCCCGGGCGTGAGGCCGCACGGGTCCGGTTGCTGGAGCTGTTCGATGTTGTAGGTGCCGGCGACGAACGGGTGGCAAAGGCACGCCAGGCCCTCGCGCGGGTGCTGTTCTAGTGTCGGCCCTGTTCCAGCCCCTAACGCTCCGGTCCATGGAACTGCAGCACCGAGGCTGGGTCTCACCCATGTGCCAGTACAGCTGCGATCCGGACGACGCCCCTGGGGTTCCCACTGACTGGCACCTGGTGCACCTGGGCGGTTTTGCCGTCGGTGGTGCCGCGATGATCCTTACGGAGGCCGCGGCAGTGAGTGCCCAGGGCCGGATCAGTCCACGCGACGCGGGACTGTACAACGACGAGCAGGCGGCGGCCTGGCAGCGGATCATTTCCTTTGTGCACCGGCATGGTGCCGCGGGCGCCAAAATCGGCGTGCAGCTGGCCCACGCCGGCCGGAAAGCCTCCACCTACTGGCCGTTTTCGGGTAAGCACGGCAGCGTTCCCGCGTCCGACGGCGGCTGGGACACCGTGGGCCCGTCCACGACCTCCTTCGAGGGATATGCGGCGCCGGCAGCGATGACGGGTGAGCAAATCGGGGCCGTCATTTCCGATTTCGCCGCTGCCGCCGTGCGCGCAGTGGACGCCGGGTTTGACACCGTGGAGATCCACGGGGCGCACGGCTACCTCCTGCACCAGTTCCAAAGCCCGTTGATCAACCAGCGCGACGACGAGTGGGGCGGAGACGAATCAGGCCGGAACCGGCTGATGCTGGCCGTGGTGGACGCGGTCCGGGCTGCAATTCCCGATTCGATGCCCCTGCTGCTGAGGATCTCGGCCACTGACTGGGCACCGGGCGGCGTGGAGCAGGGAGCGTCGGTGCGACTGGCGCGCGAGGCCGCTGCCCGCGGTGTGGACCTGGTGGATGTCTCCAGCGGAGGGGCGGTGGCCCACCAGCAGATCAAGCCGGGCCTGGGCTACCAGACCGGCTTTTCGGCAGCCATCCGCGAGGAAGCGGGAGTGGCGACCGGGACGGTGGGCCTGGTGACCGCGCCAGGCCAGGCGGAGCATGCTGTTGCCACCGGGCAGGCCGACGGTGTCTTCATTGCCCGGGCTGCGCTGCGGGACCCGCACTGGTGGCTTCGGGCCGCGTTCGAACTGGGCTATGACCTGGCCTGGCCGCCCCAGTACGAGCGGGCCATCCCGCGCCGGACTTTCTGACGGCGGCCTCCGGAATGGCATCGCCACAGGGAAGCGGGGCGCAGGGAAGCGGGGCGCAGGGCAGCGGGCCGCAGGGCGGGGTGGGCCGGCAGCTGGAAGCGACCATCCTGGAGCTCCTGGCGTCGCGGGCGGCAACGTCCACCATCTGCCCCTCGGATGCCGCCAGGGCTGTGGGTGGAGACAGCTGGCGCCACCTCATGGAGCCTGCGCGCGAAGCCGCCCGGCGCCTGGTGGCCGAGGGCCAGGTCCAGATTACCCAGGGCGGCTCCGTGGTGGATCCGGCCACGGCAAAGGGCCCGATCCGGATCCGCAGGGTCCGCTAGGACCAGCGCGCGCGTTCCCTCGTTTCTCAGCCCAGAAGGTCGTCCACGTAGCACCAGCGCCATTCTTCGCCGGGTTCAATGCTCTGCATCACCGGGTGGCCGGTCTCCTTGAAGTGTCGGCTGGCGTGCCGCCCGGCCGAGGAGTCGCAGCAGCCGATGCTTCGGCACCCCAGGCACATGCGCAGGTGCACGGTGGTTGTTCCCTCGCGTTCGCAGCCTTCGCAGGCCGGATTATCCGGGACGGGCGAGGGCATGGCCGCCGTCAGGTGGTCGCAGACGCCGCCGGGCTGGGACAACCCCTCACCCCCGCCGCCCTCCTGCGCTGAATCGAGTTCGTGGAGGGACGCGTCGAGCATGGACTCCTCGATATCGAGCCGCTCGAGGACCTCGCTGAGCACTTCGTGGGCAAAATCCCCGCCGCGCCTTAGCTCCAGGACCTTGTCCCGTTCAGCCTGCAGCATCGCCATCCGCAGCTGGGCGTAGCGCTGGCTGGGGGTGGCCGCTTCCGCCGAAGACCTGCCCAGGCGTTCCCAGGCTGCCAGCCCCCGTTCCTGGGTCCGCCGCCTGAGCATGTCCATGACCTCCGGCGGGTCGCTTTCGCGCCGCAACTCCTCCAGCCGCTCCATCCCGGCCGTGGTGGCCAGCTGCATCAGCGAGGCCTGGTTCAGGGCGTCCTCCCGCGTGTCCGGTCCGGGGAGCCCCAGCGCCCGGACCAGTACGGGCAGCGTGAATCCCTGCAGCACCAGGGTCCCGGCTACCACCACCATGGCTGCCAGGACCAGCACGCCGCGGTGTTCCAAGTCCCCGGGCAACGTCAGGACCGCGGCCAGGGTGACCACGCCGCGCATGCCGGCCCAGGACACGATGGCGGGGAACTGCCAGGGCGGTGCCGGGTCCGTCCGCTGCACGGAAGGGATCAGGCGGGGCAGGTACGTGGCCGGAAAGACCCAGACGGGGCGCAGCAGCAGCACCGCCAGCAGGATGACGGCGCAGCCGAGCCACACCCGGCCCGCACCCAGCGAATCGTCCTGGACGCTGTCGATGATGGTCCGCACCTGCAGGCCAATGAGCAGGAACACTGCGTTCTCCAGCAGGAACTGCACGGTGTCCCAGTTGCTCCGTGAACTTTGCCGCGCGGCGCCGTTTGGCATGGACGGCGCCTTGGCGCCCATCACCAGGCCGGTCACGACGACGGCGAGAACGCCGGACGCGTGGATGGCTTCGGCAGGGAGGAACGCAACGAAAGGCGCCATCAGTGAGGTTGAGGTGTTGATGGCAACGTTGCTGATCCGTTTCCGGATTTCGGTCAGGACGTAGGCCACGGCGAGGCCCACCGCCAGCCCGCCGCCCGCTGCCACGACGAAGCCGCCGGCCACGTCCAGTGCGGACACCGAACCGGCGATGGCCGCCAGGGCGGCGCGGAGGCACACCAGCGCGGTGGCGTCATTGACCAGCGACTCGCCTTCCAGGATGTTCACGATCCGGCGCGGCATGCCCACCTTCCGTGCGATGGCCGTCGCCGCCACCGCATCCGGGGGTGCCAATACCGCGCCCAGGGCGAAGGCCGCGGCCAACGGGATCTCCGGGAACAGCCACCACACCACCAGGCCCACTGCCAGCGTGCCGAAAATGACGTAGCCCACGGACAGCAACGCGATGGAGCGGCGGTTGGTCTTGAAGTCGAACAGCGACGTGCGGAAGGCGGCCGCGTACAGCAGCGGCGGCAGGAGGCCCACCAGCACCAGTTCGGGGTTCAGCTCCACCTGCGGGATGAACGGCAGGAAGGAACCGGCCACCCCGGCCAGGACCAGGAGCAGTGGGACCGGGATGTTCAGTTTGCGCCCCGCGGCGCTGCCGGCGCACACCACGGCAACGATCACCAGCAGGCCCAACGCGATGTCCATGAGGTTAGTTTCGCACTCCGCAGCGGATGGTCTGCGGACTAGGCTGGCAACATGACTGCTCCGATACCTGACCAGGCGCCGAATCCCGCGCCTGTACCGGCACTTTCCATGCGTGGCCTTGCCAAACGGTTCGGTGGAAAAATCGCGGTGGACGGCCTGAGCCTGGAGGTGCCGGCGGGGTCGTTTTTCGGGATCGTGGGACCCAACGGCGCGGGTAAGACAACCACGCTGTCCATGGCCACCGGCCTCCTGCGGCCCGACTTCGGCACGGCACTGGTGCATGGCGTGGATGTCTGGCAGCACCCGTTGGAAGCCAAGCGGCTCATGGGCATCCTGCCGGACGGCGTCCGCCTCTTTGACCGGTTGACCGGGGAGCAGCTGATCACCTATGCCGGGCTGTTGCGCGGCATGGACAAGGCCGTGGTGGCGGCGCGGGTGGGCGACCTGCTGGCGGCCATGGACCTCACGCAGGACGCGGGGACGCTGGTGGTGGACTACTCCGCCGGCATGACCAAGAAGATCGCCCTGGCGTCCGCCATGATCCACGCGCCCCGGCTGCTGGTCCTGGACGAGCCGTTCGAAGCCGTGGACCCGGTGTCCGCCGCGAATATCCGCTCCATCCTGGACCGGTACGTGGATTCCGGCGGAACGGTCATCGTGTCCAGCCACGTGATGGACCTGGTGCAGCGCATGTGCGACCACGTTGCGGTGGTGGCCCGCGGCCGGCTGCTGGCGGCCGGGACGGTGGATGAGGTGCGTGCGGGGGCCTCCCTGGAGGACCGGTTCGTGCAGTTGGTCGGAGGCCACAGCCATACGGAAGGGCTGGAATGGTTGCGCACCTTCTAAGGCTCAAGCTCACGCTGCTGCGCAACGGCCTCCGGCGCAGCCCCTGGCAGCTGGTGGGCATGGCCATCGCCGGGCTGTATGCCCTGGGCGTGGTGGCCACGCTGGTCCTTGCCCTGGTCCTGCTGCGCAGCGCGGGCACCGAGGTGGCGCACACGGCCATTGTCCTGGGTGGTTCCGCAGCCCTGCTGGGCTGGGGCGTGGTGCCGGTGGCGGCGTCGGCCACAGACATGACCCTTGACCCCGCGCGCTTCACGACTTTCGCGATTCCCATGAAGCAGATGCTCACCGGCCTTGCCCTGGCCGGGCTGATCGGCATCCCCGGCCTGGCCACCGTCCTGGTGGGCCTGTCCACGGTAGTGACGTGGTCCCGCGGCGTGCTCCCCGCGCTCGCCGCCCTGCTCGGTGCCTGCGTGGGCATCATGACCTGCGTTGTCCTGGCCAAAGTGGTCACCACGGCGACGGCGAGCCTGGCTGCGTCCCGGCGCTTCAAGGACGTCAGTGCCATCGCCTTCATGGTGCCCCTCGTCCTGCTGGGCCCCATCGTCGCCGCTGTTGGCCGCGGCATCACGAACTCGGCCGGGTTCCTGCCCGAGTTCGCCCGGACCCTGTCATGGACTCCGCTCGGGGCGCCCTGGGCACTCGGCGGCGACGTCGCGTCCGGCCGGCCCCTGCAGGCCGCGGTGAAGCTGCTGGTCTCCATGGCGGTCCTCGCCGTCCTGGCCTGGTGCTGGAAGCTGCTGCTCGAACGGGCGCTGGTCACGCCGCCCTACGCCGGTGCCGGCAAGCGCCGCCGCGGCAGGCTGGGATTGTTCGGCGTCCTGCCAGCCACTCCCACAGGCGCAGTGATGGCAAGGTCCCTGACGTATTGGGTGCGTGACCCGCGGTACTCGGGTTCGCTGGTGGTGATCCCGCTGCTTCCGGTGGTGCTGGCGTTCCAGGGAACGCAGACCGGCAGCTACGGCAGCCTGGCCTTCCTCGCCCCGATTTCGGCCTTCATCCTGGCCTGGTCCATCTCGGCCGACGTCTCCTACGACAACACGGCGTTTGCGCTGCACCTGGCCACCGGCGTCCGCGGTGTGGCGGACCGGCTGGGACGGGCACTGGCGTGCATGACCTTCGCCCTTGCCGTGGTCCTGGTGTTCGCGGTCGGGTATGCCGCGGTCTCCCGTGACTGGACTGCGCTGCCGGGCCGCCTGGGGTTCAGCCTGGGAATCCTTTTCAGCGGGCTGGGCCTGTCCTCGGTGGTGTCGGCCCGGTACACGGTCACGGTGCCGCTGCCCGGCGACAGCCCGTTCAAGAAGCCGCCGGGCAATGTGGGGCAGACGCTGGCCGTGCAGTTCGTGGGAATGCTGGTCCTGCTGGTCCTGGTGCTGCCCGAGGCAGCGCTGCTGGTGGCAGAGGCCGTCACGGGCAATGCCTTCTTCGGCTGGCTCAACCTCGCCGTGGGAACGGTCCTTGGCCTGGGCCTGTTCCTCGCGGGTGTCCGGCTGGGCGGCAAGTGGCTCGATGCGCGGGGTCCCGAGCTCCTGGCGCAGGTAACCGTCAACCGCTGACCGCTTCAGGGAAGGGACAACATGGAAATCGTGATCCTCGGCGGCAGCCGGCAGATCGGGCGGCTTGCCGCCGACGCCATCGAACAGCTGGTCCGGCGCAAGCCCGGCGCCGTCCTCGGCCTTGCCACCGGGTCCTCACCGCTGCCTGTCTACGACGAGCTGGCGGCCCGGCACCTGCGGGGCCTGGACTTCAGCCGTGCATCCGCCTTTGCGCTGGACGAGTACGTGGGCCTGCCGGCCGGCCATCCGCAGTCCTACCGCGAGGTGGTGCGGCGGGAGTTCACCAACCGGGTGAACATCGCACCGGAAAATGTCCATGGGCCGGACGGTACCGCCGCCGACATCCCCGCGGCCTGCGAAGCCTACGAGCAGGCCATCGCCGCGTCAGGGGGCGTGGACCTGCAGTTGCTGGGCGTGGGAACCGACGGCCACATCGGCTTCAACGAACCGGGCTCCTCCTTCGCGTCCCGGACCAGGATCAAGAGCCTGATCGAACAGACACGCCGGGACAACGCGAGGTTTTTCAGCAGACTGGCGGAGGTGCCCCATCACGTCATCACCCAGGGCCTGGGCACCATCATGGCGGCGCGGCATGTCGTCCTGCTGGCCACGGGGGCGCAAAAGGCGCAGGCGGTCCGCGACTTCGTGGAAGGGCCGGTGGCGGCCATCTGCCCCGCCTCCGTGCTGCAGTTCCACCCGCACACCACGGTCCTGCTGGACGAAGCCGCGGCTTCGGCCCTCAAACTGGCGGATTTCTACCGCCACACTTATGAGAACAAGCCCGCCTGGCAGGGCCTGTAGCAGCGTTCCGCGGGTGCCGGGAGGGTGGCCGGAAAAGTACGACGGCGACCGGTGCCGGAACCCCGTTCGGGCGTGCCGCCGTCGAACGCGCCGCCGGTGGAACGGCTAAGATGGATGCCATGACTAGCATGACGGACCCTCTCGAGAACGACCCGATGCGCGAGCTTTCCGGGGCTGGAACGTCCACGGCCACCATTGAGCGCGAGGAACTGCGCCAGGAGGTGGAACCGGGAGACCGGGAGCGCTTTGCCCACTATGTGCGCAAGGAAAAGATCATGGAGTCCGCGATGACCGGGGAACCGGTCATTGCGCTGTGCGGCAAAGTCTGGACCCCGGGGCGGGACCCGCAGAAGTTCCCGGTGTGCCCTGAATGCAAGGAAGTCTATGAGGGCCTCCGGCCGGGCAACGACGGCGGGAAGGGTCCGGGGGACTCGGGCAACAACAAGTAGTGACGGAGACGCTCTTTGGCGGCCCCACCCTGCCTCCGGCCTACCCGGAACGCGCAGCCTGGGGAACCGCCCCGAAACTCCGTGCCTGGCAGCAGGAAGCCCTTGACCTCTACCTGCAGAACAGTCCCCGCGACTTCCTCGCGGTCGCAACCCCGGGTGCCGGTAAGACCACCTTCGCGCTGCGGATCGCGTCCACCCTCATCGACTCCGGTGCCGTGAACCGGGTGACCATTGTCGCCCCCACCGACCACCTGAAACGCCAGTGGGCGGACGCGGCGGCGAAGGTGGGGATCGCCATCGACCCCAACTTCAAAAACTCCGACGGCCAGCACGGCCGGGGGTTCATCGGCGTCGCCGTGACCTACGCACAGGTAGCCAGCAAGCCCCTGCTCCACCGCGCCAAGACCGAGGCCGCACGCACCCTGGTGATCCTCGATGAGATCCACCACGGCGGTGAAGCCCTGTCCTGGGGTGACGGCCTGCGCGAGGCGTTCGATCCCGCTGTGCGCCGGCTGTCCCTCACCGGCACGCCGTTCCGTTCGGACACCTCGCCCATCCCGTTCGTGGAGTACGCCGAGGACCGGGACGGCATCCGCCGGTCCAAGGCCGACTACACCTACGGCTACGGCAATGCGCTGCGGGACCATGTGGTCCGTCCCGTGATGTTCATGGCCTACTCCGGCCAAATGCGCTGGCGCACCAGCGCCGGCGAGGAGATGGCGGCATCGCTGGGCGAGGCTGCGGTTACCAAGGACATCACCAGCCACGCCTGGCGCACCGCCCTGAATCCGGCGGGGGAGTGGATCCCGGCGGTCCTGGCGGGTGCGGACAGGCGGCTCAGCGAGGTCCGCCGCACCGTTCCCGACGCCGGCGGCCTGGTCATCGCCACCGACCATGAGGACGCCCGCGCCTACGCGGGCCAGCTCAAGCGGATCACCGGCGAGTCACCCACCGTCATCCTGTCCGACGACGCCAAGGCGTCCAGCAAGATCGAGGAATTCTCGGCCGGCGAGAAGCGCTGGATGGTGGCCGTCCGCATGGTGTCCGAAGGCGTGGACGTGCCCCGGCTGTCCGTCGGTGTCTATGCCACCTCAACGTCCACACCGCTCTTTTTCGCCCAGGCCGTGGGACGCTTCGTGCGTGCCCGCAAGAGGGGCGAAACGGCGTCGGTGTTCCTGCCCTCCGTGCCGCAGCTGATGGCGCTGGCCAACTCCATGGAGATGGAGCGGGACCACGCGCTGGACCGGCCCGAGAAGGAAGACGGCGACGGCCTCTTCAACCCGGAAGACTCGCTGATGGACGAGGCCAACCGCGAAGAGAAGGCCTCCGACAGCCTCACGAAGGGCAAGTTCGAAGCGCTGGACTCCCAGGCGTCCTTTGACCGCGTCCTGTTCGACGGCGGCGAGTTCGGCACCGGCGGCGAAGTAGGGTCCGACGACGAAATGGACTTCCTGGGCATCCCCGGGCTGCTGGACGCCGAGCAGGTGGGAACGCTGCTGCGCCAGCGCCAGCATGAGCAGCTGAACCGCAAGAACCGGAAGGCCCCGGCCGCGGACGCCCAGCAGGTTCCCGCTGTTCCCGATCACCGGATGCTGATGGACCTCCGCAATGAACTGGCCAAGAACGTGGCCGCGTGGGCTGCGCGGACGGGTACGCCCCACGGTGTGGTGCACACCAAGCTGCGCACTGTCTGCGGCGGGCCGCCCGTGGCGCAGGCCAACGAGGAGCAGTTGCAGGCACGGCTGCGCAAGCTCCAGGACTGGTTCGTCGGCCGCAAGTAGCGCCTCAGGCGATGTCCGCTCCGCCAAGTTCCAGCTCGGCTACGGCGTCTTCGAGGTCCTCCGCGATGCCCGCGGTCAGGGACCGCACCACGGTGACGCCGTAGCCGGCCTGGACGGCGTCGAGCGCGGTGGCCTTCACGCAGTAGTCCGTGGCGATGCCGACCACCACCACGTCTTCCACGTCGTGGCTCTGCAGCCAGTCATCGAGGCCGATGGCGTCCCCGTCGGCTTCCAGCTCCGCCTGCGCACCGGGCAGGCCGCCCGGCTGGCGTTCCCCGGTGGGGACGGCGTCTTCGGGGGCCAGCAGGCCTTCGAACCCGGAGTAGGCCGCGGCGTACTGGCCCTTGCGGAAGTAGGCGTCGATGTACTCGGTGTCCAGGTCCGGGTGGAGCTCGGCCCCGCGGGTGCCCGCCACGCAGTGTGGCGGCCAGCTGTCTTTGTAATCGGGGGAGTCGGAAAAGTGGCTGCCGGGGTCGATGTGCCAGTCCTGGGTGGCCACCACGTGGTCGAATTCGCTGTTGTGGGCGTCCAGGTATTCGCTGATGGCGCCGGCCACCGCCGCGCCGCCGGTGACGGCGAGGGAGCCGCCTTCGCAGAAGTCGTTCTGCACGTCCACGATGATCAAGGCGCGGGACATCAGTTCTCCTCGTAGATGGTGGGGATCGCGGCCTCGCCGCGCTGCAGGCGGTTGACCACCGGGGGCAGTTCCCTCATGGAGTCCGCGTGGCGCTGGCGTGCGCGGAGCACGCCCTCATGCCCGGTCCAGCCCGGCAGCAGTTCGCCGTTCTTCATGAACTGCTGCAGCAGCGGGCGGTCGTTGCCGTCGTCCTCCGGCCGGTGTCCCACGCCCACCACCTCTGCCGTGGCGGTGCCCCGTTCGTCCAGCTTCCGGAGGGCGTATTTCCGGCCGCCCACACTGGCCTTGTTCTTGGCGGCCTTGGCGACGGACACGAAATTCCCGTCGTCGCCGGCCCGGCTGACCAGCTTGTACACCATGCTGGCCGTGGGCGCCCCGGAGCCTGTCACCAGCGACGTGCCCACGCCGTAGGAATCGACGGGCGCCGACTGCAGGGCCGCGATGGCGTATTCGTCCAGGTCCGAGGTGACCACGATCTTCGTGTGTTCGTTGCCGAGGTCATCGAGCAGCCTTCGCACCCACTGGGCCTGGGCCACCAGGTCGCCCGAGTCCAGCCGGACGGCGCCCAGGCGCGGCCCTGCCAGCTCCACGGCCGCGCGGACGGCCTTTTCGACGTCGTACGTATCCACCAGCAGGGACGTACCTTCGCCGAGCGAGGCAATCTGAGCCTCGAAGGCCTCACGCTCGGTGTCGTGCAGCAGCGTGAACGAGTGGGCGGCAGTCCCGACGGTCTTCACGCCGTAGCGGATGCCGGCCTCAAGGTTGGAGGTGCTGTCGAAACCAGCGATGATGGCCGCCCGCGCGGACGCGGTGGCGGCCTCTTCGTGGGTGCGGCGCGAGCCCATTTCGATGCAGGGCCGGCCGCCCGCGGCGCTGACCATGCGGGAGGCTGCGGAGGCGATGGCGGTGTCGTGGTTGAGCACCGACAGCAGGTAGGTTTCCAGCATGCAGGCCTCGGCAAACGAGGCCTCCACGATCAGGATGGGGGAGTTGGGGAAGTACGCTTCGCCCTCGGCGTAGCCCCAGATGTCGCCGGTGAATCTGTAGCTGGCCAGGTAGTCCAGGGTCTCCTGGTTGACCACCCGGGTTCGCTCCAGGAACGCCAGTTCCGCCTCGCCGAAACGGAAGTGCGCGATGCCTTCCAGCAGGCGTCCGGTGCCGGCCACGATGCCGTAACGCCGGCCGTCGGGCAGCCGCCGCGCGAACGCCTCGAACACCGACCTGCGGTGCGCGGCCCCGGAATGGAGGGACGCCTGCAGCATGGTCAGCTCGTAGTGGTCGGTGTAAAAGGACGTGCGGGGATGGTCCCAGCCGGCTGAGGTGCTCACGAAAATCACTCTAGTGGGCATCCACATAGAATGGACAGATGACCATAAGCGTTGCGCCCGGCCCTGCTACGCAGGAGGGCACCCGGACCGGCACAGCAGAGTCCACCGACTCGCTGACCGCGCCGGACATCCCCTGGAACCTGGTGATCTGGAATGATCCCGTCAATCTCATGAGCTACGTGAGCTACGTCTTCCAGAGCTACTTCGGCTATTCCGAGAGCAAGGCGAACAAGCTGATGATGGAGGTCCACAGGAAGGGCCGGTCCATCGTTGCCTCGGGCAGCAAGGAACAGGTGGAGCGCCACGCGGTTGCCATGCACGGATTCGGTCTCTGGGCCACCGTGGAAAAAGCCACCGGCGGTTCCGGCGGCAAGGCAGGCAAGTCCGGTGGCCCGGGCCAGGGTAAGGGGAAGCGTGGCTAAGGCATTCAAATACGGACTCAAGGGCATCACCGGCTACCTCGAACCCACCGAGCGGGACCTGCTGCGCAGCCTGATCGATGACGTTATCTCCATGCTTCAGCCCGAGGACCGCACCGGGCAGGACCCGCTGGCGGCACTGATCGGCCTGGACATGGACGTGGCAGAACCGACGGACCGTGCCGTTAAGCGGCTGCTCCCCAACGTGGTGAAGGACGACGGCGCCGCCTCCCTTGAGTTCCGCCAGCTCACCGAGCGGTCGCTCCGGGAAACAAAGATCGGCGCCCTGCGGGCAGCCGCGCTGGACCTGGACAAGGACGAGATCGTGCTGACGCCCGAGGGGGCAAAGCACTGGTCGATGGCGCTGAACGATGTGCGCCTGGTCCTGGCCGAGCGGCTGGACATCCGGGACGAGGCCGACGCCGAACACGTCCACCGCATGCAGGACTGGTCCCAGGCGGAGGATGTGGAAAGCTACCTGGCCCTGGTCTACAACTTCACCACCTGGCTCCAGGAGTCACTGGTGCAGGCCATGCTGCAGTCGATGGAATCCCGCCGGTGAGCCCCGGCGGCCAGGGGGAGGCCGTCCAGTGTGACGCAGCAGACACGAGTTGCAGGACACAAGATCATGGCTGACGCTTCCGGGAACACCTATCCTCGAATAATCATGACTACAGTCCCGAGCACGGAACCACCGGCGGAAACACAGCCCGCGCCCGACGGCAGCGGACTTCCGGCCGCGGCTCCGGAAAACCGTCCCATCGGCGTCTTCGACTCCGGTGTGGGCGGGCTTACCGTGGCCCGCTCCATCATCGACCAGCTGCCCAACGAGTCCATCCTCTACGTGGGGGACACCGCCCACGGGCCCTACGGGCCGCTCCCCATCGCCGAGGTGCGTGCCAACGCCCTGGGCGTGATGGACGAACTGGTGGACTCCGGCGTCAAGCTGCTCACCATCGCCTGCAACTCGGCGTCGGCCGCTGTCCTGCGGGACGCCCGTGAACGCTACACCGCGAAGTACGGCATTCCCGTCATCGAGGTCATCCAGCCGGCAGTGCGGCGCGCCGTTGCTGCCACCCGGTCCGGCAAGGTGGGCGTCATCGGCACATCCGCCACCGTGGGGTCGCGTGCGTATGAGGACACGTTCGCCGCTGCCCCGGACCTGGACATCACTTCCGTGGCGTGCCCGGAATTCGTCAGCTACGTGGAGGCCGGGGTCACCACAGGCCCGGCCCTGCTGGCCGTCGCGGAGGAGTACCTGGCGCCGCTGAAGTCCGCCGGGGTGGACACCGTGGTCCTGGGCTGCACCCACTACCCGCTGCTGACCGGCGTCATCTCCTATGTCATGGGCGCCGACGTCACCCTGGTGTCCAGCGCAGAGGAGACGGCCAAGGACGTCTACCGCTCCCTGGCCACCCACAACCTGCAGCGCACCTCGACGCTCCCGCCCGAGCACCATTTCGTCGCCACCGGCGACGCCCGGCAGTTCGAGGTGCTCGCCCGGCGGTTCCTGGGGCCCGAGGTGCTCTCCGTCCGCCACGTGGACCATGTCGCGGCACAGTACCCCACGGGCAGCCTTGCCCGTATCACCCCTGAGATGATCGCCGCCGCCCAAAGCGCGCAGGACCGGCCCCGGATCTCCAACTTCGTGGGCGGCGGGCTCGCCGGCGCCCGTCCCGCAGGGCCAGCCCTGTGAAGCTGACCATCGTCGGATGCACGGGTTCGTTCCCCGGACCCGGCTCCCCGGCGTCGTGCTACCTCCTGACCGCCACCGACGGTGAGCGGACCTGGAAGGTGGTGATGGACCTCGGCAGCGGTGCGCTGGGCGCCATCCAGCGCTACACGGACCTGGAGGACATCGACGCGATCTTCCTCACCCACCTGCACCCCGACCACTGCATGGACCTGTGCGGGCTGCACGTCGCGATCCGCTGGAAGCCGGGCGGCTGGGGCCGCGGCCGGATACCCGTGTGGGGGCCGGCCGCCACGGCCGACAGGATGGCCACCGCCTACGGCCTGCCCCTGGACCCGGGCATGCATGAAGAATTCGATTTCACCAACTGGACCGAGCGCGAAGCCGTCACCGTGGGTCCGTTCACGGTTACCCCGTTCGCCGTCAACCACCCCATTGAGGAGGCCTATGCCCTCCGGGTCGAGGTGGTTGAGCCCGGCAAGGACGGCACCCCGGTGTCCCGGGTCCTGACGTACTCCGGCGATACCGATGCCTGTGCCGGGCTCGAGGAAGCAGCCAAGGATGCTGACCTGTTCCTGTGCGAGGCGGCCTTCGAGGAGGGCCGGGACGACGGCATCAACGATGTCCACCTGACGGGCAAACGGGCGGGGGAGGCGGCCGCCGCGGCCGGCGCCCGCCGGCTCCTGCTGACCCATATCCCCGTGTGGACCTCCCAGACCACCGTCATGGCGGAAGCGCGCCCGGTATTCCCGGGCGACGTTGCGGTTGCCGTGGCAGGGGTGCACTACACCATCTAGCCGGGGCGCCAGGCATCTGCCGCACCGGCACTCGATAAGCTAAAGGCATGACATCTGAAGCAACTGCAGTGCCCATCGTGCGAGCCGACGGCCGCGCCCCCGACCAGCTCCGGCCCATCAGCATTACCCGCGGATGGTCCAACCAGGCTGAAGGCTCGGCGTTGATCGAGTTCGGCAACACCAGGGTGCTGTGCACGGCCTCCCTGACCGCCGGCGTCCCGCGCTGGCTCAAGGGCGAAGGCCGCGGCTGGGTTACCGCCGAATATGCCATGCTGCCGCGGGCCACGAACACCCGGTCCGACCGCGAATCCGTGAAGGGAAAAATCGGCGGCCGCACGCATGAAATTTCCAGGCTGATCGGGCGCTCGCTGCGATCCATCATCGACACCAAGGCGCTGGGCGAGAACACCATCGTGCTGGACTGCGACGTGCTCCAGGCCGATGGCGGCACGCGCACCGCGGCCATCACCGGCGCATACGTGGCGCTGGCGGACGCCATCCGGTTCGCCCGCGACAACAAGCTCATCGCCAAGAACGCCCAGCCCCTCCTGGACACCATCGCGGCCGTGTCCGTGGGCATCATTGACGGCGTTCCCATGCTGGACCTGCCCTACGTGGAGGACGTCCGGGCCGAAACCGACATGAACGTGGTGGTCACGGGTTCCGGCAAGTTCGTTGAGGTGCAGGGCACGGCGGAGGGCGCCCCGTTCGACCGGGACGAGCTGAACCAGCTCCTGGACCTGGCCCTCCTGGGCACCTCGGAGCTGGCCGCCATCCAGCGCGAAACCCTGGTGGACACCCTGTGAGCAGCCCCGCTCCACGGCTGGTGCTCGCCACCCACAACAAGGGCAAACTGCGGGAACTGCGCGAGCTGCTGCGCGGGCAGGTCCCGGGGCTCGACGTCGATAACCAGGTGGTGGACGCAGCGGCGGCGGGTGCGCCGGACGTCGTCGAAACAGGCGTGACCTTCGCCGAGAACTCGCTGCTGAAGGCACGCGCTGTTGCCGCTGCCACCGGCCTGGTTGCCATCGCTGACGATTCGGGACTCGCCGTGGACGTCATGGGCGGGGCACCCGGAATCTTCTCTGCCCGTTGGTCCGGACGGCACGGCGATGATGCAGCCAACCTTGAACTCCTGCTGAACCAGCTGTCCGATGTTCCGGACGAACACCGCGGTGCAGCCTTCGTCTGTGCTGCCGCACTGGCCGTGCCGGAGGGCGCGGACGGCCCGGGCCGTGAAGTGGTGGAGTACGGCCAGTTGGAGGGAATCCTGCTGCGCGAGCCCCGCGGTTCCGGGGGATTTGGCTACGACCCCGTCCTGCAGCCCGCCGGCGAGGACCGCAGCTGCGCAGAGCTCTCGGCAGAGGAGAAGAACGCGATCAGCCACCGAGGCAAGGCCTTCCGGGCGCTGCTGCCCTCGATTGTGGCGGCCCTGCAGGCAGCAGGCTAGAAGGACCAACAAAGAAGGTGCGCACCCGGGGGTGCGCACCTTTTTGTTGGAGTCAGGGGAGGGCTATTCCGGCCGGCTGCCCGGGATGTTGCGGTGGGTCTTCCGCTCCGCTTCCGGCTCATGCTCTTCAATGTACTCGTCGACGGCGTCGGTGCCGTTGGCCTGCGCCTGGCGCTTGGCAGCCAGGCCGCGCAGGATTTCGATGCCGATGGGGATCACCGAGACCAGCACGATGGCGATGAAGATGATGTCCAGGTTGTCACGGACCCACGGAACCTTGTCACCCAGCAGGTAGCCGAGCAGGGTCACGCCCCCGCCCCACAGGAGGGCGCCGATGACGTTGTAGATAAAGAACTTCCTCCTGCTCATCTGTGCCACGCCGACGATCACCGGGACGAACGTGCGGATGATGGGGACGAAGCGGGCCAGGATCAGGGCCTTGCCGCCGTGCTTTTCAAAGAAGGCGTGGGCGTTTTCAATGTTTTCGCGCTTGAAAAGCCGGGAGTTGGGCTTGTTGAAGAGAGCAGGACCGGCTTTGGAACCGATGAGGTAGCCGGTCTGGTTGCCGATGATGGCGGAGACCGCAACCAGCAGGGCCAGCAGCCAGATATTGAACTTGATGGTGTCCGTGGCCACCAGCAGGCCCGCCGTGAACAGCATGGAGTCGCCGGGCAGGAAGAACCCCACCAGGAGGCCGGTTTCGGCGAAGACGATCCCGCACACCAGCAGGACCACCCAGGGGGCGAGGGCGGGATCGGCCAGGAAGACCTGGGGGTTCAGCCAGTCGGGCAGGAACGAAGCCATTTTCGGCTGGACCGGTCCCGCACCGCCCAGCATGGACACAGCGAGGTCACTCATCACAGGAAAGTTCACTCCTCAAGGGTACTTGACAGGCCTGTGGGACCTCCGGCGGTAAGGTAGGGGCCGTGGGTTTGGACTTTACGGCGATCGACTTCGAAACGGCCAACGGCTTCCGCGGCTCTCCATGCTCGGTGGGGCTGACAAAGGTGAGGGGCGGGAAGGTCGTCGAGGAGGCTTCGTGGCTGATGCGCCCGCCTGCCGGCTACGACCATTTTGACTACCACAACGTCCGCATCCACGGCATCACCGCAGCCGATGTTGCGCAGGCCCCACGCTTCGGTGAGCTGTTCCCGGAAATCGGTGCCTTCATCGGCGAAGACGTGCTGGCAGCCCACAACGCCGCGTTCGACCTCGGCGTAATCCGCTCTGCGCTCGAGGTGTCCGGCCTGCCCGGTCCCGCCTACCACTACGTCTGCACCGTGATGCTGTCACGCCGCTGCTATTCGCTGGTTTCCAATTCGCTCCCGTTCGCTGCCGAGGAAGCGGGTGTGCCATTGGTCAACCACCACGACGCCGCCGAGGACGCGCGTGCCTGCGCCGGCATCCTGGTTGACATCGCGGCGCGCAACGGCGCCAATAGCCTCGCCGAACTCTACCTGTCCCTCGGCCTGGCCATGCCGCGCCAGCAGGCGTTCGACCCCGCCACTGGCGACCTGTCAAAGCCCAGCCTGGCGGCCATCGCCGGGGCTTCCGGCAACGGGGCTGCCCTGGTCCAACGGTTCCAGTCGGGCTGGCCGGAGGAAGGGGTCAACCCGGAGCCCAACCTGGACGCCGAGCCGGGCCACCCGCTGTACGCGCAGACGGTGGTGTTCACCGGGCAGCTCTCCATCGATCGCCCGGAAGCGAAACGGCGCTCGGCCCGCTGCGGCGCACGGACGGAAAGCCGTGTCACCGGCCGCACCACCGTGCTGGTGGTGGGGGACGGGTTCGTCGCCTCCGACCTCCGGTCCGGACGGCTCACCGGCAAGGCCCGGCGTGTGCTGGAACTGCACGAGCGGGGGCAGGCCATCGAGGTGCTCTCCGAGGGTGAGTTCCTGCAGATGGTGGGCGGCGGGGACATCCGCCACGCCCCGCAGGTTGCCGCCGCGGAAACGCGGGACGCGGCCTGCGCGGCTGCCGTCAGCGCCTGACCGTCAGTCCGTGACCTTCCCGGAGGACGTTACGGGGGCTGGACCATCATCAGCCTTCCCCGGTGGTGACCTTCACCAGCTGATCCGCCATGCCGCGGACAACCTCGGGCGCCTCCAGGGCCGCCAGCCACGGGGCCGGGAGGCAGTCCTCCCCGTACAGGGCTCCCAGGATGTTTCCGGCCAGCGAACCGATGGTGCCGCTGGCCCCGCCGTGCTTCACGGCCAACGCCACGGCGTCCCGGAAGTGCCGGTCCGGCTGTTTTTCTTCACCTTCAGCCGGCGCGGTGGAAAGGACGGCGTAAAGCGCGACGGCGAGTGCTTCCTCCGCCAGCCGTCCCTCACCCAGCACCTGGACGGGTCTTTCGGGGCCGGCTTCCCGCTTGTCCGCGAGCCGAAGTGCCGCTTCCAGCCGTTCGCGGAGTTCGGGGGCCGCGTCCGGAAGCGCGCCTGCGTCGGCGGTGACCTCGGCAGCCGCGTCGGCCAGGGCCGCGCCGGATACCAGCCGGTGGATCAGGAGGCTGAAGAGCCCGGCACTCTGCCGGGCGGACGGATGCCCGTGCGTCAGGGAGGCGGCGTCGGAACTTAACTTATAGACGGCGTCGGATGCAATATGCGGAACCAGTCCGAACGGGGCGGAACGCATCACGGTGCCAACGCCTTTCGCTTCCGGGTTCACGGGGCGGAACGACGTGCCCATTTCGCCGCTGGCGAGTCCGGTAATGCAGTCCTGCTCCGGATGCCGGCGCTGCCGGAGCACCTCCTGGCCGTCGATCCAGCGGGGCTGGGGCACGGGTGCCGATGGCGGGGCGTCTTCGCCCTGGGAAGCCAGCCACCGAAGGTAGGCGAGCCAAAGGCAGGCGTTCACGTCAGCGCCCACACCGGAATTTGCCCATTCCAGGGCCTCCACCAGGCCGTCCACGGTGTAAAGGGTCAGCTGGGTGTCGTCTGCGAAGCGGGCCGGCCCGGACAGGTCATCGAAGCCGCCCGCGCCTGCCTGGCTGGAGGGCCCGCGGGTGCCGGCAGTGGGGCCGGCTTCCACGGAATCGCCCAGCGCATCACCCAGCGCGCCACCCAGGAGGCAGCCGTGGATCCGGGAAGCGAAGGTGGGTGCGGGAACGCCGTGCTCGTTGCTCATGGAGTAAATTTACCGTCAGTGCGCCCCGGCTCCGGGACCAGCGCTCCGCCCGGTGTGCGGCGGTGCCGGCGGACGGGAACCACGGCCGTACGGCCTGCCGTTACCGTCCAGCAAACGCACAGCCTCGGCTGGCATACTGCTCGGGTTGCCCGGCGCCAGGACAGCTGGACGCCGGCAGCCCCGCAAGCACCAGATTCCCAGACGCAAAGGTCCCATCATGAGCACCCCTGTCCCCGCCCGCGACGCACTGGAGCCCGGTACCCCGGCCGCCGGGCACGGCGCTCTGCTGCCCCGACTGGTGGCCGAGGCTTTTGGCAGCTTCTTCCTGGCGGTGGCCGGACTCGGCGTGCCGCTCTTCAGCATTCCGCAGTCCAGCCCAGTGCCGGCGGCCCTGGCTGCCGGACTTGCCATTACGGCCGCAATGCTCGCCTTTGGGCACGTCTCCGGCGGACACTTCAACCCGGCCATAACCCTGGGGCACCTCCTGGCCGGCAGGATCCGGGCCGGCGCGGCGGCAGCGTACACGGCTGCCCAGCTGGTGGGGGCCCTGGTCGGTGCCCTTGCCCTCTTCGGCATCCTCCGCACGCTGCCCAGCATCGCGGACAGCCGCACGGCCTTCGACACCGTGGCCGCCGGTTTCGGCGAACACTCCATCATCCAGGCGCCCCTGGCCGCCGTCGTGCTCCTGGAACTGCTGGGAGCTGCGATCATCGTGGCTGTCTTCCTTGGCGCTGCGGGCCGTCGCGACGGCAACCGGACCGTGCCGGCCATCGCCGTCGGCCTGTCCTTTGCGGCGCTCCTGCAGCTGGGCCAGTCGGTGGGAAACCTGCCCTTCAACCCCGCACGTGCGGTTGCTTCCGCCGTTTTCAGCTCCGGCTGGGCAGCGGAGCAACTGTGGGTCTTCCTGGTGGCTCCGCTGGCCGGTGGCGCCATTGCGGGTCTCGCGTTCCGGATCACGCCGGGCGCCGAATCCATCGCCACGGACAGTGACAGGTACGACGCCGGCAACGCAGGACCTGAGGCGGCCGGCGGTGACGTTGTGGAACGCGAAGCCGGGGACAGTGAAGGTGCAGAGGCTTCCAACGTGGACAGCAGCCTGCCCGACCCCGCCGTGCCGGATGCGTCCATACCCGCCACGGCGGCCCGCAGGAACGAAGCCCGCAGCGTCAGCGAGGCCCAGGAATTCTTCGACGGCAAGCGGTCCTGACTGCTGCGGCACGCGGCGCTTTCCAGGACTGTCAGTGGTTGCCGATAACTTATGAGTATGCGGTTACTTCACACCTCCGACTGGCACCTTGGCCGTTCCTTCCATGGCGTTGGCATGCTGGATGCCCAGCGGGCCTTCGTCGACCAGTTGGTGGCGGCCGTGGAACGGAACAGCGTCGACGTCATTCTGATCGCCGGTGACGTCTACGACCGGGCCCTGCCCGGCGTCGATGTGGTGCACCTGCTCGATGATGCCCTGGTCAGGCTTACCGCCACCGGTGCCAAAGTGGTGCTGACCAGCGGAAACCATGACTCCGCCATCCGGCTGGGTTTCGCGGCGCGGCTGCTGGAGCGGGGCGGAGTGCACCTCCGCACCAAGGTGGAGGAGCTGCACCATCCGCTCGTTCTCCCGCTGGGACCGGACCATGGCGGGAAGGAAGCAGTCCTGGCGGTCTACGGCATCCCTTGGCTTGAACCACGCCTTGTCGCCGACCAACTGGGCACCGACACGGCAAGCCACTTCGAGGTGACCCGCGCCGCTGCCGCCCTGATCAGGGAGGACATCGCGCAGCGCGCGGAATCAGCCACGGTCCAGTCCGTGGTCCTCGCCCACACTTTCGCCAGCGGAGGCATCAGTTCGGACAGCGAGCGGGACCTCAGCATCGGCGGCGTCGGCGCGGTTCCCCTGGATCTGTTCGACGGCTTCAGCTACACCGCGCTGGGCCATTTGCACGGCCGGCAGACACTCTCATCTTCAGTCAGGTATTCGGGATCGCCACTGGCTTACTCCTTCTCGGAAGCCACCCACCAGAAAGGTGGCTGGCTGGTGGATATGGGAGCGGACGGGGTCACGTCCGTCACTGAGATCCAGTGGGAGGCCCCGCGCTCCCTGGCCGTGCTGCGCGGAACACTCGAGGAACTCCTGCAGGATCCCGCCCACGAATGGGCTGAAACCGCCTACTGCCAGGTCACGCTGACCGACGCCCAGCGGCCTGCCCGTGCCATGGAACGGCTCCGTGCCAGGTTCCCGGATACCCTGGTCCTCGCCTTCGATCCGCAGGGCGCGGCAGCTAAGGCGCAGGCAAGCTACAGCACCAGGCTTGCCAGCGCCCCGGATGACCTCGCCGTGTGCTGCGGCTTCCTGGAGCACATCCGGGGACGGTCCGCGGACCAGGCGGAAAAGGCCGCGATTGCAGCCGCCCTGGACAACGTCAGGCTGCTGGAGGCATCACGGTGAGGATCCACCATCTTCGGATAACAGGGTTTGGTCCCTTCGCCGGAACCGAGGACATCGACTTCGACCGGCTTAGCGCCCACGGCCTGTTCCTGCTGAACGGGCCAACCGGCGCCGGCAAGACCAGCGTTTTGGATGCCATCTGCTTTGCCCTTTATGGCTCCGTCCCCGGTGCCCGGCAGGACGGCAAACGGCTGCGCAGCGACCATGCCGAACCCGGGCAGGAACCGGCCGTCACCTGCGAATTCTCCGCCCAGGGCCGCCGGTTTGAGGTGACCCGGTCCCCGGCCTGGGAGAAGCCCAGTGCCCGGGGGAAAAACGGCTTTACGCTCCAGCAGGCCAAGACCTTGCTCCGCGAACGGATAGCCGGAGCATGGGTGGAGAAGTCTGCCCGCAACGATGAAGCAGGCGCGGAGATCATGGCCCTGCTGGGCATGGACCGCGAACAGTTTACCCGCGTGGTGATGCTTCCGCAGGGGGACTTCGCTGCCTTCCTCCGCTCCAAAGCGGCGGACCGGCTGGACCTGCTGCAAAAACTCTTCGGCACCCAGCGGTTCGAAGCCCTGGAACAGGAACTCGCGCGGCAGGCGGCCGCCGCCCGTGAGGACGTCGCCGCCCTGTCCGGCCAGCTCGGCGTCCTCGCCTCGCGGGCTGAAGCCGAAGCGGCTCCGCTTGGGCTTCCCGACGACGCGGCCCCGCCGGTCGAGGACATCCCCGGCCGCCTTGAATGGCTCCAGGATGCGGTTTCCCGCCGCCTCGCGGAGCTCAGGGAATATGCCGCCGCTGCGGAAACCGACAGCCAGGACCGCCGCAGGGAAGCAGAGCGGGAGGCAGCGCGGCATGAGCGCCACCGCAAGCTCCAGGCAGCCGCCGCACGGCAGAAGGCCGTGGAGGAAGGAGCCGATGAGCAGCAGGAGCTCTCGGCCCGGCTCGCCCGGCACCGGCAGGCGGAGGTCCTGCAGGGGCAGCTGCAGGCGGTGGACGCCGCCACCGCCAAGGTTCACAGTGCCGAAGCCGCCGCCGAATCTGCCCTGACATTACTGCGCCTTGCCGCCGGGGACGGCGGGGAACTGGCCCAGCTCGGCCTGGAGCTGGCCCCTGTTGACTCCGCCGCCGCACCGCAGGCGTTCCCCAAGGGGGCACGCGTGTCCACGGGGATCATGCCCGGAGCTGAGGAGGAACTGGGGCGCCTGCGCTCGCTGCTGGCCGTCGTCGAGGCACGCATCCCGGACGAACTCAGGCTCCAGGACCTGCGGAAGAGGCATCGTGGCCTGGCAGCCAGGCAGGACGAGCTTCAGCGGGCGGTGGAGGAACTGACCAACCGCCCGGTGCAGCTGCAGACGGAACGCGAAGAGCTGACCCACGGCATGGACCGGCTCGAGGCCCGTTCCGTGGAGGCGGCGCTGCGCCGCAAGGAGGCTGCAGCGGCAGCGGAACTGCTGGACGTCGTCAGGCGGCACGGGACGGCGGTCACCGCCAGGGACCAGGTCAAAGCCAACCATGACGACTCGCGGGACGGGCTGTTGGAGGCCAAACGCCGTTGGCTCGACCTGCGGGAGGACCGGCTCGCCAACGCGGCATCAGAGCTGGCCGCCAAGCTGGTTGCCGGGGAACCCTGCCCCGTCTGTGGCAGTGGGGAGCATCCCGGCCCGGCCGACGCAGGCACGAACGGCCCCGGCCTGGCCCAGCAGGAGGAAAAAGCCCACACCGTCTACGAGGCTGCAGAGGCAGCCCACACCCTGGTTGCCCGGGAGCTCTCACGGGCGGAGCAGGAGGTGGCTGTCCTCGCCGGACAGGGTGGGACAACTCCGCTGGACGACGCCCGGGCCGGCGCGGACGCTGCGCTCGCGGCCGCGGAGGAAGCCGAGCGGGCGGCGGAGGAGCTGCTGGACAGGCGCCGGCGGCTGGAGGCCCTTGACGCCGGCATCGTGGAGGCCCGGGCCGCACTGTCCGACGCAGAGACCGAACTGTCCCGAACCGCGGCGTCCCTGGCCGACGTTGCCGAGCAGGCGGCGTCACTGGACAGCGCCCTCTCCGGCCTACGCGGCAACCACAGCACTCTGACCCGCCGACTGAGGGCACTTGAAGATGCGGCGGCGGTGCTTACCAAGGCGGTGGAAGCCCAGGCACGGTTGGACGGCGCACGGTTGCAGGCTGCCGAAGCCCGTGAACACCTGGACCGGGCCCTGCCTGCTGCCGGCTTCGCCACCGCCGGCGAGGTCCGCGCCCAGCTCCTGGACCCCGCCGGGGCGGCGGCTGCGGAAGCCGCGCTCAGGGCGGCCCAGGACGAAGCTGCACGCGTGGCCGGGCTGTTCGAATCCGAGGACATCGTGCTGGCACTGGCCGAGGCCGCCGGCGGCTTCATGCCGGACGAAGAACGGCTGGCAGCGCTGGCCGCCGCGGCGTCCGCTGCCCAGTCCGGCGCCCGTGACGCGGACCTGGCTGCCGGCATGGCCAGCAGGTGCCTGGCGTCACTGACCTCCCTCGCCGCTGAATACGGCGCGCTGGTCCACTCCTCACGGGAGCCGGCGGAGCGCGCCCAGATGCTGACCGGCTTGGCTGACGCCGCGGCCGGCCGGGGCGAAAACACCTACCGGATGAGCCTGAACAGCTACGTCCTGGCTGCCCGGCTTGAGCAGGTGGCCGTTGCCGCATCCGAACGGCTGGTGGCCATGAGTGACGGACGGTATTTGCTTCAGCACTCCGATGCCAAGGCCGCCCGCGGCGCTAAGTCCGGGCTGGGGCTTGAGGTCGTGGACCAGTGGACAGGCTTCCGCCGCGACACCTCCACCCTGTCGGGCGGCGAGTCCTTCATGGCTTCGCTGTCACTCGCACTGGGACTGGCGGACGTTGTGCAGCAGGAGGCAGGCGGCGTGGAGATCGAAACGCTCTTCGTTGACGAGGGCTTTGGCAGCCTGGACGAACAGTCCCTGGAACAGGTCATGGATGCCCTCGAAGGCCTTCGCGACGGCGGCCGGGTCGTGGGGCTCGTCAGCCACGTTGCCGAGATGAAACAGCGGATCGGTACCCAGCTGCAGGTCCTCAAGAGCCGTAACGGCTCCACTCTGCGGATTTCCGAGAGCCTGGACGCCCTCCTCTGAGCAGGGCCGATATAATTCAACGTGTTACCGGGTTGCGCGCATCGGGAGGAGGGACGATGCGCACCTATTGAGCGAGCCCGGAATTGACACCACACAACACTCCTTCACCCATCTCCAGCGCCCCCGCCCCGGTCGATGCCCCTGCTGAAGGGCCACGCCCGGAAGCCGTGCCGGGGGCAGCGCGGGGACGTTTCTCGCGGCTCCCGCTCCTTGCCGGCCGGAGCTTTATTCCGCTGGGACTGTTCGCCCGGCTTCCCCTGGCCATGCTGACCGTCGGCACCCTGACCCTCGTGACCTCGGTCAGCGGTTCCTTCGCCGCCGGCGGGTCAGCGGCCGGTGCGGTGGGCATTGGATCAGCGCTGGGCGCCCCGTTACTGGGCGCCTTGGCCGACCGGCGGGGGCAACGGCCCGTCCTGCTCCTGGCCGCGGTGCTCAACACAGCAGCGGTCGTGGCGCTGGTCTTTGCCGCGATGAGCACGGCAGCCGGGGACTTCCCGCCCGCGGTCCTCGCGGCTGCTTTCGCGGCAGGTGCCTCCTGCCCCCAGGTAGGGCCCCTCGCCCGGGTCCGCTGGATGTCCCTGACCGCCAACGCCTCACGCGCGGGGGAGACCGCAGGCGGTGCCGCCCGGGACCTTGATGCCGCGCTGTCCTACGAGAGCACCGCCGATGAGGTGACCTTCGTCCTCGGACCCGCCCTGGTGGGAATCCTCGCCAGCCTCGTAGCGCCCTGGCTTCCGCTGGCCCTGGCAGCTGCGATGACCATCACGCTCGTGCCGGCGTTCGCCGTGCACCCCACACACCAGGCCGTGCCCCTGACCCGGCATCCCCGCGGCGTGAAGCGCCGGCGCGCCGACGGCACTGCCAGGCTGTCCTGGGCAGTCGCGCTGCCGGTCCTCGCCATGGTCTGCATGGGCACGTTCTTTGGTTCAACCCAGGCTGCCTTGAGCGCCTTTTCCGCACAGCTGGCCGGTTCGGAGATCGCCGGACTGCTGTATGCGGTCATGGGCCTGAGTTCGGCAGCCGCGGCGCTGTCCGTGGCCTACTGGCCCCGCCGCGCCGGCCCCGCGTTGCGGTGGGTGCTCTGCGCAGCCCTGATGGCCGGGCTGGCGTTCCTGCTGCTGCTACCGTCGTCGCTGCCCATGATGGCCCTCGTCCTGCTGGTCCTCGGACTCCCGGTGGGACCCGTCATGGTCACTGTCTTCGCGGTCGGCGGCACCCTGGCTCCCGCCGGCCGGCTCGGAACGGTGATGACTGCGCTGGCCAGCGGCATCGTCGCCGGAACCGCCCTTGGATCCTCCGTCGGGGGTCAGCTGGCCCAGCTCCACGGTCCTGCGGCGGCATTCCTCGTCCCGGTCGGTGCGGCCGCCGGGCTGGCGCTGCTCGGCGCGGGAGCCGCCGTCGTGCTCTCTCGCAAGGCCTGAAGGAGCGCTTCCCGCCGGCTGTGCCGGCCTTTCCCGGCCGTCAGGCGAGCTGGCTTTCGATTCTCGCCGCACTTTCGGCGATGGCGCTGCCTACTGCCTCCGGAGTGTGGGCCGAGCGGATGTAGACGACGGCGAGTGCGGCCGGCCGCCCGCCTGGCACCCTGACGGGGGCTGCCAGGGAGGACACCCCGGCGATGACCTCGTCATGGCTGGCTGCGTAGCCCTTCTGCCGTGCCTCCGACGCTTCCAGCCGGTACGGAATCCCTGTTCCCAGTCGGTCCCACTCCGTTTCGGAAAGGGCAGACTGGATGGCAATGCCCGGAGCCCCGGCGTTGATCGGGTGGCGGGTCCCCGGGTGCTGGGCCACGGTTGCCCCTGAGTGCCGGGGCTCCACCGTGACCAGCGTGATGCAGTCGTGGTGGTCCCACACCGCCACGAATGCAGTCATGTCCAGTGAGTTCGCCAACTGGGTGAGTTCCGGAAGGGCAGCGGTTTGCAGGTTTCGCGAGACGCCGCGGGCCAGGACGGCGAGGCCGGGTCCTGGCTGGACCCGCCCCGCGTCGTCCCGCACCAGGAGGGAGTGGTCTTCCAGGGTGCGCAGGATGCGGTATGCCACCGAGCGGTGGACGCCCATGGCGTCGGCCAGCTCTGCGATGGTCAGTGGCCCGGGGGCGGCGGCCAGGATCTCAAGGGCACGGATTCCACGCGACAGGGTCTGCGACGGCGAAGCCTGTGCCGGTGCGCCCGCGGTCCGGGCTGCAGCTGGAGGAGTCATGGTGTCCATCCTAGGTGGCGGGCCTGCCGCGTGACCCTTGTCTCAATGCACGACGCGAGGTATCGTCCTGTATACGAACTCACAGTTCTAATATAGAACTTTACCCTCGGGGTCGTGACCGCAGCAATCCCCATTCCGTGTTACGCATCACAAATCCGTAGTACCCTATCGACTAACTGACCGTTCTGTCGGTAATTCTGAAGGCGTCCGGGCGGCGCTGCTGCCCAATAAACAATGGAGTTTCAATGACCACACCTTCCAAGGTGGACACCCCCGCCGGCCCCAGCACCCGGAGGGAGGAGCGCAAGGTCCTCGCAGGCACCCTCGTCGGCACCACCATCGAGTGGTATGACTTCTTCATCTTCGCCCAGCTGACGGCAACGCTGCTTTCACCGCTCTTCCTGGCACCGCTGAACGAATCCAATCCTGGCCTGGCGCAGATCCTCTCCTTCGCCCTCATCGGCATCAGCTTCCTGTTCCGTCCCCTGGGAGCCGTCATCGCCGGACACCTGGGCGACCGCCTCGGCCGCAAGGCAATGCTGGTCTTCACCCTGGTCATGATGGGCGCCGCCACGGCCCTCATCGGCGTCCTCCCCACCTACGCGCAGATCGGGGCCTGGGCACCTGTGCTGCTCATCCTGCTGCGCGTCATCCAGGGTTTCTCGGCTGGAGGTGAATGGGGCGGTGCTGCCCTGATGGCCGTGGAGCATGCGCCCATCAGCCGGCGCGGGCTGTTTGGCGCCTACCCGCAGATCGGCGTGCCTGTGGGCATGATCCTGGCCACCGGCCTGCTGTTCTTCCTCAACACCGGCATGTCCAAGGAAGACTTCGCCGCGTGGGGCTGGCGCGTGCCGTTCCTGCTGTCCATCGTCCTGATCGTGGTCGGCTACATGATCCGCCGCGCCGTCGCAGAGAGCCCGGTCTTCCAGGAGATGGCCCTGCGGAAGAAGGAAAGCAAGGCACCTTTGGGTGAGCTGATCCGGAACCACAAGCTGCCCGTCCTGTACTCCACGCTCATCTTCATCGGCAACAACGCCGCCGGCTACCTGCTGATCGCGTTCTTCATCTCCTACGCCACCAAGTCCCTGAAGATGCCCACCCCGCAGATCCTGCTGGCAACCACGCTGGCATCCTTTGGCTGGCTGATCTTCACCCTGGTGGGCGGCTGGCTCTCCGACCGCATCGGCCGGGTCAAGACCTTCCTGATCGGCTACGCCATCGTCTTCGCCTGGATGATCCCGATGTTCGCGCTGATCGACACCAAGGACATAGTCCTCTACGGCCTTGCCCTGTTCGTCCTGACGATCGGCCTGGGCCTGTCCTACGGTCCCATGTCCGCCATGTACGCCGAAATGTTCCCCGCCAACGTCCGGTACTCCGGCATTTCCATCGGATACGCCTTTGGCGCAATCCTGGGCGGCGCATTCGCAGCAACCATTGCCGAAACCCTGCTGCAGACCACCAAGTGGGCCGGATCAATCGGCATCTACATCATGATCCTCTGCGTCATCTCCGCCGTCGGAGTCGTCCTGGCCAAGGAGACCAAGGGCCGTCCGCTCGGCGTCAGCAGCCACCACTAGTCGCGGAGGCGTTGCCCACCCTTAAGGCAGCAGGCCCGGACCGCTTGGTCCGGGCCTGCTGCGTTGCCGTGCGGTTCAGCTGGACAGAAAACGCACCGCGTCGTCGTCGGTCAACTGGCTGAAGTGGCTGTACCAGCTGCCCACCGCGCGGAATTTGCCGGGGAGGTGCAGGCAGACCACGGCATCGCACACCCTCTCCAGCGACGCCTCGGCGTCAACGGATCCCACGGGCGCGGCGGCCACCACGGCAGCGGCACCGCCTTCCCTCATCGCTTCGACGGCGGCACGCATCGTGGCACCCGTGGCCAGGCCGTCGTCGACCAGGATGACTGTCTTGCCGGAGACGTCAAGGCCGGCACCCGGATAAAGCTGCACCCGGCGGAGGAGTTCGGCGCGTTCGCGCTCCTCCACGACGTCCAGCTGTTCCTGGCCGACGCCGTGGTCACGGACCCGCTCCAGCAGGGGCCTGTTGAGGAGCCGGACCACACGGCCGCGCGCCCAGGCGAGGGCGCCGTACGCCGTCTCCTCGTGCCCGGGAATTCCCAGCTTCCGCACCAGGACGGTGCCAAGGGGCAGGCTCAGGGCCTGGGCTGCGGCGGCCGCCACGGGGATGCCGCCGCGGGCAAGGCCAAGCACAACGATGTCCGGGCGTCCCTCGAACCGGGCCAGGGCGTCCGCCAGCCGCGCGCCGGCCTCCGTGCGGTCTTCGAAACGCCTGCCCATCTGTCCCTCCCGGCGCTGCAACCTGCCCTCAACATACTCCTGCACACGCTGCCGTGGTCCGGCAGCGCCGGCCGCTTAGGCGGCGAGGAACGAAATGGTTGCCTGCTTGAACGCCCTGCTGGTGATGGCGTTGGTGTGGTTGCGGCCCGGAAGGAGCAGCTGCTCGGCCATGGAACCGGCGCCGCGGGCCAGCTCGGCAAGCCGGGGCAGGGTGCCGGCCCGTTCGTCCTTGTCGCCCGCGACCAGCAGCATCGGAATGTGGGGGACCGCCTCGGCGGGATCGTAGGGCTCGGCCTTGATGGCCTCCACCAGGGACAGCAGTGCGAAGATGTTGTTCCCCGGCAGCAGCAGTGCCATTTTCAGGAGCTGGGCCGTGGATTCGTCCTTGATGGGTGTGCCGTCGGCCAGGTAGTCCTGGGCGGCGATGAGGTCGAACGCGGCCAGCGGATCCGAGTCGTTGGGTCCGCCAAGCACCACCCTGTGCACCAGTTCGGGCTGGGTTGCCGCGAACTCCCAGGCGAGCCGGGATCCCAGGGAGTAGCCCACCACGTCCAGGCCGCTGGAAGGGTCACCGTCCTGCAGGGGGCGCGCACCGGCGTCGAACGCTGCCTGGAGCAGGTCCGCCCGGATCCGGCTGGGGGAATAGGAGTCGCGGTCTTCGGGGGCTCCGCTGCGTCCGTGTCCCGGAAGGTCCACGGTAATGGCCCGGCGGCCGGCGTCCAGCAGGGCCGACACCCAGCCGGTGTCCTCCCAGTTGAGCTTGGAGGATGAGGAAAAGCCGTGCAGCAACAATACGGGCCGGAGGCCTGCATCGGCGGCAGGATCGTGGACCGCCACATACAGCTGCGGGTCGGTGCCTTCGACGGTGTGCGCCGGCTGCTGTCCGGTGTGCCTGCCGCTCATGGTGTCAGTTTCCCCAATCAGGTACGGCGCCTGGGCTGGCCCGGCGCGTCGGTGCGTCTTGCTGGAAGTACGGTCCACTCTACCTGTTGGCGGGGTGCTTCCTGCCGGTCAGTCTGGCCCCGGCGGCGCACGCCAGGGCGATACCGGCGATCAGTGCGAACGTGCTGAATAGCTGCACCCGGCTGGCGTCCGCGCTGAGGCCGACGGCGAAGATCAGGCCCAGCAGGACCAGCCCCAGGATGGTCAGGCCGGGGAACCCCTTCATCCGCAGGGGCAGTGCGGTTCCATCCCGGTTGGCACGCCGCCGCAGGATCAGCTGGGACACCAGGGCGCTGCCCCACACCACCAGGCAGGTGGACCCCACCAGCTGGAACAGCGCCGGCAGGATCCGTTCAGGGAACAGCAGCTCCAGGACCGTGGCAATGAAGCCGAACGCCACCGACACCGCCACGGCGAGGAGGGGCACGCCGGATCCGTTGAGCCGGGTCAGGACCCGCGGTGCCTCGCCGCGCTGGGCAAGGGAATAGGCCATGCGTGAGGCTCCGTAGAGGTTGGCGTTCAGTGCCGAGAGGAGCGCGACGACGGCCACCAGGGTGATGGCGGTTGAGGCGCCCGGGATTCGGGCGGCGTCCAGCACCCCGGCGAAGGGTGAGGAAAGGCTGGGCGACGTGGCAGGCAGGACGGCGGCAATGACGAAGACCGAACCGATGTAGAAGACCAGGATGCGCCACACCACTGTCCTGATGGCCTTGCCCACGCTGCGCTCCGGATCCTCCGTCTCAGCGGCGGCCACCGAGACAATCTCCGTCCCGCCGAACGCGAAGATCACCACGAACAACGCAGCCGCAACACCGCCCAGGCCCTGGGGCGCGAAGTTGCCCGTCAGGTTCTGCATGCCGGGGGAGGAAACACCCGGGAGCAGGCCAAGGAGCAGGGCTGCCCCCACGCCAAGGAACAGGATGATCACCGCAACCTTGAGGATGGCGAACCAGAACTCAAACTCCCCGAAGTTCCGGACGCCGGCCAGGTTGATGCCGGTGAACACCACCATGAAGAGCAGCGCCAGCGCCCACACCGGAACCACCGGCCAGACGGAGAACAGGAGGCCGGCGGCGCCCAGTGCCTCCGCGGCGATCACCACCACCAGCTGCAGCCACCACAGCCATCCGATCGTGGCACCCGCCGTGCGTCCCAGTGCCCGCTGGGCGTAGACGGAGAAGGCGCCACTGGTGGGATTCGCTGCCGCCATCTCACCCAGGGCCCACATCACCAGGATGATCAGTGTTCCGGCCACCAGGTAGGAAACGAGGACCGCCGGCCCTGCTGCCTGGATCCCGGCGCCCGAGCCCAGGAACAGGCCGGCGCCGATGGCACTGCCGAGCCCCATCATGGTGAGCTGGCGGGGCTTCATGCTGTGCACCGGCGTGGTCGCGGTCGTGGCCGCGGGGTGCGGCGGGGCGGATGTGGTCCGGTCAGACTTCATCGTCATGGGGGATGGGCACCTTCTGGGGCTTGGCTCGATGGTTCCGGTCCGCATGGGTCCGGTGGTCCTTGTGGGACTTCTTGAATTTACCGTCTCCGGGCGCAGGCCAAAAACGGCGAGAGGGCCCGGCCCGGGCCCGTGGCCGGACTCCCGGGCAGACTCCTCCGGCCGGCACATCAAAATCCCGGACGGAAACATTTCCTTTTCCGGTCCTGCGCGCCGTAGAATTAGTTTTGGTCAAGTTGACCATAACTAACGATTGGCGGCCCACCGGGCAGTCCTGATGGCGAAAGGCGGTGGATCGCTTGTACTACAGCTCGGCAAATGTCTCCGAGCGGCAGGCCGCGCCGCCGTCGTTGGCCATTTCCACCGTGATCTTCGCACTGAGGCCAAGCGAAACCTCAGGCCGTCCCACCCTGTGGCTTCCCTTGGTGCGACGGATCCGTGAACCTTTCAAGGGAATGTGGGCGCTGCCCGGCGGCCCGCTCAGCCACGAAGACTCGCTCCAGGACGCCGCCGCAAGGAACCTTCGGGAAACCACGGGCCTGGCGCCCCGCTACCTCGAGCAGCTGTACGCCTTTGGCGGCCTGCACCGCTCGCCCACCCAGCGGGTGGTCTCCATCGTGTACTGGGCCCTGGTCCAGCCCACCGAGGCGGCGCTCGCGGACGAGTCAGAGAACGTCAGGTGGTTCCGCGCTGACCGCCTGGGCGACCTGGCCTTCGACCACAACGCGATCGTGGACTACGCCCTCTGGCGGCTGCGCAACAAGCTTGCCTACGGTTCGGTGGCCTACCACCTGCTGGGCGAGTACTTCACGCTGGCCCAGGTCCGCGAAGTCTATGAAGCCGTCCTTGACCGGCAACTGGACCCGGCCAACTTCCGCCGGCAACTCAAATCCACCCCGGAAATCGAGGAAACCGGGGAGTACCTCCAGGGCGGCAAACACCGCCCGCCACGCCTCTACCGCTTTACCGGCCGGCCAGGCCTTGACCCAGACAACAGGAGCACACCATGAGCAGCGTCAACACGGCAATCCAGCTGATCACGCGCGAACAGGCCGAAAAGGGCGCAGCGGCCGAACGCAGTACCTGCAGCCCGGCCCTTGCCAAAGGCCCCTGGGACTATGACCTGGCCGAGGCGCTCGCCGGAGTACCCGCGTACGGCCCCGGAGCCTCCAGCGCGGACCCCGCCCCGGCCTCCACACCCCGCCAGGGCCAGCTGCCCGACGAGTACAAGCTGGCCAGCGACGCCGAGCTCGGGGAACGGATCAGGGCAGCCAAGGCCACCCTGGGGGAGCGTGCCGTCATCCTCGGCCACTTCTACCAGCGCGATGAGGTCATCCAGTACGCCGACTTCGTGGGTGACTCCTTCCAGCTCGCCAACGCCGCGCTGACCCGGCCGGACGCAGAGGCCATCATCTTCTGCGGCGTCCACTTCATGGCCGAGACGGCAGACATCCTCTCCACCCCGGAACAGGCAGTCATCCTGCCCAACCTCGCCGCCGGCTGCTCCATGGCCGACATGGCGGACGCGGACTCCGTGGAGGAGTGCTGGGAGCAGCTGGCGGAGATCTTCGGCACGGAGCCCGACGCCGACGGCCGGGTCCCGGTCATCCCCGTCACCTACATGAACTCCTCCGCAGCCCTGAAGGCATTCTGCGGGGAACACGGCGGCATCGTCTGCACCTCCTCGAATGCAAAGACGGTCCTTGAGTGGGCTTTCCAGCGGGGCCAGCGGGTCCTGTTCTTCCCGGACCAGCACCTGGGCCGCAACACCGCCAAGGCCCTCGGCGTGCCCCTGGAACAGATGCCCATGTGGAACCCGCGCAAGGGCCTGGGCGGCAACGGTGAACAGGCGCTGCTGGATTCACGGGTCATCCTCTGGCACGGGTTCTGCTCCGTCCACAAGCGCTTCAACGTGGCCCAGATCGAGAAAGCCCGCGCCGATTTCCCCGGCGTGCAGGTGATCGTGCACCCCGAATGCCCCATGGAGGTGGTGGACGCAGCCGATTCCGCCGGTTCCACGGACTTCATCAAGAAGGCGATCGCGGCGACCACCGAACCCACCACGTTCGCCATCGGCACCGAAATCAACATGGTGAACCGGCTCGCCGCCGAGTACCCGCAGCACACCATCTTCTGCCTGGACCCGGTCATCTGCCCATGCTCCACCATGTACCGCATCCACCCCGGCTACCTGGCCTGGGTACTTGAGGAACTGGTGGCCGGCCGCGTGGTCAACCGCATCACCGTGGACGACAATGTGCAGGCCAACGCCAGGACGGCGCTCGAGCGCATGCTCGCTGCGAGGCCGTGATGACGCGCCGCCTCGCCGTCGTCGGAAGCGGCATCGCCGGCCTCTACGCGGCACTGCTCGCTGCCGACGCCGGCGTGGACGTGGTGCTGCTGACCAAGGGCAGCCTGGACAACAGCAACACCTGGTACGCGCAGGGCGGCATTTCGGCGGTACTGGCCGAACCGGCGCCGGGAGACACCGTCGCCGCACACATCGCCGACACCCTCCGGGCAGGTGCGGGCCACTGCAACGAGGACGCGGTCCGGCTGATGTGCAGGCAAGCCCGCCAGGACATCGCCGCCCTCCAGCGCTACGGCGTGGCCTTCGACACGGGGGAGGGAGGCGCCGGACATGAAAACACAGAGAACGACGGCGGCCCTGCGCTTGGGCTGGAAGCGGCCCACAGCGCCCCGCGCATCCTGCACGCGGGAGGGGACGCCACGGGTGCCCGCGTCGCCGGCGCCCTCATCCAGGCCGTGCTGTCCCGGCGGGACGAGGGCAGGCTGTCGCTCCTCACCGGGGCCCACGTCACGTCGCTCCTGGCCCGGGACGGCCGCGTGGACGGAGTGGAATACCTTCACGCCGGCCGGCACGCCCGCCTCGACGTGGACGCAGTGCTGCTCTCCACCGGGGGTGCCGGCCAGCTCTTCGCCCAAACCACCAACCCCGCCGTCGCCACCGCCGACGGCCTGGCGCTCGCCGTCCGCGCCGGAGCTGCCACCGCAGACCTGGAATTTTTCCAGTTCCACCCCACCTGCCTGGTCAGCGCCGCCACCGCCCACCCCGACAGGCTCGACGGCCCGCTGCTGATCTCTGAGGCCGTCCGCGGCGAAGGCGCCGTGCTGCTCGATTCCGGCGGCCGGCGCTTCATGAAGGCGTACCACCCCGACGCCGAACTGGCCCCGCGGGACGTCGTCTCCCGCAGCATCGCCCTCCACCTGGCCAAGCTCGGCGACCCCAACGGACACGTCTACCTCGACGCCCGCCCCATCGAACAAGCAAGGGGCGCCGGGTTCCTCCAGCAACGGTTCCCAACCCTCACCCGCAGGACCCTCGACGCCGGCATCGACTGGACACGCGAACTGGTCCCCGTCGCCCCCGCCGCCCACTACTGGATGGGCGGGGTCGCCACCGACCTCCACGCCCGCACCAGCATCCCCGGCCTCTACGCGGCCGGCGAAGTTGCCTGCACCGGCGTCCAAGGGGCAAACCGGCTGGCCAGCAACTCCCTCCTGGAGGGACTCGTCTTCGGCCGCCGCGCCGTTGAAGACTTCCTCTCCGGTGGCCGGGGCTGGGACGCGTCCCGCGGCAGCGATGCTCCGCGTGCTGCCTCGGCCGCGGGCGGCCTCCGCTTGACGCACGCTTCCGCGCCCCTGCCGCGAAACGCAGGTGCGCACGGCGCCGTCCCTGCTGCTTTAGAAGGCGCGATCGGTCCGTCAGGTGCGCCAGGCGGGAGTTGGCCGTCCAGCTTCGGTGGGGGAGACGTGGCCGGGGAGCCCTTTTCGCGGGGGGCTCTTCGGCGGTTGATGACTGCCAATGCCGGGGTGCTGCGGTCCGGGGAGCTGTTGGCTTCGGCGGCCGGCACCCTTGCCGCCTGGGCCGCCGTCGTCTGTCCTCCTGCTGTTGCCGACTCTGCCGATCCTGCTGTGCACGAGGACCGGAACCTCCTGCTGGCCGCTCAACTGCTCGTCTCTGCCGCACTGAACCGGGCCGAATCCCTGGGCGCGCACTACCGCAGCGACATACCGGAACCATCCGACCATCCGTCCTCCCTCCGCCCGAAAGCGAGCCTGCTCCATGACTGAACCCGCCGTGATCGACCAGGCGGCCGCCCTGCGCCCGGCCCTGGACCTCACCCTTCCGTCCGCACCGGTACGGGAGATCCTGGAACGGGCCTTCGCCGAGGACGCACCCTCCGGGGACATCACCTCCCAACTGCTCATTCCCGCCGGCGCCACCGCCACCGCCGTCCTCAACGCCAGGGTCCCCGGCGTCTTCAGCGGGGCCACCGTGTTCCGGGACGCAATGCAGATGGTCGACCCCGCCACCCGGGTTGAGCTGCTCGTGGCGGACGGGGAAGCGTTCGACGCCGGCACGCACCTCGCCCGGGTCAGCGGCAGCGCGCGCTCGGTGCTGCTCGCGGAACGGGTGGCACTCAACCTGGTCCAGCGGATGTCCGCGATCGCGACCAAGACCGCAGAGTTCGTGCGCCTCGCCGGGGGAACCCGCGCCCGGATTACCGACACGCGCAAGACAACCCCCGGCCTGCGCATCCTGGAACGTTTCGCGGTGCGGTGCGGTGGCGGTTCGAACCACCGGTACAGCCTTTCCGATGCCGTCCTGGCCAAAGACAACCACCTCGCTGTGATGACCGGCGGGGATCCGGCCGGGCTCACCGCCCTCCTGCTGGCCGCCAAGGCACAGCTGGGCCACACCACCCACTTCGAAGTCGAAGTGGACCGCATGGACCAGATCGAACCCGTCCTGGCCGCCGGCGTTGACACCATCATGCTGGACAACTTCACGATAGAGGAGCTGAGGGCAGGTGTTGCCCTCGTCGCCGGGCGGGCCACCGTGGAGGCCAGCGGCAACGTCAACCCCGGCACTGTGGCGGCCATCGCCGGCACGGGCGTGGATGTCATCTCGGTGGGCGCCCTCACGCACTCGGTGGCAGCCCTGGACCTGGGCCTCGACATCGAACTGGCCGCCGGGTGACACCGCCGTGATCTTCCTCGACGCCGCCGCCACAACACCAGTGCGCCGCGAAGTTCTGGACGCCATGTGGCCCCACCTCACGGGGTCATTCGGGAACCCCTCCAGCCACCACACCCTCGGCGAAGCTGCCGCAGCCGCGCTGGCGCAGGCGCGGGCGGCCGTTGCAGGCGTGATCGGCTGCCGGCAGGGCGAAGTGGTGTTCACGGCGGGCGGAACGGAAGCGGATAACCTGGCCGTCAAGGGAATTGCCCTCGCCCGGCAGGCCGCAGACCCGCGCCTGGACCGGGTGGTGATCAGCGCCGTCGAGCACCCTGCCGTGGAGGAATCCGCGCGCTACCTCGAACGCTTCCACGGTTTCACCGTGGACGTTGTCCCGGTGGATGACGCGGGCCGCGTCACGCCAGCGGCCCTGGCGGGGATGCTTCGGCCGGAAACCGCGCTGGTGAGCATCATGTACGCCAACAATGAAGTGGGCACCGTCCAGCCCATCGCCGCGCTCGCGGAACTGGCCCACGCGCACGGCATCCCGTTCCACACAGATGCCGTCCAGGCCGCCGGTTGGCTGCCCCTGGATACGCGGGAGCTGGGCGTGGACGCGATGAGCATCTCCGGGCACAAGCTGGGGGCACCCAAAGGCTGCGGCCTACTGTTCGTCCGGAGCCGCACCCGGCTGGAACCGGTCATCCACGGCGGCGGACAGGAGCGGGGCCGGCGGTCGGGAACGGAGAACGTGGCAGGGGCGGTTGGCCTGGCCACCGCACTCGGGCTGGCCAGGAACCACCAGGAAGCGCAACGTGAAAGGGTAGCCGACCTGCGCGACCGCTTCATCCATGACGTCCTGGCCGGCGTGCCGGACGCCGTCCTCACCGGCCACCCCAGTGAACGGCTGCCGTCCGTAGCTTCGTTCTGCTTCCCCGGCACCAGCGGCGAGTCCGTGCTCCTGGAACTTGAACGGCGCGGCGTGGTCTGTTCCAGCGGCTCCGCCTGCGCCGCCGGCTCCGATGCGCCCTCATCCGTACTCACCGCCCTCGGAGTGCCCGCCGAGGTGGCCCAGACCGCCGTCCGCTTCAGTTTCGATTCCTCCGTGAGCCAGGCGGACCTGGACCATGCAGCCGCAGCCGTCAGGGCCGCCGTCGCTGGCGTCAAGAACCTGGGCGCCGGCCACAGCCGCTAGCAGGGTGCCCGCGGGGGGTCAGCGGTGGCGGGCGCGGCGGAAGATCCAGTGCCGCAGCATGCTGAAGCGCACCGCGGTGGCAAGGAAGCCGGACAACGTTGTAGCCACCAGTTCGTCGCCCACAGTGGCATCCGGGTTGAACCAGTGCAGCACGCCCAGGCTGCTGCCGGTGATCACCAGGGCCACTGCGATCACCACCATGCCGTTGAGGTGGTCACGCGTGCGGCGCTGCTGGCCCGCAATCTTGAACGTCAGCCGGCGGTTCAGGGCCGTGTTCAACAGGGACGTCAGGACCAGCGCCACCGCGTTCGCCAGCTGGGCGCCAAGCCACGGCCGCAGCAGCGCGTAGAGTCCCAGCGAGGCCGCGGTGCAGATGACACCGACCCCGGAGAAGCGCAGCAATTGCCGGATGACCGGGAAACGCAGGATCCCGCGGTAATGCTTCGTGGCGGGCGATCGCCGGGCAGGGGATTCCTGGACCGGGGATTCCTGGACCGGGGATTCCTGGACTGGAGATTCCTGGACTGGGGGCGCGGCCGCACCTTCCCTCATGCGGCGGCACCGGCGGCGCGATCAGTGCCGCAGGCAGGGAGCAGGAACGGAAGGCGCGCAGGGCGTCCGGAAATAACCGCCATGAATCAGTACAGCTCGCCGACGGGAATCTCCACCGCCAGCCGGTTGGACGGCCCTGGGAGCGGGCACGCCCACGCGTCGTTGTAGGCACAGGACGGGTTGTACGCGAAGTTGAAGTCCAGGACGTACCGGGCGCCGGGGCCGCTGCCGTTCACGCCGTGGAAAGCGCCCTTGATGGTGTCCAGGAGGTAGCGGCCGGCACCGTAGGTTCCACCCGGCTGGCCGGCCGTTGCGTCGCGGAACGGAACGAAGATGCCCCCGCCGTAGCCGTGGAGTTTCCACACGGCCAGCTGGCCCATTTCGGGCAGGTCGAAAGTTCCCAGCCGGACAAAGTGCACCACGCCATCGGTGCCGGTATCGACGCTCATCTCCCGTCCGGCGCCTTCCTTGGTCAGGGGCACGTGGAACCGGTAGATGGGATCGTAGTCGGCAGTCTTCAGGCCGGAGAAGCGGGCCTTGTCCGCGGCAGTCAGCGCCGAGGCCGGATGCGTGCCGAACATGAGGTCGCGCTGGTGGCGCCAGTAAGAGTGCGCCTCGGCCGGGCTGTCGGCGGAGATCCGGCGGACGTTGTCGTAGAGCGCAAACGTCCGCAGCCGCCAGTCGACGATGTCCAGGGCGGAGATGTCCGCGGGATTGTCTTCTGCTGCGCCGAGCTGATCTTCCGCCATAGCCCCAGCCTAGTCGCAGGGCAGGGCCGGGAACGTCCGACGGCGACACGGGGGCCGGTGCGCGGCTGGAGGGCGCACGGGGACAGACGGGGAGCAGCGCCGGCAGCGCAGGAAACACCGCCGTGGCGGCCGCGGGGGCGGGTGCTCCGGCGCTAGGCTGGCTCCCATGACAGGCACGCCGCGATCGTCAGTTCCTTCCGCCATGTCACTGGTGGCCGCCGCAGTGTTGCTGGCCGGCTGCTCCGGGCCGCAACAGGCAGGCCCGGGATGGACGGCCCAGCCGGCAACCACCGGATCGGCAACGTCCGGAACAGCAACGTCCGGATCCGCGGCTTCCGGACCAGGGGATTCCGCATCAGCGGCCCCGGGAACGGCGTCGGCCGCTCCGGACGCCGCCGCCAGCTCACCGGCCTCCGCTTCCGCAACGCCGGGCGAACCCCGGGCCGCGGCTACTGCCGCTTCCTGGAAGACCTTCTCGGACCCGGCAAAGTCGGTCAGTTTCGACCTGCCGTCGGACTGGATCGCCCAATCGGTGGCGCCGGAGGAAGGCGTCCTTCCGGGCGGCCTGAAAGTCGACGTGAAGAAGCCCGACGGAACCTTCGTGGCCGCGCTCCGGACCGGGCTGCCGCCGTCGTCCCCTGACTGCCCGGACGACGCCCGGCACCCGTACACGGTGATCAGCAGCGTTCCGTTCGACCTGGCCGCCCAGGGCGGAGCCGGAACCATCCCGCCGCGGATGGTCTACCGGGTCATCCAGGGGTACCGCTACTTCGGGTCCTACGGCATCACCAACCTCGTGGGCGGCACGGACGGCCGGGCGTGCGAACTGCGCAACGTGGTCCGTGGCCCGGACGGCAAAGGCGACTTATCGTTCGGCGACCTCGTGGGCCTGAAGGCATTCGCGCCCGATGAAAAGGTGGCCCCGGCACAGGCCTTCGATACGCTCGCTCAGGCAGCCCAGTACGTCAACGACAGTTCCGACTTCGCCAATGTGCAGCGGATGCTAATGTCGCTGAAGGTCAAAAACTAGTCCCGCCGCCCGCACCCACCAGGTACCGGGGCGCGGCCTTCCCGTCCGCCCCCAACACCCCCGGAGAGACATGGAACGCTCTGTTTCCGCACGCCTGGCTTTCAAAACCAACGCCAACACGAAGGTGGCCATGGCCATCGCCGTCGCGAGGAACAGCGGGTACTCATCCTTTGAAGAATCCCTGTCCGTCATGGCCGGCGGGGAAGAGGTTCCGCTGACGGAGATCTCCGACCACCACGGCGGCCGCTTCCACTACATGGAGTTCGCCGCGCCCACCGATGTCACCGTGGAGTACTCCGCTACCGTGGCAGGCCGCGGCGTCCCGGAAGATGCCAGCCTGGCCGACCGGATCCGGTACGTGCGGCCCAGCCGCTACGCCGAATCGGACCGGCTGCTTCCCACGTCCTACGCCGAGTTCGAGGGTGTCCAGGGGGCCGGGCTTGTGCGCGCCGTCCGGGATTGGGTCAACGGTGAGCTCCGCTACATCAGCGGCTCGTCCCGCGGGACGGACGGTGCCGTGGAGACGCTCCTGAGCAGGCGCGGCGTCTGCCGCGACTTCGCCCACCTGGCCATCGCACTGCTCCGCTCCAAGGACATCCCGGCCCGCCTTGCGGCCGTTTACGCGCCCGGACTGAGCCCCATGGACTTCCACGCCGTGGCCGAGGCCTACGTGGACGGCGCCTGGCACGTGATCGACCCCACCGGGCTCGCCCCACGGGAGTCGATGCTGAGGATCACCGCGGGCCGGGACTCATCGGATACGGCCTTCCTCTCCACGGTGGGCGGCAGCCTGGCATTGAACCAGCTGCGCGTCACGGCCGTGGTCAACGGGGAACTGCCGGAAGAGGATCCTTCCCGGCTCGTGCAGCTGGGCTGACCTGGTTCAGCTTGTTGGTCGGCGGGGGAGTACCCGCCGGCCGGTGCCGCCGGCCCGTTAGGCATACCGGCCGGAGTGCCTAACGGGCCTATTTTGGCAGCTGGCCCAGCGAATTCCGCAGCTTGTCGGTGAGGCGCATCAGTTCCTTTTGCTCCCCGGCGGTCAGCGCCGGGCCCACCAGCGCGGAGATGTCCCGGACATGCTCGCGGCCGATCTCCTTCTGCAGCTCCCGTCCTTCGTCCGTCAGCTGAAGCAGTATGCCGCGGCCGTCCTCGGGTGCCGGCATCCGGGCCACCAGCCCCCGCTTTTCCAGCCGCTCCACCAGCCGGCTCAGGCTGGACTGGCTCAACAGGACGTTGTCGTTGAGCTCGTTGAGCCGGAGCCAGCCGGACGGACACCGGCTGAGCGTGAACAGCACGTCGTACTCGTTCACCGCCAGCTTCCGGAATGCCGGCCCGGACTGCAGCCTCCGCATGACGGCAACCTGCGCCCGGAACAGCGATTCCCACGTTTCGGCAGCCAGCCGCATCGGCGAGTCGGATCCCCCCGCAGCCATCACGCCTCCGAGGTGGCTTTTTCGGCGTCCTGCGAAGCCAGCAGGGCGGCCACGCGGCCTGCGTGGGTGGGTGGCTCGGGAACATGCGCCGGCTTGAGGGCAGCGTATTCCTTGCGCAGCACCGGGAGTACTTCCTCGCCGAACAGGTCCAGCTGCTCCAGGACGGTCTTTAGGGGCAGTCCCGCATGGTCGATGAGGAACAGTTGGCGCTGGTAGTCCCCAAAGTACTCGCGGAAGGTCAGCGTCTTCTCGATGACTTCCTGGGGGCTGCCCACCGTCAGTGGCGTCTGGGACGTGAAGTCCTCGAGCGACGGGCCGTGGCCGTACACGGGGGCGTTGTCGAAGTACGGGCGGAATTCCTTGACCGCGTCCTGGGAGTTCTTCCCCAGGAAGAACTGCCCGCCGAGTCCAACGATCGCCTGGTCCGCCTTGCCGTGGCCGTAGTGCTCGTACCGTTCGCGGTAGAGGCCGATGAGTTGCTGGTAGTGCTCCTTGGGCCAGAAGATGTTGTTCGCGAAGAAACCGTCACCGAAGTACGCGGCCACTTCCGCGATCTGCGGGGTGCGGATGGAACCGTGCCATACGAAGGGGGCAACGCCGTCCAGCGGGCGGGGCGTGGAGGTGAAGTTCTGCAGCGGAGTGCGGAACTTGCCGGACCAGTTGACGGTGTCCTCATCCCACAGCTTGCGCAGGAGGCTGTAGTTCTCGATGGCCAGTTCCACCCCGTCCTGGATGTTCTTGCCGAACCACGGGTACACCGGGGCGGTGTTGCCGCGGCCCAGGACCAAGTCCACGCGGCCGTCGGCCAGGTGCTGGAGCATGGCGAAATCCTCGGCGATCTTCACGGGGTCGTTCGTGGTGATCAGCGTGGTGGCCGTGGAGAGGATGATCCGCTCGGTCTGTGCTGCGATGTAGGCAAGCGTGGTGGTGGGGGAGGAGGAAAAGAACGGCCGGTTGTGGTGCTCGCCCAGGGCGTAGACATCCATGCCGATTTCCTCGACCTTTTTGGCGATGGCCACCGAGGCCTTGATGCGCTCGTGCTCGGTGGGAGTGCGGCCCGTGGTGGGGTCCGTGGTGATGTCGCTGACGCTGAAAACACCGATCTGCATGATGTGCCCTTCCGTTCCTGGACTTGCTGGCTTGGTTTAAGTGTAAACCAATTTAGATGCATTTGCATCTATTGCCTCCTGCAACGCCCTGCGGCAGGGATTATTCCCGCGCGTCTCTTCCGTTTAATGCGCCGATGCCCGTACTGCGGGGCGGTACGGGCATCGGTCAGGGAATGCCGGACTATTCAGCGCCGCCGGGGGCAGCGCGGCGACCGCTGACCTTGGGCACCTGGCCGGTGGTCCAGTCGCGGAACTCGCCCTCCACGTCAGGGCCCGGGCCGAATTCGGGACGGGCCTTCAGGTCCCGGAGGAGCGCCTTCTTCTCGCGCCGTCCCTCGACGAGTCGGTACAGGACCGGGACCAGGACCAGGGTCAGCGCCGTGGAGGACACCAACCCGCCAATCACCACCACGGCCAGGGGCTGCGAGATGAAGCCGCCCCCGCCCGTGAGCCCCAGGGCCATGGGGGTCAGGGCAAAGACCGTGGCAAGGGCGGTCATCAGGATCGGCCGCAGGCGCTGCCGCGCGCCGTTGGTGATCGCGTCCGCCACGTTCATCCCGGGCCGTCCGTCGCGCGGCTGCCGGTACTGGTTGATGAGGTCGATCAGCACAATGGCGTTGGTCACCACGATGCCAACCAGCATGAGCATGCCGATCAGCGATGGCAGGCCCAGCGGCACGCCCGTGAGCAGCAGCAGGGCCACCGCACCGGTGGCCGCGAAGGGAACCGAGACCAGCAGGATCAGCGGCTGGATGAGGGACTTGAAGGTGGCCACCATGATGACGTACACGATGGCGATGGCTGCCAGCAGGGCCAGGCCCAGTTGCCGGAACGACTCTGCCTGCTGGGTGGTGGCGCCACCGATGGTGGCGGTGACTCCCGGCGGCAGCTGGACATCGGCCAGGCGCTTTTGGACTTCTGTGTTCACTGCGCCCAGGTTGGAGCCCGACGGCGTGATGGACACCTTGGCGGTGCGCTCACCGTTGCTGGCAGTGATGGAGACCGGGACGTCCACCTGCTCTACGGCGGCGATGCTTCCCAGCGTCACCGGCCGGCCGCCCGCCGGAAGCGGGATGTTCCGGACGGCATCGATGCTGGTGAACTTCGTGCCCTGGCCGATCCGGACGGGGAAGTCATTGGTGTCGATCCGGACCGTGCCGGCCGGGAGGGGGCTGATGGTGGAGGCCAGGACGCCTGCCACCTGTTCCTCATTCAGGCCGGCGGCCGTGGCTTTGGCCCGGTCCACCTTGACCTGCACCACGGGGTTGCTGGCAGCAAGGTTGCTGGCCACTTCGCTGGTGCCGGGCACGCCCGTCATGGCAGCCACCATGGTGTCGCTGGCAGACTGCAGGTCGGCGCTGGTGGCAGCCTTCAGCGTGATGTCGACGGTGGAGGAGGTGCCGAATCCGCCCTGCTGGGTGCCTACGGAGACCTTGCCTGAGTCGGGCACCTTCGCCAGTTCCGACCTCACGGTGTCCTGGAGCTTTTCCTGGTTCGCCTTTTCGTCCGTGACCACGGTGAAGGTGGAGTTCGAGGAACCGGTGGAGGTGAGTGCGGCGAAGCCGGCCTGGGCGTTGCCGGACGTGACCTGGACATCCTTGATGCCGTCGATGCCGCGCAGGACCCCTTCGAGGCGGATGGCGGCGGCACTGGTGTCGGCCAGGCTGGTTCCGGCCGGCAGCACCTGGCGCACGGTCAGGCTGTTTTGCCCCGAATTTCCCAGGAGATTGGTGGCCAGCAGCGGGGTCATGGCGCCGGTGGCACCCAGGACCAGGACTGCTGCCACCAGGGTGATGACCGGGTGCTTCTGCGTGGACCTGAGAATAGGGAGGTAGCCGCGCTGCAGGCGGCTGCGCTGTTCGGCGTCGTGGGCCCTTGCCTTGGCCTCGCCGGCAATGCGCCGGGCCTCCGGGGAGCCTGCAGCCGCGCCGGCGGGGGCGCCCTTGGGGTTCTTCAGGAACCAGTAGGCCAGCACCGGAACGATGGTCAGGGATACCAGCAGCGACGACAGCAGGGCCATGGTGACTGTCAGGGCGAACGGCCGGAACAGTTCACCGGCCAGCTCACCGACAAACGCGATGGGCAGGAACACCGCCACCGTGGTCAGGGTGGAGGCGGTGATGGCGCCGGCCACCTCCCTGATGGCGGTAAGGATCGCCGTCGACTTCTCCTCGCCATAGCTGAGGTGCCGCTTGATGTTCTCGATCACCACGATCGAGTCATCCACCACGCGCCCGATCGCGATGGTCAGCGCGCCGAGCGTCAGGATGTTCAGCGAGTAGCGGGTGGCGGAAAGGCCGATGAACGTGATCAGCAGGGACAGCGGAATGGACACCGCGGTGACCAGGGTGGACCGGGCGGACATCAGGAAGAGCAGGATGACGGCGACGGCGAAACCGAGGCCCAGCAAGCCTTCCGTGGTGAGGTCCTTGATGGACTTTTCGATGAACGGCGCCTGGTCGAAGACGGGGGTGAACTTGGCGTTCGAGCCCAGTTCGGCCTCGAGGTCCTTGAGCGAATCCCGTACCGCGTGGGAGATCGCCACGGTGTCGCCCTCGGGTTTCTTGGTCACGGAGACGGCCAGCGTCTCGGCGCCGTTGGTGCGGGTGATGGAGGTGCGCTCGTCGTCCTTGAGGGAAACATCGGCTACCGAGCCGATGGTCGCCGCGTTCTTGGCGCCGGACAGTGGCAGGGCCTTGATGGCATCGAGGGAATCGACGGGGCTGCCGATCTGCAGTGAGAGGGTCTTGCCCTGGTCCTCGAGCGTGCCCGCGGGGACCAGCGCCCCGTTGTTGGAGAGGGCGTCGCGGATGGCAGTGAGGCTGGCGCCGTTGGCTGCCATTGCGTCGGGTCGGGGCAGGATCTCGATGTGCTGGGACGCGCCGCCGGTGACATCGGCGCTGCGGACGCCGTCGATCTTCTGCAGCCGGGGTACGCTCAGCCGCTGCAGGTCGGCGTTCAGCTCGCTGAGCGGCTTGTCCGAAGAAACGGCGAGGAAGACGATGGGAAAGTCACTGATGCTTCCAGCGATGGCCTGCGGCTGCACATCGGCGGGCAGTGTCCGTTTGGCGTTGGAAATGGCCCGGTCGATCTGGTTCCGGGCCCGGTCCAGGTTGGAGCCGTAAGTGAACACCATGGTGATCTGGGAAACGCCGGTGCGCGACGTGGAGGAGGTGGATTCCAGCCCCTCCACGCCATTGAGCGCCTTTTCGAGCGGACCGCTGACCTGCTTGTCCACGACTTCCGGCGAGGCCCCGGGCATTGAACTGAGCACCGTGATCTGCGGGAACTCAATCGAAGGGATGAGCTCCTGCTTCAGGGACGACATGGTGATCACGCCGAAGACCGAGGCGAAGACCGTGATCAGTGCGATCAGGGCCCGGTTCGCCAGGGAAAGATGGGCCAGCCGGAACATGGGTGGACTCCTGGGGGTCTAAGTGACTGGTACATGCCCTGGGGGTGGCAGCCGCTGGCCCCGGCAGGGTCAGCGGCTGGCGGAAACGCTCTCCAGCTGGAGGGACTTGGCCGTGGCCCGTTCCAGCTCCGCGGCGAGGTCAGGATTCTCATCCAGCTTCACCCCGTAGCCGGGCATCATGTCCTTGAGCTTGGACTGCCAGCCCTTGAAGTTCTTGGGGAACGTCTTCTGGAGCAGCTCGATCATGATGGGGACAGCGGTCGACGCCCCCGGCGAGGCGCCCAGGAGCGCACCGATCGAGCCGTCACGGCCGGCGATCACTTCAGTACCGAACTGAAGGATGCCGCCCTTTTGCGGGTCTTTCTTGATGATCTGTACACGCTGGCCGGCGGTAATGAGTTCCCAGTCCCCGCCCTTTGCCTCGGGGTAGTACTCGCGAAGGGCCTCAACCTTCTGGTCGTGCTTCTTGACCACTTCCTTGACCAGGTAGGCGGTGAGGTCCATGTTGTCTTTGGCCACGGCCAGCATGGGGATGATGTTGCCCGGCCGGATGGACAGCGGCAGGTCCAGGTAGGAGCCGTTCTTGAGGAAGTTGGTGGAGAAGCCTGCGTACGGGCCGAAGAGGAGCGAACGCTTTCCGTTGACGTATCGGGTGTCAAGGTGCGGGACAGACATGGGGGGAGCACCCACGGAAGCCTGGCCGTAGACCTTGGCGCTGTGCTGGGCGGCGATGGCCTCGTCCGTGCAGCGGAAGAACTGGCCGGAGACGGGAAAGCCGCCATAGCCCTTGCTTTCGGGAATGCCGGAGGCCTGCAGCAGGTGCAGGGCTCCGCCGCCGGCGCCGACGAAGACGAACTTGGCGTGGATCTTGCCGTGTTCGCCTGACTTGGGGTACTTCAGCGAAAGGTCCCAGCCGCCGTCGGACGCGCGGGAGATGCCGGTGACGTCGTGGCCGTAGTTGACCTCGACGCCGTTGTTCCCCAGGTACGTGGTCAGCTCGCGTGTCAAGGCCCCGAAGTCGACGTCCGTGCCCTCGGCGGCGCGGGTGGCGGCGATGCGCTGTTTCGGATCGCGGCCCTTGACGATCAGGGGTGCCCACTTGGCGATCTGCGCGTGGTCCTCGGAGTACTCCATGCTCCGGAACAGGGTGTGCGGCTTCAGGGCCTCGTAGCGGCTCTTCAGGAACCGGGTGTGGTCCTCGCCGATGACGAAGCTCATGTGCGGGACGGTGTTGATGAAGCCCTTGGGCGAACCAATCAGGTTGTTGTCCACCAGGTGGGACCAGAACTGGCGGGAAAGCTGGAACTGTTCGTTGATGAGCAGTGCCTTGGCGGGGTTGACCGAGCCGTCTTTGGCCGCGGGGGAGTAGTTGAGTTCGCAGAGGGCGGCGTGGCCCGTTCCTGCGTTGTTCCACGGGTCCGAGCTTTCGAGTCCCGGCTGGTCCAGCCGTTCGAACAGCGAGATGGTCCAGTCCGGCTCCAGCTGCTTGAGGAATGCCCCCAGCGTGGCGCTCATGATGCCGCCGCCTATCAGGACAACGTCGGCGTGTGGGGTCTTGGAAATGAAGGTCACGATCAGTCTCCGATTGCAGCGGCTCTGGCTGTCACAGAATATCCCCGTGCGGCCCGCATACTGAAATTGGCGCGGCCCGTCAAGGCTTTAGCTGGACCTTCGTGAAAACTTCGTTTAAGACCGGCGATGCGGGGTAGTTGAGCACACGGTCCGACAGCGCCAGCGCCGAGATGGGGAAGGCGATGGGAACGGCTGGCACGGTCGCGGCGATCTGGGCGTTGATGGTGTGATAAAGCTCATCGCGCTCCTTCCCGTCGGGCAGTCCGCGCGCCCGGTTGATCTTCGAAAAGACCTGCGGATCCTGGTAGCCGAACTCGCCGTTCTTCTGCCCGAACAAGGGGCCAACGAAGTTGTCCGCGTCTGAGTAGGAACCGTTCCAGCCAAGGATGTGGAAGGCGTGGTCGCCGGCGGACTGGACTTTCCTCAGGTAGCCGTCGGACCAGTCGACGGGCACGGGCCGGATGTTGAATCCGACGGCGGTGAGTTGGCGGCTGAGCTCGGCGTAGACCTTCTCGGGTGTTGGCAGGTAAGGGCGGGTGACGTTCATGGGGTAGTAGAACTTCAGTTCCTCGCCCGCGTATCCCCCCTCCTTGAGGTAGTCCTTGGCCTTCAGCGGGTCGTGGCCGAGCTCCGGCGCGTCGTTGTTGAAGCCGCTGATCTTGGGCGGCACAAACTGCGTGGCCTTGGCAGTGTTGTCGATGAAGAACTTCCGGATCAGGGTGTCCTTGTCGATGGCAAGCTCCACTGCCTGCCGGATCTTCTGGTTCTGGAGGACAGGGATGTCCTGGTTCATGCCCAGGTACATCACCGAGAACGGGTCCCGCTGGACGATCTGCTTGCCGCGTTTGACCAACTGGTCGAAATTTCCCACCGTCACGGCGTCGTAGCCGTCAATGGTGCCGTCCAGCAGGGCCTGCAGCCGGGCCTGTGGGTGGTTGTACGCCATGAAGTTGATGGTGGCGATCTGGCCGCGGTCACCCCAATACTCCTTGTTGGTGGCCAGGGTGACACTGTCGCTGCCCCATGTCCCCATGGCGAAGGGGCCGGTCCCGACGGGCTTGGTGGCGAACGCGGACATCACCTGGCCACCCCGGTTCTGGTCCAGGACATCCGCCTTACCCGAGGCGAGGGCTGCCGGCGACGCGATGGCGAAGGCCGGCAGGGTCAGCGCCGGGAGGAACGCGGTGAAGCGCTGCGTGAGGTCGATCTGGACCGTGTCTGCCGAGACCGCCGTGCAGCTCTTGAAAATTGACAGCTCCGGCTCGTCCGCGTGCGCCTTGAAGACGTCCTTGAAGGAGCTCCCCGGGGCTTGCTGGCGAAGCTCGGCAGGGAAGGCGAACCACCGGTTGAAGTTGACGCAGACGGCGTCGGCGTTGAACGGCGTGCCGTCGTGGAACGTCACCCCGGTGCGGAGCTTGAAGGTATAGGTCCGTCCGTCGTTGGAGTCGTTCCACTCCGTAGCCAGCAGCGGTGTGGGTTTGCCGGTGGTCTGGTCCACGCCCACCAGGCCTTCAAGGATCTGGCGCGTGATGCGCTGGGATTCCACGTCGTTGGACAGCGCGGGGTCCAGTCCGAGGGGCTGGGCGGCGGTGCCGAAATTGAATGTGGCATCAGGCTCCGCCGGCGGCGAGCTGGGCGTCCCGGATGTGGGGGAGGGGGACGGGATGCCCGTGCATGAGGTCACGCCCAGAGCCATGAGGACGGCGCCGGCTTTGATGACCGTCCGCCGCGATGTACTGCTGGGCACTCGTTTATCACCTCTGGATGCTGCCGGTTCCGCCGCTTGCGGGCCGGGACCCAGTCTAGAGGACTGCGCCTGGGGCCCGTCCCAGGCAGCGGCGTGACGCGCCAAGGCCGGGTCCGCTGGTTGCCAGCGGACCCGGCCTTATGGGGCCTTGAGAGTGCCTGCCCGGGGATCAGGCCTACTTCGGCATCAGTACCGAGTCGACCAGGTAGACAGTTGCGTTCTTGGTCTTCACGCCGCCGCAGATGACGTTGGCGTTGTCCACCTTGAGGTTGTCGCCGCTGCCGGTGACGGTGACGGAGCCACCCTCAACCGTTGCGTGGGTGCCGGCGATCTTGTCCGGGGTGATCTGGCCGGGCACTACGTGGTAGGTGAGAATCTTGCTCAGCAGGGCATCGTCCGTCTTCAGGGTGTCGATGGTGGCGGCGTCGATCTTCTTGAAGGCGTCGTCCACCGGTGCGAAGACAGTGAATTCGCCGCCGTTCAGGGTGTCAACCAGGTCCACCTTGGGGTTCAGCTTGCCCGAAACCGCCGCGGTCAGCGTGGTAAGGATCGGGTTGTTGGAGGCGGCGACGGCCACCGGGTCGAGGGCCATGCCTTCAACCGAGCCTGCACCAGTGGGTACCTGCTTGGCGTAGGCGGCGCAGCCGGGACCGACCAGGTTGGCGGCCGGATCCATGGAGGCTGCCGTGGAGCTTGCCGACGGCGAGGCCATGGCGGAGCTGGACGGCGAGGCCATGCTGGAGCTGGGGGAGGATGCCATCGGCGCCGACGACGCCGAGGAACCGGAGGTGCTGCCGGATCCGCCACATGCCGTGAGGCTGAGCAGAGCGGCCGCTGCAACGCCTGCGACGGTGAAAGTGGTGCGCTTGAAGGTCTGCATTTCAGTTCTCCTAGGATTGTTCGTCCTGCCGCCCGGACTGTGTGTCCACGGCGTGCAGTCTGCCTTTCGGTAAGCACCTGCCCTTGGCTGGTGTCTCAATGGCTATTCGCCGGGTGGGCGGCGGCGGATGGGTGGATCCTCGGAGTTTTTCTATTCGGGGCAGAAACCGGCGGCAGGACGCCCGTGCTTAACGCAGGAATCCCCCGGCCGAAGCCGGGGGATTCCAATGTGCGCAAGGGGGGACTTGAACCCCCACGCCCGAAGGCACAGGAACCTAAATCCTGCGTGTCTGCCAATTTCACCACTCGCGCGGGGCCTCCTGCCGTCAACCATAAGGTTCGACGGCGGATGCCAGTGTCCATTGTAGCGTTGCCACGGGACCGGCCCGGGTCAGCCCGTGTCAGCCGACGGGGCCTTTCCGGTCAGCCGATAGGGCAGTCAGGCGTCCAGGTTGAGGTCCCGCCGGAGTTTGGCCACATGGCCCGTGGCCCGGACGTTGTACTGCGCCAGCGCTACCTTGCCGTCCGGGTCCACCACCACGGTGGAGCGGATCAGGCCCTGGTATGTCTTGCCGTAGTTCTTCTTTTCGCCCCAGGCGCCGTAGGCCTCCGCCACTGTGTGGTCCGCGTCGGAGAGCAGCGGGAACGTCAGTTCCTCTTTGGCGGCGAACTTTGCGAGTTTGTCGACGGGGTCGGGTGAGATGCCCAGGACCTCGTAGCCGGCGGCCTGCAGGGAGGCGAGGCTGTCCCGGAAATCGCAGGCTTCCTTGGTGCAGCCGGGAGTGGCCGCCGCGGGGTAGAAGTAGACGATGGTGGAGCGGCCGTGGCGCGGCTCCAGGCTGACGGCCTTGCCGGTTGAATCGGGCAAGGTGAAAGCGGGCGCCTTGTCACCGGTAACGAGTCTTTCAGCCATTGTTTTTCTCCTTGTTGCGGGCGGGACACAACAGCCTAGTAAGCAGGTGGACCGAGTGCTAATCGGCACTTGGCTATACTTGCTGCTATGCCTGATATGGATCACTGGCCCACAGGGCGCCTCCTGTCCACTGCTGCGCGCCTCGTAGAACACTCATGGAATGAAAAACTTGGTGCCATCGGACTCACCCACGCCGGTGTGATTGCCATCGAGGTCCTTGCCGCACAGGGACCCATGACCCAGGCCCAATTGGCGCAATATGTCCGTGTCCAGGCCCAGACAATGGGCAAGACGCTGAGCCGGCTGGAGGCCCACGGCCATATCGCACGTGTGCGCAGTACTTCGGACCGCCGCAGCCACGTGGTGTCGCTGACGGAGCAGGGCAAGGAGGCAGTTGCCCAGGCCGTGGAGATGGAGCGCTCAGTGCTCGCATCGGCGTCGATCGATCCCGAACTGCTGCGCCAGGAGCTCAAGGCCGTGGTCCGTGAGCTGGCCAGTCAGTTCTCCACGACTCCCGCCAATGCCGGCGCCCTGATGGATAACGTGGCAAAGTAGCTGCCGCTGCCTCATACGGAAAGCGNCGGGCCGCGCTTTTTTGTGCCCGGCCGCCCCCTGTAGTCGTCGCACCCCTGATCTTCACCCCCGTCGATTGCTCCGTAGTTGTCCTTATGAGTGGCCTAAACGACAAGTACGGAGCAATCGATAAAGTGCACGGGCACAACAAAACAGCCCCTGGTTCGTGTCTCCACAAACCAGGGGCTGTTTTCCCAGTGGTGCACCCCCCGGGACTTGAACCCGGAACCCATTGATTAAGAGTCAATTGCTCTGCCAATTGAGCTAGAGGTGCATCTTTTTTGCTTTCATCTCCGGGCTTTTTCTTTCCCGTTGATCTCCGCAACGACATGAAACTCTACACGAACTTTTGGTGCAAGTGAAATCGGCACCCCCTCGGTCGTCCAGTTCACGGCAAGGGCCGCAAAATCACTGCAAAATCAGGGTTTTGGCCATTGGTCAGCAGCCACAACCGACGGTTCGGGGCCAGGATCACGTCGCGGATCCGCCCGTACTTCCCTGTGAAATAGGCCACAGGCCTGCCGGCTTCCGTGCCGTTCAGCGGCACCACCCACAGCCTTTCGCCATGGAGGGCACCCAGGTAGGCGGTGCGCCCCGTTATCTCCAGACCGGTGGGAGACGCGTCCTGGGTGGAAGGCCACACAAGTTTGGCGTCCTGGAACCCGGCCCGGTGCGGCGCGCCGGTAACCTCCGGCCAGCCGTAGTTGGCACCCGGCAGGATCAGGTTCAGTTCATCGTCCACGTCCGGTCCGAATTCGCTGGCCCAGAGCCGGCCCGACCCGTCCCAGGCCAGGCCCTGGACATTTCGGTGCCCCAGGCTGTAGACGGCGTTGCCGAACGGGTTCCCCGGCGCGGGCCGGCCGTCGGGGGTGAGCCGAAGGATCTTGCCGCCGAGGGCGTTTGGGTCCTGCGGCTGCTCACGTCGCTGGGCGTCGCCCGTGCCCACGTACAGGAGGCCGTCCGGGCCAAAGCGGATCCGGCCGCCGTTGTGGGTTTCGGCTTTTGGTATCCCCGAAAAGACCGTCTCCGGCCGGCCGAGCGCCAGCGGGCCATCGCCGGTGCCGTTGAGGGTCAGCCGGACCACCCGGTTGTCGTCCTGTGCCGTCACGTAGGCGTAGAGGTAGTGGTCCGTGCCAAAGTCCGGGGAGAGTGCCAGGCCCAACAAGCCGCCTTCGCCGCCTGGCACCACCCCGGGCACCTTGCCGAGGGCCGTGGCCCTCCCGTCCCGGACAACCTTGATCAGGGCGGTGTCCCGCTCCGAGATGACGGCAGTGCCGTCCGGAAGGAAGACCGCCGACCAGGGCGTGTCCAGCTGCAGGTCCAACCGCTCCTGTACTTCGGGGGCGGGGAGGGCGACGGCGGTTCCGGGCCCAGTGCCCGGGGTGCCGGTGTCCGTGGCCGGCGCCGGGGGCCTGGGAGGGCCGGTGCAGGCGGCCAGGGCCAGGCAGAGGCAGGACATGCCAAGAATGCACAGGTGCAACGCGCGCCGGGCCAGCAGGCGCCGTGCAATCCGGAACAGACCGGCCAGCCGGCCCGAAAAGTGGCGCGAAAAGTAAGGAAGGCCCGCCGCAATGCGGCGGGCCTTCCTCCTAGTAGAGCCGTTTGCGCCGGGGAGCCCGGAAGCCCGCGGCCTCTGCATGCGCAGCGGACTCGAACCAGACTTCCGCCCTGGTCTGCTCATAGTCGGGATGTCCTTCTTCGTAGTAGACCATCTCGGAAGCATCACCCTTCACCGTGTAGTCCACAGGACCACTGCCGTCCGGGCCCGCAGCCGCGGAACCGGCGCCATACGGCTCATCGGCCGCGAGGTGCCCGGCCGGCGCGGTGGCTGTGATGCCATCTTCCTGCCCGGAAGGCTGGTTGTGGTCCGCCCCGTTCTCCACCAGTGCGGAGGACTGGGTCCGGTCCAGCATTTCAGTCTCCGCGGCATCGCCCCGGAGACCGTGGGAAACCTGCGGGGCCGCTGCTTCCTGTGATGCCGGGGATGCAGGCGTCTCCGCCCGGTGCTGCGACGCCGGTCCGCCGGCCGGCTCCGCCGCTGCCCCGCCGTCGTCGTCTGCGCTTTCCACTGCAGCTGACTCGGCACCGGGCAGCGTGGGGGCGTGGGGTGCAGTGTATTCGTCATGGTGGGCGGGGCGGACCGCCGACTGGGCCTCCTGCTCCGGCGACGCAGGGGCGGGGGCTGCGGCCTGGGCGGCTGCTTCATCACGGTTTCCCGCGTCCGACGCCGCCAGGGGAGCCGCCGCCTCACCCGTCGCAGAGGATCCGGAGCGGGGGCCGCTGCCGGCTTCGGACCACTGCGTCTCCCACTCCGCCTGGTCCTCAGCCCGGGCCTGGTCCGCCTGGTCCTGCCCCGTCGATGAAGCTGACGAATCGAGGGGTTCCTCTGCGGTGGCCGGTGCGGCAGGCTCGGCGGGCCGGCCAAATCCCGCTGCCGTGGGGATGCCCGTGGTGCCCGCAGCCTCGGCGGACGCCGCAGCGCTGCCTCCTTCCAAAGCTCCGTCACTGCGGGGCCTGTCGCTGCGGGTGCCCGCCGCCGAAGCGCTCGAAGTACCGGCTGATTTATTGCGGTTCAGCAACCACAAGATGACGGCGGCAATGACCACTACGAGAATGATCCAGAAAACAATGTCCATGGCAAGCCCTTCGTTCCAAATGGCTGGGTATCCTGTCCCCGACGCTACGTCGGGTCACCACAGGTGTCCAGAGACGCCGCGGGTGTGGCGGGGGGGAGCGGCCGTGGGCCTGTTGCCGGGGAGGCGGCCGGAACAGGGGGACGGTGGCGGAGCGTCCCACATGGTGGACTGCCGGTCTGTCGGCCGGCGGGGGCGTTCCGCCGAATCCGGCGCCCTCCGGGATTCACGGTCGTTTTCGCGGGGGCCGGAGCCCTAGACTTTCCCCATGAGCGACGCCCAGACCGAAACTGCGACCAAGCCCGACATCAAGCCCCGCAGCCGGGTGGTGACCGACGGCATCCATGCGGCCCCGGCCCGCGGCATGTTCCGGGCTGTCGGCATGGGCGATGACGACTTCGCCAAGCCCCAGGTAGGTGTGGCCAGTTCGTGGAACGAAATCACCCCCTGCAACCTGTCGCTGAACCGGCTTGCCCAAGGCGCCAAGGAGGGCGTGCACGCCGGCGGTGGCTTCCCCATGCAGTTCGGCACCATCTCAGTCTCCGACGGCATCTCGATGGGCCACGAGGGCATGCACTTCTCGCTGGTGTCCCGGGAGGTCATCGCCGACTCCGTGGAAACCGTCATGCAGGCCGAGCGGATTGACGGCTCCGTCCTGCTGGCCGGTTGCGACAAGTCCCTTCCCGGCATGCTCATGGCTGCTGCCCGCCTGGACCTCGCCTCGGTCTTCCTCTATGCCGGCTCCATCATGCCCGGCTGGGTCAAGCTCGAGGACGGCTCTGAGAAGGAAGTCACGCTGATCGATGCCTTCGAAGCGGTTGGTGCCTGCGCCGCCGGCAAGATGAGCATGGAGGACCTTACCCGCATCGAAAAAGCCATCTGCCCCGGCGAAGGCGCCTGTGGCGGCATGTACACGGCCAACACCATGGCCTGCATTGGCGAGGCCCTGGGCATGTCGCTGCCCGGCTCCGCAGCCCCTCCTTCGGCAGACCGCCGTCGTGACGAATTCGCCCGCAAGTCCGGCGAAGCGGTGGTCAACCTCCTGCGCCTGGGCATCACCGCACGCGACATCATGACCCGGGAGGCGTTCGAGAACGCCATTGCCGTCACCATGGCATTCGGCGGTTCCACCAACGCCGTCCTGCACCTGCTGGCCATCGCCCGCGAGGCAGAGGTGGAACTGAGCCTGGACGATTTCAACCGCATCGGCGACAGGATCCCGCACCTGGGTGACCTCAAGCCGTTCGGACGGTACGTCATGACCGACGTCGACAGGATCGGCGGAGTGCCCGTCATCATGAAGGCACTGCTCGACGCCGGCCTGCTGCACGGCGACTGCCTCACCGTCACCGGCAAGACCGTTGCCGAAAACCTCGAGGCCATCAACCCGCCGGATGTGGACGGCAAGATCCTGCGCGCGCTGGATAACCCCATCCACAAGACCGGCGGCATCACTATCCTGCACGGGACCATGGCCCCCGAAGGTGCCGTGGTCAAGAGCGCCGGCTTCGACGCCGACGTCTTCGAAGGGACCGCCCGCGTCTTCGAGCGCGAGCAGGGCGCCCTGGACGCCCTGGACCAGGGGGAGATCAAGGCGGGCGACGTCGTCGTCATCCGGTATGAAGGACCCAAGGGCGGACCGGGCATGCGTGAGATGCTTGCCATCACCGGGGCCATCAAGGGCGCCGGCCTGGGGAAGGACGTCCTGCTGCTGACCGACGGCCGGTTCTCCGGCGGCACCACCGGACTGTGCATCGGCCATGTGGCGCCTGAAGCGGTCGACGGCGGGCCCATCGCCTTCGTGAAGGACGGCGACCGGATCCGGGTGGACATTGCCGCACGCACCTTCGACCTGCTGGTGGACGAAGCTGAACTTGAGTCCCGCAGGGTGGGCTGGGAGCCGCTCCCGGCCCGGTACACCAAGGGCGTGCTGGCCAAGTACGCCAAGCTGGTCCACAGCGCCAGCCAGGGCGCCTACACCGGCGTGTGATCCCTCCCCGACGGATGCGGCGCGGCCGCCGCATCCGTCGGGATAGGATCAAAAGGTGGACAGCGTTGTCCACATGGTGAGATAGGGTTGTTGCTCGTTGACACTGATCTCGCCGAGAGGGAAAACTGAACGCATGACTTTCGTTACCGGCATCGTCGTCGTCCTTACCAAGCGCGTGGCACATTAGCCTCCACTGGTAACGAACCGTCACGCGCGAACCCCTCACAGAGCCACCAGGCTGAGGGGTTTTTTTATTTCCTCCGCTACAAACCAGCTCCAAAACCAACAGAAGATCCACAAGGAAGAGTCCGATGAGCAAAGGATCGCCCATCAGCCCCTCGCTGATGGCCACCAAGTCCGCTGGAGCCGCCAAGGCTCCGGAACGCGCCGACCGGACGGCTGACCATGCCGCCGTCGTCGCCGATCTTGCTGCCGTCTCTCCTGTCCTTGGGCCGAACAACGTCGTACCCCCGACGGTGATGACCGGCTCGCAAGCAATCGTCCGATCGCTCGAAGAACTCGGCGTCGACGACATTTTCGGTTTGCCCGGTGGCGCGATCCTGCCCACCTACGACCCCTTGATGGCCTCCACCATGAACCACGTGCTGGTCCGTCACGAACAGGGAGCCGGCCACGCCGCGCAAGGCTACGCCATGGTCACGGGACGGGTGGGCGTCTGCATCGCCACCTCCGGCCCCGGCGCCACCAACCTCGTTACCGCCATCATGGATGCCCACATGGACTCCGTGCCCCTGGTGGCCATCACCGGGCAGGTCTCCAGCGGCGTCATCGGCACCGATGCCTTCCAGGAAGCCGACATCGTGGGCATCACCATGCCCATCACCAAGCACTCCTTCCTGGTGACCGACCCCAATGACATCCCGCACGTCATGGCTGAGGCCTTCCACCTTGCCTCCACCGGCCGCCCCGGCCCGGTGCTGGTTGACGTTGCGAAGGACGCCCAAGTGGGCCAGATGACCTTCTCCTGGCCGCCGAAGATCGACCTGCCAGGCTACCGTCCCGTTACCCGGGGCCACAACAAGCAGGTACGGGAAGCGGCCAAGCTGATCGCCGCCTCCACCAAGCCCGTCCTCTACGTGGGCGGCGGTGTGGTCAAGGCGCATGCTTCCGCCGAACTGCGCGCCCTCGCGGAAGCGACCGGCGCACCCGTCGTGACCACCCTGATGGCCAAGGGCGCCTTCCCGGACTCGCACCCGCAGCACGTTGGCATGCCCGGCATGCACGGCAGCGTTTCCGCCGTGACCGCCCTGCAGCAGTCCGACCTCCTGATCACGCTCGGTGCCCGCTTCGATGACCGCGTCACCGGTGTACTGAAGACCTTCGCGCCGAACGCCAAGGTCATCCACGCCGACATCGATCCCGCCGAAATCTCGAAGAACCGCACCGCGGACGTGCCCATCGTCGGCTCCGTGAAGGAAATCATCCCGGAACTGACCGAGGCCGTACGCAGCCAGTTCGAAGCCTCCGGCACCCCGGACCTGACCACCTGGTGGGCCTTCCTGAACAACCTCAAGGAAACCTACCCGCTGGGCTGGACGGAACCTGACGACGGCCTCATCGCCCCGCAGAAGGTCATCAAGCGCATTGGTGAACTGACCGGACCCGAGGGCATCTACGTGGCCGGCGTGGGCCAGCACCAGATGTGGGCTGCCCAGTTCATCAAGTACGAGCGCCCGCACGCCTGGCTCAACTCCGGTGGTGCCGGCACCATGGGCTACGCCGTGCCGGCGGCCATGGGCGCCAAGGTGGGGGAGCCGGACCGCGTGGTCTGGGCCATCGACGGTGACGGCTGCTTCCAGATGACCAACCAGGAACTGGCCACCTGCGCCATCAACAAAATCCCCATCAAGGTTGCTGTCATCAACAACTCCTCCCTGGGCATGGTGCGGCAGTGGCAGACCCTCTTCTACGAGGGCCGCTACTCGAACACCGACCTCAACACCGGCCACGACACCGTCCGCATCCCGGACTTCGTTAAGCTGGGGGAGGCCTACGGCTGCGCCTCATTCCGCGTGGAACGCGAAGAGGACATCGACGCCACTATCCAGAAGGCCCTCGAGATCAACGACCGCCCTGTGGTCATCGACTTCGTGGTGAGCCCCAACTCCATGGTGTGGCCAATGGTGCCCGCCGGCGTGAGCAACGACCAGATCCAGGTTGCCCGCAACATGACCCCGGAATGGGAAGAGGAAGACTGAGCATGAGCCGCCACACACTTTCCGTCCTGGTTGAGGACAAGCCCGGCGTCCTGACCCGCGTGGCCAGCCTCTTCGCCCGCCGCGCCTTCAACATCAACTCCCTGGCCGTTGGCCCCACCGAGGTGCCGGGTGTTTCCCGCATGACGGTGGTGGTCGACGCCGACGGCGACCTCATCGAACAGGTCACCAAGCAGCTCAACAAGCTGGTCAACGTCATCAAGATCGTTGAGCTCACCCCAGAATCTTCCGTACAGCGCGACCACATCCTGGTCAAGGTACGTGCGGATGCCGCAACACGCCTGCAGGTAACCCAGGCCGCAGACCTGTTCCGTGCCTCAGTGGTCGACGTGTCCACCGACTCCGTCGTCATTGAGGCCACCGGCCATCCCGAAAAGCTCACGGCACTGCTCTCAGTGCTCGAGCCCTTCGGCATCCGCGAAATTGTGCAGTCCGGCACCCTGGCCGTTGGACGGGGATCCCGCTCCATGAGTGACCGGGCGCTCCGCTCCGCCTAGGCTGCCCAGCCACGGCGGGACCGCGCCCGTAACCGCAGCACCGCAAGACCACTATCTACAACCACTCAAGAGGAGTTACGCAAGTGACTGAAATGTTCTACGACGACGACGCAGACCTGTCGATCATCCAGGGCCGCAAGGTAGCCATCGTTGGCTACGGCTCCCAGGGCCACGCCCACGCGCAGAACCTGCGCGATTCCGGCGTCGAGGTTGTCATCGCGCTCAAGGAAGGCTCGAAGTCCATCGCCAAGGCCGAGGACGCAGGCTTCACGGTCAAGAACGTCGCCGACGCCGCCGAATGGGCCGACGTCATCATGATCCTGGCACCGGACCAGCACCAGCGCTCGATCTTCACCGAGTCCATCAAGGACAAGCTGACCCCGGGCAAGGCCCTGGCCTTCGCCCACGGCTTCAACATCCGCTTCGGATACATCCAGGCACCGGAAGGCGTCGACGTCATCCTGGTCGCCCCGAAGGCACCCGGCCACACCGTCCGCCGCGAATTCGAAGCCGGCCGCGGCATCCCGGACATCATCGCCGTCGAGCAGGACGCCTCCGGTTCCGCCTGGGACCTGGCCAAGTCCTACGCCAAGGCCATCGGCGGCACCCGCGCCGGCGTCATCAAGACCACCTTCACCGAAGAAACCGAAACGGACCTCTTCGGCGAGCAGGCAGTCCTCTGCGGCGGCGTTTCCCAGCTGATCCAGTACGGCTTCGAAACCCTCACCGAGGCCGGCTACCAGCCGCAGATCGCCTACTTCGAGGTCCTGCACGAGCTCAAGCTCATCGTTGACCTCATGTGGGAAGGCGGCATCGCCAAGCAGCGCTGGAGCGTTTCCGACACCGCTGAATACGGCGACTACGTCTCCGGCCCGCGCGTCATCACCCCCGACGTGAAGGAAAACATGAAGGCCGTCCTGGCCGACATCCAGTCCGGTGCCTTCGCCAAGCGCTTCATCGAGGACCAGGACAACGGCGGCGTGGAGTTCAAGGAGCTCCGCGCCAAGGCTGAGCAGCACCCCATCGAGGAAGTCGGCCGTGAACTGCGCGCCCTCTTCTCCTGGCAGCAGCAGGACGCCGACTACGTGGAAGGCTCCGCAGCCCGCTAAGGCTGCCAGGACAACCACATAGATGGCAACGGTGAGGCCGGGTTCACACTTAACAATGTGAGCCCGGCCTTTCCGTCGGCCTAGACTTGTTTCCATCCCCAGGACTGCAACGCAGAGGATCAGCCGTGTCAAAACCCGTAGTACTGCTCGCCGAAGAACTTTCCCCCGCCACCGTCGAGGCCCTCGGCCCGGACTTTGAAATCCGCCAGACCGACGGCGCCGACCGCTCCCAGCTGCTCTCGGCCATCAGCGACGTAGACGCCATCCTGGTCCGCTCCGCCACCCAGGTTGATGCCGAAGCAATCGCCGCGGCCAAGAACCTGAAGGTCATCGCCCGCGCCGGCGTTGGTCTCGACAACGTGGACATCAAGGCCGCCACCCAGGCCGGCGTCATGGTGGTCAACGCCCCCACGTCCAACATCGTCTCTGCGGCAGAACTCACCGTCGGCCACATCCTCAGCCTCGCCCGCCACATCCCGCAGGCCAGCGCCGCCCTCAAGGACGGCGAGTGGAAGCGCTCCAAGTACACGGGCATCGAACTCTTCGAAAAGAAGATCGGCATCATCGGCCTGGGCCGCATCGGCGCCCTGGTGGCAGCCCGGCTCAAGGGCTTCGACACCAAGATCCTCGCCTACGACCCCTACATCACCTCCGCCCGCGCCGCACAGCTCGGCGTGCAGCTGGTCACCCTGGACGAGCTCCTGGCCCAGTCCGACTTCATCACCATCCACATGCCCAAGACGCCGGAAACGGTCGGCATGCTGGGCGCGGACGCCTTCAGGAAGATGAAGAAGACCGCATACGTCGTCAACGTCGCCCGCGGCGGCCTCGTGGACGAGGAAGCGCTGTTCACCGCCCTGCAGGACGGCGAGATCGCCGGTGCCGGCGTGGACGTCTTCGCCAAGGAGCCCAGCACCGACCTGCCGTTCTTCAAGCTCGACAACGTCGTGGTCACCCCGCACCTGGGCGCCTCCACTGACGAAGCCCAGGAAAAGGCCGGTGTCTCCGTTGCCAAGTCCGTCCGCCTGGCCCTCGCCGGCGAACTGGTGCCGGACGCCGTCAACGTTGCCGGTGGTGTCATTGCCCCGGACGTCCGCCCCGGCATCCCGCTGATCGAGAAGCTGGGCCGCATCTTCACGGCGCTGACCCACGCATCCCTCACCCAGTTCGACGTGGAAGTGGCCGGCGAAATCTCCTCCCTCGACGTCAAGGTGCTTGAACTGGCCGCGTTGAAGGGGATCTTCGCCGACGTCGTCACCGAGCAGGTGTCCTATGTCAACGCTCCCGTCATCGCCGAGCAGCGCGGCATCAACGTCCGCCTGATCACCACACCGGAGACCGAGTCCTACCGCAACGTCCTAACGCTGCGCGGCGCCCTCAGCGACGGCAGCCAGATCTCCGTGTCCGGCACCCTGACCGGCCCGAAGCAGATCGAGAAGCTGGTGGGCATCAACGGTTTCGAAGTTGAAATCCCCATCAGCGAGCACCTGGTGGTGGTGGCCTACACGGACCGCCCGGGCGTCATTGGAACCATCGGCCACATCCTCGGCATGAACAACATCAACATTGCCGGCATGCAGGTGGCCCGCTCCAACGAGGGCGGCCAGGTCCTCGCCCTGCTGACCATTGACAGCTCCGTTCCCCAGCAAGTGCTGGATGCCATCAAGGCCGGCATCGGCGCCGAAATGGTCCGGGAAGTGGACCTGGAAGACTAGCGCGACACACCGGCCGAAACGCCGTAAACCGCATCTCCGCAGGGGTTCGTCCCGGCGGAGCCACGTATGATTGGCCGGTCTGCTTACAATGGCTTGGTCCTGATTCAGGACCGTAGCCGGCAGGCCGGCCAATACCTTTTGCACATCCGTCCGCCATGCTCCACGTCTGCCCGGGCGGATGGAAGCGTGCGCACGCAATCCAGGTTTCAGGGAGTTCCATGAACGCCGTCCAGAGGTTCATCAGAAGCAGGGTGCTGCTGTTGACCGCGGCCATCTTGATCGCAGCCATGTGCTTGTCGGTCCTCGTCCAAAGCCAGTCCCAGGCTGCGCTCAACCGGACGGTCGATGAAAACTCAAGGGGGCTCTACGACATCCTGGTCCAGGCCAAGGCCCCCTCCGGCGCCCTCCTGCAGCCGGAGATCGCCAATGGCGCCGGCGGCATCGGCTTCGACCAGCTGGACTCCATCCGGAAGCTCTCCGGCACGTCAGTGGCCGCCCCCATCAGCCTGGTCTCTCGCGTCACCCAGAACCTGGAAACACCCCGGCTCGACGCCATGGACTACCTCGGCTACAACGCCGGGCTTGCCGGTACCGCCACCGCGGACCAGGCCGCCGGCGCCACCGCCCCGGACAAGTGGCCGGCCGCCGAATCCGTGCTGACCGATGCCGCCAAGAAGTACCGGCTTACTGCCAGCGCGGTCAGCTCCGACGGCAACTCCGAACAGACCCTCTTCAAGACCACTGCCGAGGGCACCCTCGGCAAGGCCCGCCTCGTGGAGGAGAAGGCCCAGGGCGGCAGCAGCATCCGCATCGCCGCCCCGGCAGGGGAGACCGGCATCAAGTTCCCCGCCCCCGCCGGTGGATCCGAACACAACCTCTTCAACCTCTCCGTTGCCCTGCCGCTGGCACCTGAGGTCACCGAATCCGTCGTGGCCGTGGACCCCGCCGCCGAACGTGCCCTCCTGGGCTCCGCCGGCGACTTCCTGGCACCGCTGGAGAAGGCGCCGCCCGCCGACGCACGGGACGCAGGAGCGGTGGGCCGCTACCTGGAAGGGCTGTTCACCAACGGCATCAGCATGGACCAGCTCAAGGAGGGACCGGACTTCCTGGGCGTCAAGCTCAAGTACTGGGCACCCCTGATGACCCAGTACCAGCAGGCCAAGCGCACTGGCCAGCTGACAAGCGGCTCCCAGGCTGTTCCCCTGATCGTGCGGTCCGGGACGTCGCTGGACCTGAAGTACAACGTCAAGATCGAGGAAATCGACGACGCCGGCAAGGTAGTCAAGGACGTCGGCACCGTTTCCAAGTCGCTGGGCAAGGATTACCTGCCTTTCGTTTCAAAGGATCCCTTCGTCCTGTCCTGGCCCGGTTCCACGGACCATTCGTCCCTCCTGGGCAGCAACGGCAACTTCAACCCGGGCCTTTACACACCCGCCAAGTGGAGCACCGACTTTGCCGGCGCCCCCAAGTACACCGACGGCGGCACTGCTGCCAACGGCGCCGTGGACAAGACCGCCGTGCCGGGCGACTGGGTCACCGTCAACCGCCTGCCCGACAAGGCCGCCAGCGGTGCCCCCGTTGACCAGACCCAGCGCGACCCGGTGGACGAACGGTCCTACCGGGACAACCTGTCCACCGGCCAGCAGCAGGCAGCACAGCCGCTGCCCATGGTCTACGGGACCTTTGACCCGGCCGCGGTAGAGGCGGCCTCGGGTGACGTGAACAAGCTTCCGCTGGGCGGGTACGATCCCACACCGTTCACCCTGGTCAAGGACGCGGCGGGCAAGGACGTTCCCTCCGCCGCGCTGAAGCCTTCGCTGAGCGCCACCGGGCTGGCCAGCCAGTCGGCCGGCGCCATCACCGACTACTACGGCCTGGCAGCAGCCCGCGGCTACAAGCAGAACGCCGCCGTCATCGATGCCGTCCGCGTCCGCGCCAAGGCGCTAGGCAGCTGGAAGGACGCCCAGCCCGAGGTTGAGAAGCTTGCCGCCGAGATCCGCGACATGGGCCTGGACGCCACCGTGGTGGCCGGTTCGGCCCGCGAGGACACCAGCATCTTCGTCCCCGGCTACTCCAAGGACGGAGCCGGCAAGGAGTCCGCGCTCGGAACCGTGAAGCAGTCCTGGGTCCGGCAGAACGCCGCCGAAGCCGTAACGGGGGCGCTCTCCGGAACCAACATCACCCTGCTCTTCCTGACGCTGTGCGGGGCGGCCCTGCTGACCGGCGCGTCCACCGTGAGCTACATCCGGAAGCGCCGCAGCGAAGCGGGCACCCTGCGGGCCATGGGCTGGACGCAGCGGCGGATCCGCAGCTGGGTGCTGGAGGAATTCGGCGTGGGGGCAGTGCTGCTTGCCGCGGCAGGCATCCTGTTGAGCCTGTTGAGCTGGAGCCTGGCCACCGCACTGGTGTGTGCTGCCGTCCTGGTCCTGTACTGCGGTGCCGCGCTCTTTGCGGCCCAGCAGTTGCGCCACCGCGACGAGATCGACCAGGAGCCGCAGCATGACGAGAGGCTCATCCCGGTCGATTCCCCGCTGACCTTCGCCAACCGGCAGCTGTCCACGAACAAGTTCAACACCCTTGCCCTGGCCGTTGCCGTCGGCGTGTTTGGTGCGGCAGTGGGCGGTCTGATCGCCCTGCTGATCGACATCCCGCGGGCAGCGGGGGCCAGCGCGCTCAGTGGCCTGGCCGCGGCCAGCGTCACCCTGCCCAGTATCCTGCTGGCGCTTGCCGGCGTGGCAGTGGGATTGGTGCTGACCCTGGTGACGGGCCGCTTCGAGCTCAACGCCAAGCGCCAGTACCTGGGCATCCTCCAGGCCATGGGCTGGAACCCGGACATGCTCCGCCAGGTCCGGCTGTTCGAAAACGCGCTGGTGGGAACCGTGGCCCTGCCCGTGGGCGTGCTGGGCGCCCTGGGCATCGGCCTGCTGCTGGCCCCCTACGCGGCCATCTGGGCTGCGGTGGCCGGCCTGCTGGCTGTAATTTGCTGGATACCGATTGCAACGAAAGTGGTCCAATGACAAACCCGACGAACGTCCAGCGCAGCCGCAGGAGCGGCTCCAACGAGGTCCCCCTGCAGACCCGGGCCAACACCATCGTCAAATCGGCGGACCACGCCACCCCGCTGGAGATGCGCGACATCACCATCCGCTACGGCGGCGGAAAGGGCGGGGCCGATGCCGTCAGCGTCGTCGAAGGCTTCGACCTGACGCTGCACTCGGGCGAAATGCATTGCGTCGCTGGCCGCAGTGGCTCCGGCAAGACCAGCATCCTGACCGTCGGCGCCGGACTCACCCTGCCGACGTCGGGCCGTGTCTTCTGGGAAGGTGATTCCCTCGAAAGCATGGGCGACGACGAAATCGCCGACCGCCGTCGTGCCCTCATCGGGTACGTCGATCAGGGCGGTGCCCTGATCGACGGAATGAGCGCCCTCGAGAACGTCCTCCTGCCCGCCGTTCCCGACGGCGAGGTGGACCAGCGGCGCGACATGGCCAAGGACCTGCTGGACCTGGTGGGACTGGGCCGGCGCATGCGGCACCGCCCGGCGCAGCTGTCCGGCGGTGAACGGCAGCGCGTGGCCATTGCCCGCGCCCTGATCCTCGGCACCAGGGTCCTGGTAGTGGATGAGCCCACCGCCAGCCTGGACCGCGCCTCCGCCAACCGCATCATCAGCATCCTGAAGGACACCACCAATGACGGCATCGCCGTGCTGGTGGCCTCGCACGACCACGAACTGGTCCGGCTCAGCGATACCCTGACAGAACTGATCTAGCCCACTCCTCCGTACCGAAGGTAACCGTCCGACCGTGACAGCTTCAGAGAAAACGCCGTTCTACATCACCACGGCCATCACCTACCCCAACGGCGTGCCGCACATCGGCCATGCCTACGAGTACATTGCCACCGACGCCATGGCCCGCTTTAAGCGCCTGGACGGCTATGACGTGATGTTCCTGACCGGTACCGACGAGCACGGCATGAAGATTGCCCAGGCCGCGGAGAAGGAAGGCATCACGCCCAAGGAGCTGGTGGACCGGAACGTTGAGGCCTACAAGGCCGCGCACTCCGCCCTGGGCATCAGCTACGACCGCTTCATCCGCACCACCGACCCGGACCACTACGCCGCTTCACAGTCCATCTGGAAGAAGATGGAAGCCAACGGCGACATCTACCTGGACAAATACGAAGGCTGGTACTCCGTCCGCGACGAAGCTTTCTACGCCGAGGATGAGACGGTGGTGAAGGACGACGGCGTGCGCTACTCGAAAGAGACGGACACCGAAGTGACGTGGACGGCGGAGGAGAGCTACTTCTTCCGGCTGTCCGCTTACCAGGACAAACTGCTGGCACTCTACGAGTCCCACCCGGAGTTCGGTGCGCCGCAGTACCGGTTCAACGAGGTGATCAGCTTCGTCAAGCGCGGGCTGGAAGACCTGTCCATCAGCCGGACCACCTTCGACTGGGGTGTTCCCGTTCCCGGCAATGACAAGCACGTCATGTACGTCTGGGTTGACGCGCTCACCAACTACCTCACCGGTGTGGGGTACCCGGACACCGGATCGGAGGCGTTCCGGAAGTTCTGGCCTGCGGACGTCCACATCATCGGCAAGGACATCTCCCGGTTCCATGCCATCTACTGGCCGGCCTTCCTGATGAGCGCCGGGCTGGAGTTGCCCAAACGGGTGATGATCCACGGATTCCTGCACAACAACGGCGTCAAGATGTCCAAGTCCCTGGGCAACGTTGTGGCCCCGGCGGACTTCGTGGCAAGGTACGGCCTGGACCAAGTGCGGTACTTCTTCCTGCGCGAGGTTCCCTTCGGCGCGGACGGCAGCTACAACCACGAGGCCATCGTGGGCCGGATGAATGCTGATCTGGCCAACAACTTCGGTAACCTCGCCCAGCGGTCCCTGTCCATGGTGGCCAAGAACTGCGATGCCGCCGTGCCCGTGCCGGGTGAGTTCACGGCTGCGGACACCGCCATCCTGGACCAGGCCAACGGCCTGCTTGACGCTGCCCGCACAGCCTTCGACAAGCAGGAGTTCAGCCGCGCGCTGGAAGCCATTTGGGGCGTGCTCCACCACACCAACGCGTACTTCGCCGAGCAGGCCCCCTGGGTGCTGCGGAAGACCGACGTCGAACGCATGAATACCGTGTTGTACGTAACGCTTGAGGTGCTGCGGATCGTGGCCGTCCTGGCCCAGCCCGTGATGCCGCACGCCACGGCCAGGGTTTTGGACGCCCTGGGCCAGGCCGACGGCGACGCGCGGATGTTTGCGGCGATCGCCACCCCGATCGTCCCGGGCACTCCGCTGCCGGCGCCCGCCCCCGTTTTCCCCAAATTCGAGGAACCGGGGGAGTAGTCCTCCTGCGGCGCGCGGGGATGCGCTTGTGTCCAGAAAATGAGACGGGTTGACCAGCATATGGATGGTTTGGCTACCCTGAAGACATGAGCGCATCCTCCATCGATCTTGCAGTTATTCCCGGCGACGGCATCGGCCCCGAGGTCATCGCCGAGGCCCTCAAAGTCCTGGAAAAGGCTGTGGCCGCGGAAGGTGTGGAGCTCAAGCCCACGCATTACGAACTTGGTGCCGAGCACTGGCTGCGCACCGGCGAGACCCTCCCGGACCACGTCCTGGCGGACTTGAAGACCCGCGACGCCATCCTCTTCGGCGCAGTCGGGGCTGCTCCGGGCGATACCCGCATCCCGTCCGGCATCATCGAGCGTGAGCTGCTCCTCAAGCTGCGCTTCAGCCTGGACCACTACGTCAACCTGCGCCCCTCCCGGCTGTACGGAACCGTCGGCAGCCCGCTCGCCAACCCCGGCACCATCGATTTCATCGTGGTGCGCGAGGGTACCGAAGGGCCCTACGTCGGCAACGGCGGCACCCTGCGCGCGGGCACTCCGCACGAGGTTGCCACCGAGGTGTCCCTGAACACCGCGCACGGCGTGGAGCGCGTTGTCCGCGACGCATTCCGCCGCGCCAGCGCGCGGGAGCGCAAGCACGTCACCCTGGTGCACAAGCACAACGTCCTGGTCTTCGCCGGCCACCTCTGGAAGCGCACCGTGGAAGCAGTGGCCCAGGAATTCCCCGAGGTCACCCACGACTACCTGCACGTGGACGCCGCCACCATCTTCATGGTCACGGACCCGTCCCGCTTCGATGTCATCGTCACGGACAACCTGTTCGGCGACATCATCACCGACCTCGCCGCGGCCATCACCGGCGGCATCGGCCTGGCGGCATCGGGCAACATCAACATGGACCGCACCGCGCCGTCCATGTTCGAACCTGTCCACGGTTCCGCCCCGGACATCGCCGGCCAGGGCAAGGCCGACCCCACCGCGGCCATCCTCTCCGCGGCCCTCCTGCTGGACCACCTTGGCTACACCGAAGCTGCCCGCAGGATCGAAGCCGCCGTGGTTGCCGACGTCGAAAAGCGCGACGGCACCGCACGCGGCACCAGCGCCATCGGCGACGCCATCGCCGCCGGCCTCTAGCCCGCGCCGGGGCCTCCGGCATCGGGCGTAAGCTTGTCTCGAATCACCAAATGCCGCCCCGCCGTTCAGCGCTGAACCAGGGGCGGCCGATCGTGGAGGAACCATGACTCAGACCGCCCATGGCGTCGAATTCACCCGGCAGCCCTCGGAGAACCCGAAGTCCGCCGAAGAGCGTGCAGCCATCCTGGCAAACCCGGGATTTGGCAACTACTTCACCGACCACACCGCCATCGTCGACTACAGCGTTGACGCGGACGGCAACGGCGGCTGGCACGATGCCCGGATTGAACCCTACGGTCCGATTGTCCTGGACCCTTCCGCGGCCGTGTTCCACTATGGCCAGGAGATTTTCGAAGGGCTCAAGGCCTACCGGCACGCGGACGGTTCCGTCTGGACGTTCCGGCCCGAGGCCAACGCGGCGCGGCTGAACAAGTCAGCCCGCCGCCTCGCGCTGCCCGAACTGCCGGCCGAATACTTCCTCGGCGCCATCCGCGAACTGGTCGCCGTCGACAAGGAATGGGTTCCCGCCGGTGACGGCGAGGCCCTCTACCTGCGGCCCTTCATGATCGCCACCGAGGCTTTCCTGGGCGTCCGCGCCGCCCGCGAGGTGTCCTTCCGCGTCATTGCATCGCCCGCCGGCAACTACTTCGGCGGCGAGCTGAAGCCGGTGTCCATCTGGATCTCACGGCAGTACGCCCGCGCCGGCCGGGGCGGCACCGGCGACGCCAAGTGCGGCGGCAACTACGCGGCGTCCCTCATCGCGCAGCAGGAGGCGGAGGCCAACGGCTGCAAGCAGGTGCTGTTCCTGGACCAGGCCAACGACAACGCCGTGGAAGAGCTGGGCGGCATGAACGTGTTCTTCGTCATGAAGGACGGCTCGCTGGCCACCCCCGCGCTGACCGGCACCATCCTGGAAGGCGTCACCCGCATGTCGGTGATCCAGGTGGCCAAGGACATGGGCCGCGAGGTTGCGGAGCGGAAGATCACCCTGGACGAATGGCGCGACGGCGTTGGCTCCGGCGACATCACCGAGGTCTTTGCCTGCGGCACCGCGGCCGTGATCACCCCCATCGGGGTCCTCAAGGACACCACCGAGTTCATTGGCTCCGAGGATGCCAAGGCGGGGGAGACCACCATGGCCATCCGCGAAAAGCTCCTGGGCATCCAGACCGGCGCCGAGCCGGACACCCACGGCTGGCTGACCCGCCTGGCCTGACTCACCTTGTAAGACGTACGACGGCGCCTGCCGGACTTTGGTCCGGCAGGCGCCGTTCTGCGTTGCAGCCGGCGACGGTGGTTCAGCGCCGCGCTGCCTTGCGGGCAGCGTTCTTCAAGGCTTTGCGCGACACCGGCTTGAGGGCCTTGCGGGCTGCTTCCTCCGCCAGAGCACGGTTGCGGCGGGCGTCGATGATGTCGTTCCACAGCGTGGTGGCGAAGACACCCCCATCCTGGGCGTAGACATCGTACGGGTAGCCGGCGAAGACCGAGGGCGTGGCGCCGTCGGTGAACAGGTCCTTGTCGTCGGCCTTGGCCACGGCGTCCGCCACAGCCCAGGTGCGGGTCAGGTGGCGGGTGAGGTTTTCCTGCACGAACACGTTGGCGTCGCTGGAATGGGATGCCAGGTCCAGCAGGGTTTCGAGGTCCGCGGCCAGGATTGCGGCGCCGGCCTGGTCCGCCGGTGCGGATACGCCCTCCAGTTCCGCGGTGATCGCGGCGACGGCCTCCGTCCAGTCGGCCGTCTCACGGAACTTCTTCCACGTGGGGAACCAGACAATGCTGCCCGTGGCGTGGTTGTGGACGTGCAGCAGGCCGGTGGCCTTTTCGGTGGCCAAGTGGTCGTGGCCGTCCGTGTCGGCTTGGACGAGAAGGTCTGCGAGTGTTGCGGTGCTCATGAAAGATTCAGGCTTCCTAAGGGATCGTGGTGCTGTCACTGGGTGCCAACCCGGGGCGGCCATAGTTCTATTCCGACGGCCCGCAGCGGCCAGGCTGGGGAGGGGTGGCCATGGATGCGAGGATGGGTCAGTGACCTCTGTTTCCGGCCCGGGCCTCCAGCGCAGCTCCCGGCTCTCGCAGTTCATCCTTGCCCCGAACCCCGGCCCCATGAGCCTGGACGGCACCAACTCCTACATCCTGGGTGCCCCCGGACACGCCTCCGTGGTGGTCGTTGATCCCGGACCGGAGGACGAAACGCACCTGGGCGCACTTGCCCGTGCCGGCGCCGTCGAACTCATCCTGGTGACCCACCGCCACGCGGACCACACGGCCGGGTCCGCGCGCCTGCACGGGCTGACCGGCGCGCCGGTCCGTGCGGCCGACCCCCGCCACTGCCACGGCGGGGGAGACCCCTTGGCTCACGGCGAGGTGCTCAGGGCAGCCGGGGTGGAGATCGAAGTCCTGGCCACGCCCGGCCATACCTCCGACTCCGTCTGTTTCCACCTCCCCGCCGACGGGCAGGCCGGTTCGGTGCTGACCGGCGACACCGTCCTGGGCCGCGGAACCACCGTCCTGGACTTTCCGGATGGCACGCTGGGCGATTATCTTTCCTCCCTGGTCCGGCTCGAAGCGCTCGGGCCCGCAACTGTCCTGCCCGCCCACGGGCCGGTCCTGGCGTCCCTTGAATCCATTGCCCGCAGCTACCGGGCGCACCGGGAGGAACGGTTGGCGCAGATCCGCGCCGCGCTGGACCGGCTGGGCCGGGACGCATCCGTTGGTGAGGTGGCTGACGCCGTCTATGCCGACGTCGGACCTTCCGTCCGGCGCGCTGCCGAACTCTCCGTTGCCGCACAGCTTTCCTACCTGCGCCGCGGAGGTGAGGGGCAGGGCGGTGCAGCTGGGACGGTAGGGTAGGAGCCATGCGTATTGCCAGGTTTGTAGTCGATTCCGATCCCCTGTACGGCGTTGTGGAAGGTGAACCGGGCGGTGAGGAAATCACTGTCATCCACGGCGACCCCTTCTTCAACGGAGTGGAGCGCACCTCCGTGCGGCACAAGCTGGAAGACGTCCGGCTGCTGGCCCCCATCATCCCCCGGAGCAAGGTCATCGGCGTCGGCCGCAACTTCGTGGAGCACGCCAAGGAACTCGGCAACGAGGTACCCGCCCAGCCTCTGCTGTTCCTCAAGCCGAACACCGCCGTCGTAGGCCCGAACGACCCCGTCGTGCTGCCGGAATTCTCCGAGGAAGTCTCGTTCGAAGCCGAACTCTGCGTGGTGATCGGCCGCATCTGCAAGGACGTCCCGGAAGACCGCGTGCACGACGTCATTTTCGGCTACACCTGCGGCAACGACCTCACTGCCCGCGACGTGCAGAAGACGGACCTGCAGTGGACCCGCGCCAAGGGATTCGACACCTCCGCCCCGCTGGGGCCCTGGATCGAGACCGACCTGGACACGGAGGACCTGCAGATCCAGGGCAGGCTCAACGGCGAGGTGCGCCAGGACGGCAGCACCAGCCAGATGATCCGCGGCGTCCGCGAACTGGTGTCCATCGTCTCCCAGGCGTTTACCCTGCTCCCCGGCGACGTGATCATGACCGGCACGCCTGCCGGCGTGGGGCTGGTCAAGGAGGGCGACCGCTTCGAGGTGGAGATCGAGGGGATCGGGCGGCTCTCCAACCCCATCGTCCGCCGCTAGGCCGGTCCCGTCGCGGGAGGGAGGCACCCGGGCAGGCGGGTAAAGTTGAAGCCACTATGAGTATCGCTTCTTCCTCACCTGCCGCCTCCATTCCGCCCGTCACCGCAGAAACTCCCGTCCGGGTCCGTTTCTGCCCCTCGCCTACGGGTACCCCGCACGTCGGGCTAATCCGGACCGCCCTGTTCAACTGGGCGTACGCCCGCCACACCAAGGGCACGCTGGTCTTCCGGATCGAGGACACGGACGCGGCGCGGGACAGCGAGGAGAGCTACCACCAGCTGCTGGACGCGCTGAAGTGGCTCGGCATCGACTGGGACGAGGGCGTTGAGGTGGGCGGCCCGCATGAGCCGTACCGGCAGTCCCAGCGCGGCGACATCTACCAGGACGTCATCAAGCGGCTGCATGATGGCGGTTTCATCTACGAATCCTTCTCCACCCCGGAGGAGATCGAGGCCCGCCACCGTGCCGCCGGCCGGGACCCCAAGCTTGGCTACGACGGCTTTGACCGGCACCTGACCGATGAGCAGCTGGCACAGTACCGGGCAGAGGGCCGGCAGGCAGTCCTCCGCCTGCGCATGCCGGACGAGGACATCACCTTTACGGACCTGGTCCGCGGGGACATCACGTTCAAGGCCGGATCCGTGCCCGACTTCGCCGTGGTGCGGGCCAACGGCGCTCCGCTGTACACCCTGGTCAACCCGGTGGATGACGCACTCATGGGCATCACGCATGTCCTGCGCGGCGAGGACCTGCTCAGCTCGACCCCCCGCCAGATCGCCCTGTACCGGGCGCTGTACGTCATCGGCGTTGCCGAGTACATGCCCGAATTCGGCCACCTGCCCTACGTGATGGGCCAGGGCAACAAGAAGCTCTCCAAGCGCGATCCCGAGTCGAGTCTCTTCCTGCACCGGGAACGGGGCTTCATTCCCGAAGGCCTGCTGAACTACCTGTCCCTGCTGGGCTGGTCCCTCAGCGCGGACGAGGACATCTTCACCGTGGAGCAGCTCGTGGAGCACTTCGACATCCACGACGTCCTGGGCAACCCGGCCCGCTTCGACCTGAAGAAGGCCGAAGCCATCAACGGCACCCACGTCCGGATGCTCGAGCCGAAGGTGTTCCGCGACCGTGTGGCCCACTACCTGCGCGAAGCGGACCTGGTCGGGGAAATCCTGACGGACCGGGAGGAGGACATCCTCACCGAAGCGGCACCCCTGATCCAGGAGCGCATCACCCTGCTGGGTGAAGCCCCGGACATGCTCGCTTTCCTGTTCAAGGCCGACGACGCCATCGACGTTGCCGATGATGCGCGCAAGGGCCTTCCCGCCAACCTTCCCGAGGTGCTCGATGCCGCCATCGCCGCGCTCGAACCGCTGGCGGAATGGACCGCGGAGAACATCCAGGCTGCACTCAAGCAGGCCCTGGTGGAGGACATGGGGATCAAGCCGCGCCTTGCCTTTGGCCCCGTGCGGACCGCCGTCTCCGGCCGCCGCGTGTCGCCGCCGCTGTTCGAGTCCATGGTGATCCTGGGCAAGGAGTCTTCCCTGCGCCGGCTCCGCGCCTTCCGCGGCTGATGACGGCTCCCAGCGAGGCACCGGCCGGAATCCCGGACATCCGCTTCGGCATTGTCCGCGGCGTCCTTTTCGACATTGACGACACCCTGGTCGACCTCGAGTACTCCATGACCACCGCTCTGCGGGAAGTCAGCGAACACCTTCTGCCCGGCCTTGACCAGGCCGGGTGGGAGCGGTTCGGGCGCATCTTCACGCATGAAACCACCCATTACTACGACCGGTACCTGGCCGGGGAAATCACATTCAACGAGCAGCGGCTGCTCCGCGGCCGGGCAGCCCTGGGCCACTTCGGCGTGGAACTTGCCGACGGCGTGGAATCGCACCAGTGGCTGAGCGCCTACATGGAAAAGCAGCCTGCCTACGTCAAGGCGTTCCCGGACGTGGCGCCCCTGCTGGATGCCCTGGACCGGGCCGGGATTCCCTACGGTGCCGTGAGCAACAACGTCCACGACTACCAGCGGGCCAAGCTTGACGGCGCCGGCCTGGAGCGCGTCAAGCACCTGGTGGGGACGGACACCCTGGGCGTCGCCAAACCCGACCCGGCGATCTACCTCGAGGGCGTCCGCCTGCTCGGCACCAGCCCTGCCGAGACACTTTACGTGGGCGACAACCGCCTGCTGGACGCTGAAGGGTCGACGGCGGCAGGGCTGGCAGGCGTGTGGCTCAACAGGGCAGGTGAAGTTGTCGAGGGCTTCGACGGCACCGCCGTCAGCACCCTGGCAGACCTTCTCCCGCTGTTCGTCTAGGAACCGGCCCGGGAAGACCCCCCGGGCTACGCGCGGGCCCGCAGGGCCCGCCGCCGAAGGATCAGGTACGCCGCGGCGGCTGCGGCCACCAGGAACGCGACCAGCAGGAGTGCCACGGCAGGGTTGTCCAGCCACGACGACGGCGACACGGCGGCCACCTTGGTGTGCAGTTCCTTGGTGCCGGCGGCGATCTGCGCGTTGCCGTCGGCAAGCTTTCCGGCCCCGGCAGCGAGCTTGCCCGACCCGTCATCGAGCTTGCCGTTGCCGTCGGCGAGCTGCCCGGTTCCATCGGCCAGCCCGGCGGAACCTGACTGCAGTTGGCTGGTTCCGCCGCTGAGGGCCACCGTACCGTCGGAGAGCGCCTGGGTTCCCGCCAGCAGGCCGGGGTTCGCGGGGTCGCCGTCGCCACTGATGCCCGCGCTGAGCCTGGTGGTTCCGTCCTGGAGGTTGTTCGCGGCGTAGATCAGCCCGGGCCGGTCCGGGTCGCCCGGGACGCCGTCCATTCCCACCCGGATCTTCGCTGTACCCTCGGCCAGCATGGAGGTACCCAGCACCACGCCGGGGTTTTGCGGGTCCGTCGCATTGAGCTTTTCCGCCAGGATTGCGAAACCTGCCTTGAGCCGCCCAGCGCCGTCGTTCAACTGGCCGGCCCCCGCGGTCAAACTGCCGGTCCCGGCCTTAAGCTGCCCGGCACCGTCATTGAGCTTTGCTGCTCCTGCATCGAGCTGCCCGGCTCCTGCGTAGGCACGCCGGCCGCCGTCGGCGAGCTTGGCGATCTGGTCCTTGATCACGGCCAGTGGCACCAGGCCCTGGGGACCGTTCGCCGCGGCTTCAAGCTGGTCCAGCCCCTGGCTGAGCGCGGCGAGCCCGTCGCCCTTCGTGGGGTCGTTGCCCGCGCCGGGGTAACCCTTCAGCTGGGCTGTTCCGCTCTTCAGCGCCGCAGTCCCTGCGCTGAGGCTGGTGGCGCCGGCATCGAGTTGCCCGGCGCCGGCGGCGAGCTGGCCCGTACCCGCTGCCAGCTGCCCCGCGCCGTCGGCAAGGTTGTCCGGCGCGTTGCCGGCCGGCGTCGGCGTCAGGGCCGCGGACAGGGCGACGGCGCCTGCCTGAAGCTTCTTTGCGCCGTCGTCCACCTGGTAGACGCCGGGCACGAGTTTGTTCAGGACGTCATTCTGGAGCTTGGTGGTGCCGGCGTGGAGCTTGTCCACCCCGGGGGCCAGCTGGTCCCGGACGCCTGAAAAGATCTTGCCGGCGCCCGTCTGGAGGGCTGACGCCCCGGCATTGAGTGCGGAGCTGCCTTCCTTGACCTTGGCCGCGCCGTCCTCCACCTGGGCTGCGCCCTTGTTTGCGGCGCCGGCGCCGGTGGCGAGCTGGCCTGAACCATCCTTCAGCTGGGCAGCTCCGGAGGCCGCCTGTTCGGCGCCGTCCATCAGCTGGGCGGCGCCATGTGAGATCTGGCCTGTGAGGTACGTGTAAAAGGCTATGAACAGGGAAAGCAACACGGAGAGCGCGATGATGGCGATGGGTTGGGACCGGGTTCCGGGCTTGGCTGCTGCCATGGTTTCAGTGCGGGTTGTCAACGCTGACACTTCCTAACGTTCCGCCGGACGACGCTGCCCGGCGGTATGGACCGTGGTTTGTAAGGCGTTCCCGTTTCCTCGTGGGGCCCGTAAACAGGGCGGGGAGTTGTTACCGATGGGTAACTTACTCGAGGGTAACCATAGCTTCGAGCCCGTTGCAAGGGTTTCGGCGGAGCGGCTGCGGAAGGATTTCCTGCCTGCGCACTTCCCGATTTGTGCCAGCCGAAAGTCTCGGGTAAAGTAATTTCTCGTGCTGAGGCGCACGGAGCAGGGAAAACGCCCTGAAAACCGGCCCGAAAGTGCCCTTGGGATATGGTGTAATTGGCAACACTACGGTTTCTGGTACCGTCATTCTAGGTTCGAGTCCTGGTATCCCAGCTCTGGTTTGAAGGCTGATTCCAGCCCCAAAACAGTAGGTTTCCGGTCGGTTCGCCGATTTGAAACCACAGCAAAGTGTGTGAAATACTCACTGAGCTTGAACAGCGGAAACGCTGTCGAAAGTACTCGGCCCCATCGTATAGCGGCCTAGTACGCCGCCCTCTCACGGCGGTAACGCGGGTTCGAATCCCGCTGGGGTCACCATCAAAATGGTCCCGGGCAACAGCCCGGGGCCATTTTTGTTTGTCCGTATACGGGGTGATGGTTAAGACGCCCCATCACGTCCTGCTGCAGAACGGGAACGCCCCATCAGTTCCTGCCGTCTTTGTGGAAACGCCCCATCACTGCCGGCTGGAGACGCCCGGGAAATCCCCGCCGGCCGACGCGCCGGGTCCGGGCCCCTCGACGCCTCAACTGGCATGATGTTGCTGTGATCTCCGACAACGAGCAAGGCCGCACCACCCAGCCGGAGCAGCACGCCGCCGCGGCGGTGGCGCTGCTGGAGGAGATCCGCGGCGGCCTGGATGATGTCTCACTGCCGCTTGCCCTGCCCGGTGTGGACCACGCGCGGAGGGAAACCGCGGCCGCACTGGCCCAACTGGATGACTACATCCTTCCCCGGTACCGCAGCCTGGACGCCCCGCTGCTCGCCGTCGTCGGCGGTTCCACGGGCGCCGGCAAGTCCACCCTGGTGAACGCCCTCGTCGGGCATCCCGTCACCAGGGCCGGCGCCATCCGGCCCACCACCCGCCAGCCCATCCTGCTGCACAACCCCGCAGAGGCCACATGGTTCGAAGGCCCGCGCGTCCTGCCTGGCCTCGCCCGGATCCGCGGGACCCTCACCGGCAGTCCCGCCTCCGCCGGCCAACCGGGTGGCCAGGGCGCAGACGCTGCCGCTTCGCTCGTGCTGCTCGCCGACCCCGCCGTTCCCGCAGGGATCGCCTTGCTGGATGCCCCCGATGTCGATTCCATCGCTGACCAGAACCGCATGCTGGCGGGTCAACTGTTGGCTGCAGCGGACCTCTGGATCTTCGTCACCACCGCCAACCGGTACGCAGACGCGGTCCCGTGGAAACTCCTCCTCGACGCCGCTGCCCGGGACATCACCGTTGCCGTGGTGCTGGACCGCGTGCCGCCGGGAGCAGAGCAGGAGGTGAGCCAGGACCTCCGCGGACTGCTCGACCGCGAGGGGTTGGCCAAGAGCCGCCTGTTCATCATCGCCGAAACCATCCTGGATCCGGCCGGAATGCTGCCTGCCGGCGCGGTCAATGAACTGCAGGAGTGGGTGGCGGCGCTGGCTGCCGACGCCGCGGGACGGGCCGCGGTGGCGCGCCGGACGCTGAACGGCACCGTCCGGGCACTGGCCGGCCGCGTAGCCGGCATCGCCGGGGCGGTCCGTGAGCAGGACAAAGCGGCCGCCCGCCTCGAAGCCGACGCCGCCGCGGCCTACGCGGATGCGGCCGCCCGCATCCTGGAGGCCACCCGCGACGGTGCCCTGCTGCGGGGAGAGGTACTGGCCCGCTGGCAGGACTTTGTGGGCACGGGGGAGTTCTTCCGCGTCGTTGAGCAAAACGTGGGACGTTTCAGGGACCGGCTCGGAGCGTTCTTCCGCGGCGAGCCTGCCCCGGCAGTGCGCGTCGAGGCGGCGATCGAAACCGGTTTGCAGGCGGTGATCGTGGACGAAGCAGCGAACGCCGCGGAAGACACCGACCGGCGCTGGCGCTCCGACCCGGCGGGCCGGCAATTGCTCGGTGCGGACGACCTCTCCGGCGCAGGACCGGGCTTCGCTGACCGCGCGGCAGCCGAAATCCGCGCCTGGCAGGAAGCGCTCATGGAGTTGATCCGCACCGAGGGCCAGGGAAAGCGCACCCAGGCGCGGTGGCTGTCCTTTGGCATCAATGGGCTGGGCGCCGCCCTGATGATTGTGGTGTTCTCGATGACGGCAGGGCTGACCGGACTGGAAATCGGCGTGGCCGGGGGAACCGCCGTGGTGGGCCAGCGCCTGCTGGAGGCGGTCTTTGGCGAGGACGCGGTGCGCCGGATGGCAGATAGGGCACGTGAAGACCTGGCAAGGCGCTGCCGCCTCCTGCTGGCGGACGAGGAACAGAAGTTCCTGCGGCGCCTGCCGGAGGAAGACCGGGCCCAGGCGCAGCGGCTGGCAGCCCAGGCCCGGGACCTGGCCCGGCTGGCGGAGAGCGCGTGAGCCGCCACAGCGGTACCCGGGAGTCCTCCCGGCTGGACGGCCGGCTCCAGGCGCTTGAGGACGCCCGGGAACTGGGGGAGGGGATCCTCCCGGATGACGCACTGCGGCAGGTCTTCGGCGTCCTGGAGCGCGCCAGTTCCCGGCGGTCATTGTCCGGCGACCACACCGTGGTGGGTTTCTTCGGGGCAACGGGCAGCGGGAAGTCCTCCCTGTTCAACGCCGTCAGCGGAGCGGAAATTGCGACGGCGGCAGCCCGCCGGCCCACCACATCGGAACCGCTGGCGGGTGTCTGGGGAGCAGCGGGCAGCGATGCCATCCTTGACTGGCTGGAGGTGGGAAACCGGCACCACTCGGCTCCGGTGGACGGCTTCGCCGATGAGCAAACAGGGCTGATCCTGCTGGACTTGCCCGACTTCGACTCAACACATGCGGCCAACCGGGAGATCGTGCAGCGCATGGTGGGCATGGTGGACGTCCTGGTCTGGGTACTTGACCCCCAAAAGTATGCGGATGCTGCCGTGCACAACGGCTTCCTGGCTCCGCACGCTTCCCACGGCGCCGTGACCCTCGTGGTCCTGAACCAGGTGGACCGGCTGCCTCCCGATGACGTGCAGCCGGTGCTTGATTCACTGCACGCGATCCTCGCGGCTGAAGGGCTGGGACAGGTGGGGATCCTGCCGTGTTCTGCCGTGACCGGGACGGGGATCGCGGAAGTACGGGCGGCAATCCGCAAGGTTGCCGTGCAGCGCCAGGCGCAGTCCCGGCGGCTGGAGGCCGACGTCACCGCTGCGGCAGAGGGCCTGCGGTGCGTTTCCGGTGAAGGGGAGGCGGCCGGTGTCCGACCAGGGGCAAGGACGCGGCTGGCGGAGGAACTTGCCGTGGCGGCCAACGTCCCCGCCGTGGTGCGCGCCGTGGGGCAGTCCTACCGCCTGGAGTCCGTACGGCGCACCGGCTGGCCCGTGACCCGTTGGCTCGCCAGGTTCCGGGCGGACCCGCTGCGGCGGCTCAACCTGCGCAGCAGCTCTCCCGCCGCCTTGAACAGGACGTCATTGCCGCCGGCCGGCGCCCCGGAGCGTGCGCGCTCTGATGCGGCGGTCCGGGAATTCGCGGATTCGGCCAGTGCGGGTGCGCCCGGCCCCTGGCGGGCGGCCATCAGGAACGCCGCGCGGACCAGCCGGGACCGGTTGCCCGATGCCCTGGACCAGGCCATTGCCGGGACCGACCTTGGTGCCAACCGCAGGGCCTGGTGGTGGGGCGCATTCAATGTTGTGCAGTGGCTGGCACTGCTGACCCTCGTGGGCGGCCTGGGCTGGCTGGGCGTCCTGGGGGGCCTGGGGTACCTCCAGTTGCCGGTCCCCGAGGTGCCGCGCGTTGAGGGGTGGCCGGTGCCCACGCTGATGATTGCCCTCGGCTTGGCGCTTGGAATCCTCCTGGCCGTCACGGGACGGTTCATTGCGGCAGGAGCTGCCCGCGCGCGTGCAGCAAGGGCACGACGGCGGCTCAACAGTGCCGTTGCGGCAGCGGCCCAGGAATTGGTGGTGACGCCCGTGGAGGAGGAAATCGCCCGGCTGGCAGCCTTCAACAAGGCCCTGAAGAAAGCCGCAGCCTAGGAAGCCCCTGCAAGGGAGGCCGCAGCATCCCGGACCTTAATGAGGGTGCGCAGGTTGCGGGTAGTGGTGGCGGCCTTGAATTTCGGTTTTGCGCTGATCTTGCTGAAAGGGCTCTCCAGGGTTCCGCCTGCGGGGGCCAGCCAGGCAAGCGCCTCCGGCCCCAGCCGCTGCTGGTCCTGGCCCTCGAGGGCAGCCCCTGCCGCTTCCAGTTCATCAAGCACGGCCGTGTCCGACGACAGGGTGATGTAGGTGTGGGTGGACTTGTCGTCCCCGGGATAGGGGCAGGCGTCGACGAGGTCCGCAATCCGCCCGGCGTCCAGGACCACCACCCACGCCTCGTAGCTGAAAGCAGCGCGGAGGCACTTTTCACATTCCCGCTTGACCGCAGCCGCGTCAAGGCGGCTGGAGAGCACCACGTTCCCGCTGGCCAACAGGGTCCTGGCGTCGGCGAAGCCGGAGTCTTTCAGTGCTTCGCGGAGGTCCGCCATCTTAATATTGATTCCGCCAACGTTGATGCCGCGGAGGAACACTGCGTAGCTGCCCATGGGCACAGCCTAGCGGCGCAGGAAGCCGGGGGAGCGGTAATGAGCCTCGCTGTTACGGCTAGTCGTTGTTCTTGCGCAGTGCCTCGGTCAGGATGCGCCCGGCGTTGCACACAACTTCGGCATGCAGGCGCCCTGGCTGGCGGGTCAGGCGCTCGATGGGACCGGAAATCGAGACGGCGGCAATTACCCGCCCGGACGGACCCCGGACGGGGGCCGAAACGGAGGCGACCCCCGGCTCGCGTTCGCCAAGGCTCTGTCCCCAGCCCCGCCGTCGTACTCCGGCCAGGACGGTGGGCGTGAAGCGGGCCTGCTGGAGTCCCTCGAGCAGCCGGTCGTGGTCTTCCCATGCCAGCAGGACCTGGGCGGCAGAGCCGGCCTTCATGGACAGTTGCGTGCCGACGGGAATGGTGTCGCGCAGGCCGATGGGGCGCTCGGCTGATGCGACACAGACGCGCCAGTCACCCTGCCTGCGGAAGATCTGTGCGCTTTCGCCGGTGGCGTCGCGCAGCTGCATCAGCACAGGGCCCGCGGAGGCGATCAGGCGGTCCTCGCCGGCGGCGGAGGCGAGCTCGACAAGCCTGCTGCCCAGCACGAACCGGCCCTGGATATCACGGCTGACCAGGCGGTGGTGGACCAGGGCCAGGGCGAGGCGGTGGACCGTGGGCCGGGCCAGGCCGGTGGCGGCTACGAGCTGCGCCAGCGTGGTGGGACCGGCCTCCAGGGCATCGAGCACCTGGGCTGCTTTATCAATGACACCGACTCCACTAGAATTGTCCATGTAATGATATTGCCGTCTCAATATCTGAGATGCAAATCTTTCGGCTGGCGCAGTGCGGAACCGTCCTGATTCAGTTGGATTCATCAGCCAAACAGCAGTGAAGGGAGATGGCCATGGCAAAGACATTGGCCGAGAAGGTCTGGGACGCACATGTGGTGCGCAAAGGTGACGGCGACGGTGCCAACGCCCAGCCGGACCTTCTTTACATCGACCTCCACCTGGTCCACGAAGTCACGTCTCCGCAGGCCTTCGAAGGCCTGCGCCTGGCCGGCCGCAGGCTGCGCCGCCCCGACCTGACCATTGCCACGGAGGACCACAACACCCCCACGCTGGACATCGACAAGCCGATTGCCGACCTCACCAGCCGCACCCAGATCCAGACCCTGCGCAACAACTGCGCGGAGTTCGGCGTCCGGCTGCACAGCCTGGGCGACGCCGAGCAGGGCATCGTCCATGTGGTGGGTCCACAGCTGGGCCTCACCCAGCCCGGCATGACCGTGGTCTGCGGTGACTCGCACACCTCCACGCACGGCGCCTTCGGGGCCCTTGCCATGGGCATCGGCACCTCCGAGGTGGAGCATGTCATGGCCACCCAGACCCTGTCGCTGAAGCCGTTCAAGACGATGGCCATCAACGTCGAGGGCACCCTGCGCCCCGGCGTCACTGCCAAGGACATCATCCTTGCCGTCATTGCCAAGATCGGCACCGGCGGCGGCCAGGGCTACGTCCTGGAGTACCGCGGCTCGGCCATCCGCGCCCTGTCCATGGACGCCCGGATGACCATCTGCAACATGTCCATCGAGGCCGGCGCCCGCGCCGGAATGGTGGCCCCGGACGAGACCACCTACGAATTCATGAAGGGCCGGCCGCATGCCCCCCAGGGTGCGGAGTGGGATGCCGCCGTCGAGTACTGGAACACCCTGCGTACCGACGACGATGCCACCTTCGACGTCCAGGTTGACCTGGACGCGAACACGCTGGAGCCGTTTGTCACCTGGGGCACCAACCCCGGCCAGGGCGTGTCCCTGTCCGAGGCCGTTCCGTCGCCCGAGGACTTCGGCGACGAGAACGCCAAGGCGGCTGCGGAACGCGCCCTGCAGTACATGGGACTCGAAGCCGGCACGCCGATGAAGGACATCCGGGTGGACACGGTCTTCCTGGGTTCCTGCACCAACTCCAGGATGGAGGACCTGAGGGCCGCTGCGGACATCATCCGTGGACGCCAAAAGGACCCCAACATCCGGATGTTGGTTGTGCCCGGCTCCGCGCGCGTCCGCCTGGAAGCCGAGGCAGAGGGCCTGGACAAGGTCTTCAAGGAATTCGGGGCCGAATGGCGTTTCGCGGGCTGCTCGATGTGCCTGGGCATGAACCCGGACCAGCTGGAGGTAGGGGAGCGTTGTGCTTCCACCTCCAACCGCAACTTCGAAGGCCGCCAGGGCAAGGGCGGGCGCACCCACCTGGTCTCACCGGTGGTGGCAGCAGCCACGGCAGTGCGCGGCACGCTCAGCTCGCCGTCGGACCTTGAACCCGCTCCCGAACCCGCCGCCATCCGCATCGACGCAGCTTAGGACAGCACCATGGAAAAGTTCACCAAGCACACCGGCATCGGCGTCCCGCTGCGCCAGAGCAACGTCGACACCGACCAGATCATCCCCGCGGTTTACCTGAAGCGCATTACCCGGACCGGCTTCGAGGATGCGCTGTTCTCCGCCTGGCGCAAGGACCCCTCCTTCATCCTCAACCAGGAGCCCTTCAACGCCGGGTCGGTCCTGGTTGCCGGCCCCGATTTCGGTACCGGCTCCTCCCGGGAACACGCCGTCTGGGCGCTCAAGGACTATGGCTTCAAGGCCGTTCTGTCCTCCCGCTTCGCCGATATTTTCCGCGGCAACTCGGGCAAGCAGGGCCTGCTGGCCGCGCAGGTGGCCCAGGACGACATCGAGCTCATCTGGAAGGAACTCGAAAACGCCCCCGGCACCCAGGTCACGGTGGACCTCGAGTCCAAGACCGTGGTCTGCGGCAACATCGTGGCGCCCTTCGACATCGACGACTACACCCGCTGGCGGCTCCTGGAAGGCCTGGACGACATCGGGCTGACCCTCCAGCACGAGGCCGACATCACGGCCTACGAAACCACGCGGCCATCGTTCAAGCCCAAGACCCTGCCGGCAAAGCTTTCCTGACCCCCGGGCCCTGCACCGGNCCCCGCCGCCGGTGGGCCCTTATTTCGGTTCGGTAACGCGACCTCCTATGCTTGGTTGGAGCCTTTGCAAGGTTTTGGGGGCTAGTGATCGTGAGGAAACCGGTATATGAGTAGTGTTCTGACAATCCGCGGCGGTGTCCCGCTTACAGGCCGCGTCAGCGTCCGTGGGGCAAAGAATCTCGTCCCCAAGGCAATGGTGGCGGCGTTGCTTGGCAACGAACCCTCGGTGTTGCGGAACGTGCCGGAAATCAAGGACGTCGAGGTTGTCACCTCCCTGCTGCAGCTGCACGGTGTGACAGTGGAGAAGGACCCGGTCAACGGCGATCTCACCCTCGATCCCAAGGCCGCGAAGACGGCGCCGAGCACCGCCATCGACGCCCACGCCGGCGACTCCCGCATCCCCATCCTGCTGTGCGGCCCGCTGATCCACGCGATCGGCGAGGCCTTTATCCCGGACCTGGGCGGCTGCAAGATCGGCGACCGTCCCATCGACTACCACCTGGATGTGCTGCGCCAGTTCGGCGCGGTGGTGGAGAAGCGCCCGGGCGGCATCCACATCTCGGCCCCGAAGGGCCTGCACGGCGCCAAGATCTCGCTGCCGTACCCGTCCGTGGGGGCCACCGAGCAGGTCCTGCTCAGCGCCACCCGCGCCGAAGGGATCACCGAGCTGTCCGGTGCCGCCACCGAGCCGGAAATCATCGACCTCATTGCCGTGCTGCAGAAGATGGGCGCCATCATCAGCGTCCAGACGGACCGCACCATCCGCATTGAGGGCGTCCGTGACCTGGGCGGCTACAACCACCGTGCGCTGTCTGACCGGAACGAATCGGCGTCCTGGGCTTCGGCGGCGCTGGTCACCCGCGGCGACATCTTCGTTGAGGGCGCATCCCAGCGGGACATGATGACCTTCCTGAACACCTACCGCAAGGTGGGCGGCGGAATGGACATCGGCGAGGACGGGATCCGGTTCTACCACAAGGGCGGAAAGCTCAACCCGCTGGTCCTGGAGACGGACGTCCATCCCGGTTTCATGACCGACTGGCAGCAGCCTCTCGTGGTGGCGCTGACCCAGGCCGAAGGCGTTTCCATCGTCCACGAAACGGTCTACGAAAACCGGTTCGGCTTCACCGACGCCCTGATCCGCATGGGCGCCAGCATCCAGGTGCACCGGGAGTGCCTGGGCAGTGTTCCGTGCCGGTTCGGCCAGCGCAACTTCCTGCACTCAGCAGTGATCAGCGGCCCCACCCAGCTGAAGGGAACCGATATCGACGTCCCGGACCTGCGCGGCGGCTTCAGCCACCTGATTGCGGCCCTCGCCGCCACCGGAACCTCGCGGGTAACCGGCATCGACATCATCAACCGCGGCTATGAGCGGTTCACCGAAAAGCTCGCGGGCCTCGGCGCCGACTTCGACATCACCACCACGAAGTAGCGCGCAACTGTGAAGGAATCGGCCAAGAGCAGGGCCACATTTGTGTTCATCGCCGGCATCGCCCGGCCGCTGCTGAACCTCATGATGTCCAAGACCTGGGAAGGCACCGAGAAGCTTCCCGCCGGCGGCTTCATCGCGGCCCCCAACCACTGCACCGAGATCGACCCCCTGGTGGTGGGGCACATGCTCTACAACAAGAAGCGCGCCCCGCACTTCCTGGCGAAGGCCGCGCTGTTCAACGTCCCCGGCCTGGGTGCGCTCCTGCGGGCCACCAAGCAGGTACCGGTGGAACGTTCGACGACGGGTGCCAACCGGTCGCTGCAGGTGGCCCAGGAGATCGTGGCTGAGGGTGGTGCGATCATCATCTACCCGGAAGGCACGCTGACCCGCGATCCCGACCTGTGGCCGATGAAGGGCCACACCGGTGCTGCCCGGCTGGCACTCGAAGGGGACATCCCGGTGGTGCCCATCGCGCATTGGGGTGCGCACGAAGTGTTCCCCCGGTACGGCAAGTCCTTCCATCTGCTTCCCCGGAAACGCTCCCGCCTGGTTGTGGGGGATCCGGTGGACCTGAGCGCCTTCCGGGGCCGTCCCCTGGACAAAGCCACACTGACCGAGGCCACCGAAGTGATCATGGATGCCATCACCGGCCTCCTCGCCGGCCTGCGCGGCGGGCAGCCCCCCGCCGAGCGCTGGGACCCGGCAAAGCAGCAGCAGGCCAAGCACGGCCGCTTCGTGGACCGCGGACAGAAGCCCGGCACTGGATCGGAAGCCCCGTGACCGCTGATGCAAAGCCGGGAGCGGCCCGCACCGTGGCCGTCCTCGGCGCGGGGTCTTGGGGGACCACGTTCGCCAAGATCCTCGCCGACGCCGCGATTGCCACCGGCGCCGAACGCAGCATCAGGCTGTGGGGCAGGCGCGCCGAAGTGGTGGACGAGATCAATTCGAGCCACCGCAACAGCGATTACCTGAAGGACATCGTCCTGCCGGGAAGCATCACGGCGTCCACCGACGTCCGCAGCGTATTCGCCGGAGCCGACCTGGTGGTGCTCGCCGTTCCGGCGCAGTCCCTCCGCCCGCAGCTGCGGGAATGGAAGGACATGATCGCCCCCGGAGCCGTCGTCGTGTCCCTCATGAAGGGCCTCGAGCTCGGGACTGACGCCCGGATGAGCGAGGTGATCAGCCAGGAACTCAACCTCCCCCCGGACCGAATCGCCGTGGTGTCCGGACCCAACCTCGCCATGGAAATTGCCCGCGAGGAACCGACAGCATCGGTGGTTGCCTGCACGGATCCCGCCACCGCCGGCTGGCTGGCCAGGAGCTGCACCGCACCCTACTTCCGGCCCTACACCACTGCTGACGTTGTCGGCGTCGAAATCGGCGGCATCGTGAAGAACGTCATCGCACTGGCGGTAGGCATTTGCGAAGGCAAGGAGATGGGGGACAACACCAAGGCCTCCGTCATCACCAGGGGCCTGGCCGAAACCTCACGCCTGGCGCTGGCACTGGGCGGCGACGCCAAGACCATGGCCGGGCTGGCCGGGCTCGGCGACCTCGTGGCCACCTGTTCGTCCCCGCTGTCACGCAACCATACGGCAGGCCGGCTCCTTGGCCAGGGCCTGACGCTGGAGGAGGTGGGCCGGAAGATGACCCAGACCGCCGAAGGCATTAAGTCCGGCCAGGCCGTCCATGAACTTGCCGGCAAGCTCGGCGTCGAAATGCCCATCACTGCCGCCGTTGTCGCGGTGCTGGCAGGCAAACTGTCCGTTGACCAACTGGGGCCCGTCCTGCTGTCCCGGGAATTGAAACCTGAAGGCGATTACTGACCATGTCCCACGACGAAGCCACCACACGGGAAACGGCCACCACCAGGAAACCGCGCGTAGCCGTGCTTTTTGGCGGCCGTTCCAGCGAGCATGCCGTCAGCTGCGTCACCGCAGCCGGGGTGCTGGGCGCCATCAACAAGGACAAGTACGAGGTGATCCCCATCGGGATCGCCAAGACCGGACAGTGGGTCCTCGCCCCCGCCGAAACGGCCCAATGGTCCCTCGCGGCATCGTCGCTTCCTGAAGTCGTGCCGTCATCGGAGACTGTCACCCTGGCCGAGATCGGCGGCGAGCACCAGCTGATCGTGGCATCGCCCAACCAGGTGCCGCAGGAACTGGGTGCCGTCGACGTGGTCTTTCCGCTGCTGCACGGACCTTTCGGCGAGGACGGCACCATCCAGGGCCTTCTCGAGCTCTCCGACACCCGCTACGTCGGTGCAGGGGTCCTGGCGTCCGCCATCGGCATGGACAAGCACTACATGAAGGTGGTCTTCGAGGCCGCGGGGCTTCATGTTGGCCCCTACGTAGCCGTGACCGACCGGCAGTGGCAAAAGGACCCGGAAGCTGTGCGGAAGCAGGTGGACCGACTGGGGTTCCCCGTCTTCGTCAAGCCGGCGCGTGCCGGCTCGTCGATGGGCATCTCAAAGGTGGATGCCCTGGATGAGCTGGACGCCGCCATCGAGGAAGCCCGCCGGCACGACCTCAAACTCGTGATCGAGGCCGGAATCGTCGGACGCGAAATCGAGTGCGCCGTCCTGGAGGGGAGGGGCACCGATGCGCCCCGGACCTCCATGCCCGGTGAGATCTCGGTAGCAGGCGGAACGCACGAGTTCTACGACTTCAACGCCAAGTACGTCGAGGACGACGCCGCATCCCTGAGCTGCCCGGCGGACATCCCCACGGAAGCAATCGCGCGGGTCCGCGAGCTGGCGGCCGCCGCCTTCGACGCCGTGGGCGCGGAAGGCCTGAGCCGCGTGGACTTCTTCTACACCCCCGAGGGTGATCTGATCATCAACGAGATCAACACCATGCCGGGATTCACGCCCAAGAGCATGTACCCGCAAATGTGGGCAGCCTCAGGGCTTGGGTACGCCGAACTGATCGACGAACTCATCTACCTCGCGCTGCACCGCAAAACCGGCCTCCGTTAAGCCCAGGCCGGCAGGTGCCGGCGCCGGNTAGGCGGGCCGGCAAGACCTACTGGCTTTGCGGCAGGTTCTGCAGGTCTTCCTGGCCCACGCAGTTCCGCACGGAGGGGACCTTGGCGGCTGCCGCGGCCAGGTCCGCCAGCACGGTTGCGGAGCTGATCTTGTCCGGGTCCATCAGGATTTCGGTCGCCGGTTCGCGGCCGAAAGTGGTCAGTGTCCAGACGGGGTCGCCTTCCTTGATCACCCAGTCGACGCCGTTGACTGTGACGCAGCGGTCAGTCGTCGGCCCCGGCACATTGACGCCGCAGCGCAGGATGACAAGCGACGGATCGCCCCAGGCAGCGGTGGCCTGGCTGTTGGTCTTGCGCAGTTTCGAATCGCCAATGGCATCGGGAAGGGCCACCATCATGGGCGCGCATGCCGGGTTGGCGGCGTCCTTGGCGGCGGTCACATCCACAGCAGGGGAGCAGGCAGTCAACGAAAGGGCGGCGATTCCCCCAACCATCGCCATCCTGGCGGCACGGGCGGACAGGGGCAGGTGGGGATGGTGCATTTGTTCATCATCCCGGCTGGCATGTGGCGAAATCAATTTGGCGTGTGGAGTGGGACGACTCCGCCGTCGCCCGCTCCGCCCTTTTGTACTGCCGGCACCTTATAAAGTGGTTGCATCATGAAAAACACCGCGGTTGCTGAGCCTTCCCATCCAGCACTTATGGACCAAAAAGCATTCTCCCCCGCTCGCAGGAAAGGCCTCACCGCCGCCGGTTACCTGTTCGCCGTCGCCGGTGTCGCCTTTTTGGCGTGGTTCCGCCTTCCGGAAGTTTCCCGTGGCACCCTCTGGGCCGAGGATGCCGCTGTCTTTCTGGCTAACACCATGTCCATCGGGCCATGGCAGAGTATCGCGGAGCCCTATGCGGGCTACCTGCATACGGTTCCGCGAATCGTGTCGGGTATTGCCTACAGTCTTGGCCCCCTGGAGGCCTACGGCACGCTGATGTCGTTCCTTAGCTGCCTGGTGGTCGCAGCCATATCCGTCGGCTCCTATTTCCTGTCCGGCCAGCTCTTCGGGCACCGCAGCTACCGTCTGATGGTTGCGCTCATACCTGTGCTTGTCCCTGTGGCGCCGCTGGAGGTGCTCGGAAACGCCGCGAACCTGCATTGGTACATGCTCTGGATTTGCCCGCTATTGCTGATATACCGCCCCCGCACCTGGTACGGAGGTGCGGCTCTCTTTGTAGGGACATTGGCCGCGGCGACCACCGAAATTATCACGGGACTGTTTCTTCCACTCGCCGTTTGGTCGCTTGTCCGGAAAAAGAACTACTGGGCGCCAGCGGCGTTAATCCTTGGGCTCGGCTTCCAGTTGGTGGCCACCATCTCCAAGCCCCGCTATACCCAGGCGCCTCGGATGGACTCGGTTGAGCCCTTGTCCATTCTCTACGGCTTCCTGCTGCAGCCGATCGGTTCCCTGTGGGAAACAAACCCGCGCACCATGGGGCTGAACGTCGTCACGTTCGGCGGCTTTGCCATTGCCGTTCCCTGCGCCATCTTCGTCGGCCTGCTGGTCTACGTTCTCTTTTTCGGCCGCTGGCGTTGGAAGACCGTGGCGATGGGCGCAGTCGGGTCTGCCGTGGCCTGCTGGGTGGCAGCAACAGTGCTGAATCCTTCACCCGAATTCGATTATGCCAATTTCACCAAAGACCAGTGGCTGACCATGTTCACCTTCTTTCGCTACGCGGTGGCCCCGTCCATGTTTTTGCTGATGCTTGTGCCACTTGCCTGTGTTGTTGCCGAGGACAGAAAGCTGATTGCTGGCAGCGGCCACAGGTACTGGGCGCCTGCCCTGCTGGCAGTCTTCTTGTCCACCACCTACTTCCAGGCAGCCACTGCGCGGCAGACAGGACCCGAATGGGCAGTGGGGGTGCAGAACGCAACTGTCCTTTGTGGCTCTGATTCCGCGTTGCCGGAAGCCGTCATACCCGTTACTCCGGCGGCTTGGCAGGTGGCAGTCCGGTGTGACCTCCTCCGGGGGCGTTGACAGTCCGGCACGGACACGATGTCGGTCCGGCGCGGTAGCGTAGTGGCGTGCCTGAAGACCTCCGTAACCGCGTTGACCGCCAGCCCACCGTTGCCGGGATGTCCGAAGCAGACCTGTTGGCCCGGATCTTCCCGCGCCTTCGCATGGCGGAGTCCCACACCTCCAGCACGCTGCTCGGGCCCGGGGATGACGCGGCCATCGTGGCAGCCCCGGACGGCCGGACCGTCATCAGCATCGACACCCAGGTCCAGGACCAGGATTTCCGTCTCCTGTGGCCCAACGGCTACCGCACCACGGGCTTCGACGTCGGGTGGAAGGCTGCCGCGCAGAACCTGAGCGACATCAACGCCATGGGGGCGCGGGCAACCTCGATGGTGGTCAGCCTGACCCTGCCCGTTGATACCCCGGTCAGCTGGGTGGAGGACCTCGCGGACGGTCTGACGGCGGCGATCCGCGGATTGGGGGCCACGCAGTGTTCGGTCGCTGGCGGGGACCTTGGCAGGGGAAGCGAAATTTCGGTGACGGTCGCGGTGCTGGGAACGCTCGACGGCGGCAGGCCGGTACTCC
>NZ_JBQEQF010000002.1:0-47148 GCF_052046035.1 Paenarthrobacter sp. 22069 | reverse complement strand
GAGCGGGGGATACCCTGGCGCTTGCCGGAACAGCCGGCCACGCAGCGGCCGGCCTTGCCCTGCTGGAGTCCGGAGTTCCGGTGGACAGCCTGGGCCCGGCGGCGCGTGTCTTCGTGGACCTGCAGTCCCGCCCGCGTCCGCCGCTGGATGCCGGCCCCGAAGCCCGGGCAGCGGGCGCCACGGCCATGCTCGATATTTCCGACGGACTCCTGCGCGACGGTGGGCGGCTGGCCCGGGCCAGCAACGTCGCGGTCGCCCTCGACCCCGGCCGGCTGGAAGAGATGGCGGGCCTCCTTGCTCCGGCAGCGGAACTGTTGGGCGCGGATGCCGCGCAGTGGGTGCTGGGCGGCGGCGAGGACCACGGCCTGCTTGCCACATTCCCTGCCGGCGTTCAGCTGCCAGCCGGATTCACTGCGATAGGCTCGATACATGCACTCGGTACCGACGACGGCCCGGGTGTCCTGATGGCGGGCGGGCCCGCGGACACCGGGGGATGGGATCACTTTGCACACTAAGGTTGCCGCCAACGCGCTGGCGATGAAGAGGTGGCTGGGCAAGGCTGAAACTGCCCTGGGGAACCACAGCGACCGGCTCAACGCCATCAACATCTTTCCCGTGGCCGACGGCGATACCGGAACCAACCTCTACCTCACCGTCCGCGCCGCCGCCCGTTCACTGGTGCTGGGCGAAGACCAGCCGGCCCCCGTTGACGTCGGCGAAGTCCTCGCCATCGCCGGACAGGCGGCCATGGAGGAAGCACGGGGAAACTCGGGGACGCTGTTTTCCGTGTTCCTGTGCGCTGCCGCGGAACCGCTGGCCGGACATACCCGGCTGACGTCCACGCTCCTGTCGGCGGCGCTGAACCGCGCCCAGATCCGGGCCTGGTCAGCCCTGAGCGACCCCGTTCCCGGGACCATGCTTTCGGTCATGGAGGCGGCCGCCCGTGCCGCGGCGGCCGTCGACGCGGGCCAGGACGGCGACGACAGCAACCACGCGCTGGGCCTGGCCCTGGACGCAGTGGTGGAGGGGGCCCTGGCCGCCGTGATCCACACCGAGGAGCAGCTGGACGCGCTGCAGTCCGCCCACGTGGTGGATGCCGGGGGCGTGGGCATGCTCCTGATCCTCGACTGCCTCCGCTCGGCGGTCCTCGGTGAGGAACTTCAGAACGAACTCCTCGATGGCCTGCACGGCTACGACGTCTCCGATCCCCATATCCACACCTCCCTGCCGGACGATGACGGCGTGGAAGTCATGTGCACCATCAGCCTGTCGCCCCTGAACGCCGCAACGCTCCGGCAGCGCCTGGACGAGATCGGCGAGTCCGTCATCATGAGCCAGGTGGGCAGCGGTCCGGATTCCGACGGCAACTACCGCTGGCGCGTCCATGTCCACGTCCCGGAGCCCGGCCAGGCCGTGGACACGATCCGGTCCCTGGGCGAGCCGGCCCAGCTCAGCATCAGTGACCTTGCCCTGCCGCGCGACCCGGACGCCGATGCAGTGAACTCCGGCGGGCATGAACGCTGAGCTGGACCTGGCCCTGGAACGGCGGATCGGAAAACGTTCCGCCGCAGTCATTGAGAAACACCTCGGCATCACCACTGTCGAAGGCCTCCTGACCTATTTTCCCCGCCGTTACCTCATGCGGGGGGAACTGACGGCCATCAACGAACTGCCACTGAACGAGGAAGTCACCCTGATCGCCCGGGTGCTGTCCAGCAGCACAAGGAACATGCAGGCGCGCCGCGGCACCATTACCGACGTCATCGTGTCCGACGACGACGGGCAGCAGGGGCTCCGGTTGGTGGGCGGCCGGGACTTCCACGGCAAAGTGCCCGGGACGCTCAAAATCAGCTTCTTCAACGGATTCAAGGCCAAGAACGAGCTGCTGCAGGGGCGGCGGGCCCTGTTCTCGGGCAAGGTCACCAGCTTCAAAGGCCAGCTGGGCCTCACCAACCCGGACTTCCAGGTTCTGGACGAGGACCCCTTCGTCCACGGCAGTGGCGACCCGGAAAAGCTGGCCGTGATGCCCATTCCGGTGTATCCGGCGACGGCGAAGCTGCCCTCGTGGCGGATCCAGAAGGTGATCGGCACCCTGCTCGAGACCCTGGACCTCGGCTCCCTGCCGGACCCCGTTCCGCCGGCTGTCGCCGCCAGGGAAGGCTTCCTGCCTGTGGCGGAAGCGTACCGGCTCATCCACGCACCTGAAACGCCGGCCGACTGGAAGAGCGCACGGGACCGGTTCCGTTACCAGGAAGCACTGGTGCTCCAGTCCGCCCTCGCCCGGCGGCGGGCCCAGCTTGCCGCGGAGGAGGCCACTGCCCGGCGCCCGGCAGGTGACGGAATCCTGGCCGCGTTCGACCAGGATCTGCCCTTCACGCTCACGGCCGGCCAGGCCGCCGTCGGCAGGACCCTGGCCGGGGAACTCGCGCAGGACACCCCCATGAACCGGCTGCTCCAGGGTGAGGTGGGTTCCGGCAAGACCGTCGTGGCGCTGCGGGCAATGCTGCAGGTGGTGGATGCCGGCGGCCAGGCTGCGCTCCTGGCACCCACCGAAGTACTGGCAGCCCAGCACTACGATTCCATCCGCCGCACCCTGGGTCCGCTGTCCGGCGACGGGCTCCTGGGCGGGCTGGCCGGCGGAAGCGGGCCTTCCGTCCAGGTCACGCTGCTGACGGGCTCGATGCCAACAGCCGCCCGGAAGCAGGCCATGCTGGACGCCGCGTCAGGCACCGCAGGCATCGTTATCGGCACGCATGCGCTGCTCAGCGACACCGTCTCCTTCTACGATCTTGGCCTGATCGTGGTGGACGAACAGCACCGCTTTGGCGTGGAGCAGCGCGATGCCCTCAGGGCCAAGGCCAGGAAGCCCCCGCACCTGCTGGTCATGACAGCCACGCCCATTCCGCGCACGGTGGCCATGACCGTGTTTGGCGACCTTGAAACCTCTACCCTCGATGAACTTCCCAAGGGGAGGGCGCCCATCACCACCCATCTGGTGGGGCTGGCCGAGAACCCGGCATGGGCTGCGCGGATCTGGGCGCGCGCCCGGGAAGAGATCGACGCCGGCCACCAGGTGTACGTGGTCTGCCCCAAGATTGGAACGGACGACGACGGCGACTTCAGTCCCGGGGAGGCGGCACCTCCGGGCGTGGAGGCAGAGGAAGGGCGGGAGCTCGCGTCGGTCACCGCCGTCGTGGACCACCTGCTGGCTGAACCGTCGCTGGCCGGCGTACCACTGGCCCCGCTCCACGGGCGCCAGGATCCGGACCTGAAAACGGAGACCATGGCGGGGTTCACCGCCAACGACATCAAGCTGCTCGTGTCCACCACGGTGATCGAGGTGGGGGTTGACGTCCATAATGCCACCCTGATGATCATCCTCGACGCCGACAGGTTCGGCATCTCGCAGCTGCACCAGCTGCGTGGACGGGTGGGGCGCGGGGGACTGCCCGGAACATGCCTGCTGGTGACCGCCCTGGAAACCGGCCATCCAAGCCGCCGCCGGCTGGACGCAGTCGCCGCCACCACCGACGGATTCGTCCTTTCCCAGGAGGACCTCAAGCTGCGGCGCGAGGGCGACATCCTGGGCGCCTCCCAATCGGGCGGTCGCTCTACGCTTAAACTGCTGCGGGTCCTCGAACACGAGGACGTGATTGCCCGGGCCCGGGACGACGCACAGGCCATCGTCGCCGGCGACCCCTTGCTGTCCGGCCACCTGGAACTTGCCGATGCGATTGAGAAGTACCTCAACCCCGAGAAGGAGGCGTTCCTTGAACGCGGTTAGCAAAGACAGCGCAGCGGACGCGGCCGGACTGGGGTGGGTGCGGTGACCCGGATCATCGCCGGCGCGGGCGGCGGCACCACGCTGGCCGCTGTCCCCGGGTCCCTGACCAGGCCCACCACGGACCGGGTGAAGGAAGCGCTGTTCTCCCGCCTCGATGCCTTCGGCGTGGTGGCGGACTCCCGGGTGCTCGACCTCTACGCAGGCTCCGGTGCCCTTGGGGTGGAAAGCGGCAGCCGGGGTGCGCGGACCGTGGACCTGGTGGAATCCGACGCCAAAGCCAGCGCTGTGTGCCAGCGAAATGCCGACCTGATCAATGGCGTGGTGGGCCGCAAGGCCGTCACCGTGCACCGTTCCAAGGTTGAGCCCTTCCTGGACCGCGCCGCCCCGGACGCAGCCTGGGACCTGGTATTCCTCGACCCGCCCTACCCGCTGGAGGATGGAGCGCTGTCTGCGGTGCTGCAGAAGCTGGCGGCTCACCTGGCCCCGGGTGCAGTGGTGGTGGTGGAGCGCTCGTCCCGCTCCCCGGAACCGGGATGGCCGCAAGGGATGGCACGGTTTGCGGAGAAGAAGTACGGCGAAACCAGGTTGTGGTTCGCCGAGCCGTCCGTGCCCGACGCGATTGCTCCCGATGACGTTGCTGATGCTCCCGGGCCGGACGTCCCGGGGATTTAGCCCGAAAAGGGATCCAGGTCCACTCCGGCGAGGACACGGGCAGGGTGGGGACCGCGCGCGGTAAGTTCCGCCGTCCAGGATTCCGGCCACCGGCCCTGGGTTCCCACCAGGATGATGTTGCCCGGGTACCTGCTCTCGAACATGCCGGCCTCCCCGAATGCAGCCACGTCCGCCATGGCCCCGCGCATCGCCGCCACCTGGCTCCGGACGAGTGTCAGCGCCGCTTCGTCGCCCACGTTGACGATTAGCAGGCCGTGGGGAGACAGCCGCCCGCGGGCCTCACGGTAGAACCCGCGTTCGGCGATGTGGGCGGGCGCGTCCGGGCCGGAGAAGATGTCGAGGATGACGACGTCGAACGGGCCGTCCGTGCCAAGCTCTCCGAGGGCTTCGCGGGCGTCCCCGATGATCGTGGTCAGGTCGGTGCCCTCCGGCATGGGAAGGTGCCGGAGGACGAAGTCGAGCAGCTCGCGTTCCAGTTCCACCGCATATTGAACCGAGCCGGGACGCGTGGCCTGGATGTACCTGGCCAGCGTCAGCGCACCGGCGCCCAGGTGGAGCGCCCTGACCGGTTCTCCGGGCGGCGCCGCCAGGTCCACGAGGTGCCCGATCCTTCGCAGGTACTCATAGAAGATCTCGCCGGGCCGGTCCAGGTTGACGTGGGACTGCTCCGCTCCGCCAATACTGAGCACGTACGCGCCGTCGGTGAAAGGGGCCGGTTCAATGGCCGCGTGCTGGCCCGTGGTCCGCAGGAACCGGCTGGCAGGCAACCCGTTGGCGGCGGCCATCAGAGCCGGCCGCGCAAAGTGGCCAGCCGGGAGGCGGCTTCCTCCAGGACTTCCGTCTTCTTACAAAAGGCAAACCGGAGGAGGCTTCGCGTACGCTCGGCTCCTTCCGGGTGGCAGAAGACGGGCACCGGGATGGCTGCGACCCCCACCAGCGCCGGCAGCCGCCTGGCCAGGTCCAGGGCGTCGGCGATACCCAAAGGCGCGGTGTCCACGTTGACGAAGTAGGTGCCCTGCGGGGTGAAAACGTCAAAACCGGCGGCACGGAGCCCGGCGCTGAGGATGTTTCGTTTCTCCTCCAGGGCCGATGCGATGCCGGTGTAGAACGTGTCCGGCAGGGCCAGTCCCTTGGCGATCGCGGCCTGGAAGGGGGTGCCCGAGCTGTAGGTGAGGAACTGCTTCACCGTCCGGACTGCTGCCACCAGCTCTTCCGGTCCGCTCAGCCAGCCGACCTTCCAACCTGTCAGGGAGAAGGTCTTGCCGGCGGAGGAGATGGTGATGGTGCGGCCGGCGGCGCCGGGAAGCGTGGCCACGGGGGTATGGGCCACACCGAACGTAAGGTGCTCGTATACCTCGTCGGTGATGATGATGCTGCCGTGCCGGGCGGCAAGGTCAACCACGCGCTGCAGGATGGCCGGCGGGAACACGGCGCCGGTGGGATTGTGCGGGTTGTTCAGCAGGACCACTTTTGTCCGCTCGCTGAAGGCCGCCTCCAGCGCCGCCGGGTCCGGCATGAAATCGGGGGCGGCCAGCGGCACGGTCATGTGGGAAGCTCCGGAGAGTCCGATGACGGCCCCGTAGGAGTCGTAGAACGGTTCGAACGTCAGGACCTCATCGCCCGGCCCGGCAAACGCCAGGAGTGAAGCCGCGATGGCCTCGGTGGCCCCCGTGGTGATGATGACACCGGTCGCGGGATCCGGGGTGAGCCCGTAGAAGCGCTCCTGGTGTGCCGAGACGGCTTCCCGGAGTTCGGGCAGGCCCTTGCCCGGAGCATACTGGTTGGCGCCGGCGGCGATGGCGGCGCGTGCCGCCTCCCGGATTTCGGCCGGGCCGTCCTCGTCGGGGAAGCCTTGGCCGAGGTTGATGGTGCCGGTCTGGACAGCCAGCGTGGTCATCTCTTCGAAGATGGTGACTCCAAGGCCGCCGCCGGGTGCCAGGAGGTTGGCTCCGAGCGCTGTCCGCTGCCAGGGAGCAGATGCCAGGGGCGTGGAAAGTTCCCGCGGTGGATGCATCCAGTCATGGTATCCCGGCCTTTCGATGAGGTAGGTTCGGAGCATGAGACGCGCTGTGTGCCCCGGTTCCTTCGACCCCATCCACAACGGCCATCTCGAAGTCATTGCACGGGCTGCCGGCCTCTTTGACGAGGTCATCGTCGCCATTTCCACCAACTACGCCAAGAAGTACATGTTCAGCCTGGAAGAACGGCTGGAGATGGCACGCGAAACCCTGGCGTCGCTCAAGGGCATCGTGGTGGAGCCGGTGGGGGAAGGGCTGCTGGCGGAGTACTGCCGCCAGCGCGGCGTGTCCGCCATCGTCAAGGGACTACGGTCCTCGTCCGACTTTGACTATGAACTGCCCATGGCCACCATGAACCGGCAGCTGAGCGGCGTTGAAACCGTCTTCCTCCCGGCGGAGGCCAGCTACCTGCACTTGTCCTCCACGCTCATCAAGGAAGTTGCGGCGCTTGGCGGCAGCGTGTCCGACTATGTCCCCCGGTCGGTGCACCGGCGCCTGGTTGCCGGCGAGCCTTCGCCGGATCAGCAGCCCAAGCGGTAGGCTGGATCGGTACTTCGGCGCTGCCTCCTGCCGGTTTGAGTCCCTGCGGCTCTTCAGGCTAAGATGGTACGTCGGTCATATGTTCAACAGGAGTTCTCATTAACAGAGATGCTGGTTCGCCCCTGGCGTTCGACGTCAGGGACCTCGGGCGCAGCCCGGGAAGCATGCGGACACTGAAGGAACATGTACCCGCACCGGGTGATCTTGGTGTGGCGCTCATTGGTGTTCAGGAAGGCTCGGATGTCGAGCTGGACCTGAGGCTTGAGGCCGTACACGAAGGAATTCTGGTATCAGGTACCGTGGTCGCCGAAGTAACCGGCGAGTGCGGCCGATGCCTGGATCCCCTTGCGTATGACCTCGAGGTCAATGTGCAAGAACTTTTCTTCTACGAGGGCGCTGAGCACTCGGACGAAGAAGAAGATGAAGAGCAACGTCGAGTCGAGCACGATGTAATCGATCTTGAACCGGTGTTGCGGGACGCGGTTGTCACCAATCTGCCGTTCCAGCCGGTGTGCCGGGAAGACTGCCAGGGCCTTTGCTCCGAATGCGGAGTACGCCTGGAAGACGAGCCGGGGCACCACCACGAGGTCCTGGATCCTCGCTGGGCTGCCCTAGCTGATATGGCTAAGCCTGACCGGCAAAATTGATTTGTACGTGTTTGTCTAGAGAGAAATGAGTTAGCCGTGGCTGTTCCCAAGCGGAAAATGTCTCGCTCGAATACCCGCGCCCGCCGCTCGCAGTGGAAGGCGACCGCCCCCCACCTGGTGAAGACCGTTGAGAACGGCCAGGTCACCTACAGCCTGCCGCACCAGGCAAAGGTCGTTACCGACTCTGCTGGCACCGCGCTGTTCCTTGAGTACAAGGGCCGCAAGGTCGCGGACGTCTAATCGGCCCCCACAGGCTGACTGATGTCTTCAACTGAAGAGCTTCTGAAGCGTCTCGGTGTCTCTATTGATGCCGGGACGCTTCGTCTTGCGCTTACCCACCGCTCGTACGCGTACGAGAACGGCGGCATCCCCACCAACGAGCGCCTTGAGTTCCTGGGCGACTCCATCCTGGGCTTCTCCGTCACCGATGCCCTGTACCGGGACAACCCGGACCTGCCTGAAGGTGAACTGGCCAAGCGGCGCTCCGCCGTCGTCAGTACGCGTGCCCTGGCCGGCATCGGCAGGAGCCTGGGCATTGGCGAGTACATCTACCTGGGCCAGGGCGAAAAGCTGACCCACGGGAAAAACAAGGCGTCCATCCTCGCGGACACCATGGAAGCCCTCATCGGGGCAACCTATGTCTCCAACGACATCGAAACCGCCCGGCAGTTGGTCATGCGGCTGATCGGACCGCTGCTGAAGGACGCCGCCGTCCTGGGCGCCGGCACCGACTGGAAAACCAGCATCCAGGAACTCGCGGCCAGCAGGCAGCTGGGCAGCATCCACTACGCGGTGGACGGTTCCGGACCTGACCATGCCCGCACCTTCACAGCCGTCCTCAACATCGGCGGCACGGCTTACGGCAAGGGCTCCGGCCACTCCAAGAAGGAGGCCGAGCAGGAAGCAGCTGCGGACGCCTGGCGGGTCCTCACCGGCGCGGCGGCCCCGGACGCCGCCAGCCCCTCCGCGGGCTCCGTAGCCGCCAAGTAGCGCCCGTGCCGGAACTGCCCGAGGTGGAAGTGGTGCGCCGCGGCCTGGTGAGCTGGGTCCGCGGCCGGAGCATCAGCGCCGTCGAAGTGCTCGATCCCCGCTCCATCCGCCGCCACGCCCTGGGCACGGAAGACTTCATCGGCAACCTCCAGGGCGCCACCGTGGCCGACGTCGTGCGCCGGGGCAAGTTCCTTTGGCTGCCGCTGGTGGACAACACCGAAGCCGGCGTTGCGGGTGCCTCCGGTACCCCGCACGTGGCCCTCATGGCGCACCTGGGCATGAGCGGCCAGCTGTTGATGCAGGACCCGGGCGTCCCGGACGAAAAGCACCTCAAAGTCCGCTTGCGGCTCAGCCCCCGGGAGGGCATGCCCGAGCAGCTGCGGTTCGTGGACCAGCGGATCTTCGGCGGCCTGTTCGTCACTGCCCTGGTTCCCACGGACGACGGCGGCCCCGGCGGGCTCGCGGAATCGCCGCTGCCGCTGATCGCGGAGGAAGCGGCACACATCGCGCGCGACCCCCTTGATCCTGCCTTCTCCTTCGACCTCTTCTACCAGCGGCTGCGCAAGCGGCGGACCGGGCTGAAACGGGCGCTGCTGGACCAGGGGCTCGTCTCGGGGATCGGGAACATCTACGCCGACGAAGCCCTCTGGCGTGCCCGGCTGCATTACGCCCGCCCCACCGACACCCTGCGCCGCGGTGAGGCCCAGCGGGTCCTCGACAGCACACGGGACGTCATGCTTGACGCCCTGGCGGCGGGCGGGACCAGCTTCGATTCCCTGTACGTCAACGTCAATGGCGCCTCCGGCTACTTCGACCGGTCCCTGAATGCCTACGGCCGCCAGGGTGAGCCCTGCCGGCGCTGCGCCGCAGCCGGCATCCACTCGGTCATCCGCAGGGAACAGTTCATGAACCGCTCATCCCACACCTGCCCGGTGTGCCAGCCCCGGCCCCGCAACGGCCGCTGGTAGCGCCCTCCAGCCCGAAGGGCAGGAGCGCTTGCCCGGCCGGCCCTGCCGGTCGGGTCACCGGGACTGGTAGTGGGCCGCCAGCCGGGCCAGTCCTTCGTCAATCGACACGGCAGGCGCCCAGTCCAGGAGCTGCCGGGTCCGGCGCTGGTCGAACCAGTGGGCCGTGGAGAGCTGCTCGGCAAGGAACTTCGTCATGGGCGGCTCGTCCTGCTTGCCCAGTCCCAGCCAGGCCCGTTCAACCGCGGTTCCCGCGATCCTCGCAACCTTCCCCGGAACTGACCACGATGGCGCGGGCACGCCTCCGGCGGCGCAGATACCGGCGATCAGTTCGCCCACCGGCCGCGGTTCCCCATTGGTGACAACCAGCGCCAGGCCGTGGATATGCTCCATCCGGTCCAGCGCGGCAACGATCGCCGACGCCGCGTTGTCCACGTACGTGGTGTCTATCAGGGCAGCGCCTGCGTCCAGGAGCGGCAACCGTTTCCTGGCGGCGCGGGCCAGTACGCGCTCCACCAGCTGGGTGTCCCCGGGGCCCCACACCACGTGCGGCCGGACTGCCGCCACCCGGAAGTCGGGGGAGTCCGCGGCAATGGCCAGCAGCTCTGCCTCGGCTTTGGTACGGGAGTAGTCACCGTGGGCGTGCACAGGATCTGCCGGCTCTGCATCAAGTCCAGCGATGGCGGCACCCGAATTGGCCACCGAGGGGGAGGACACAAACACGGCGTCCCGTACCCCTGCCTCGCGGGCGGCACGAAGCAGGCCCCGCGTTCCCTGGACGTTCACCTCGTCAAACTCCGCGGCCCGGCCCGTGAAGGAGACTTTGGCGGCCAAATGGATGACCGCCTCCGCATCCCGGACGGCTTCCGCGACGGCGGCAGCGTCGGCGAGTGAGCCGCAGCGGTCCACAGCGCCGTCAACCCCGGAGGGACGCCGCTGGAACGTGGTGACCTCCTGGCCCCGGCGCACCAGGAGTCCTGCGACTGCCCGGCCCAGCAGGCCGCTGGCGCCGGTGACCAGGACCCTCACGGGGTACCCACCCGGCCGCCGGCCAACGTGGAGGAGGCCCACCGGGCCAGCCGCGTCCTGTCGATTTTTGCGTTGTGGCGGATATCGGTGGGCTGCGCGGGAACCACCAGGACCGCTGCCACGGCTACCCCCGCGGCGCGGGCGGCGTCCCGCACCTTTCCAGCCAGTTCGGGGCCGGCAGGGCCCGCTTTGCGTGCCGGGGGAAGGGTTTCGACGACGGCGGCGACCACCTGGGTGCCGGCCGGTCCCACCCCAACGATTCCAGCCATGCGCACGACGTCAAGGCTTTCAATCGCCTGCTCGGCACCGACCGGCGTCACCACGCCGCCGGGGGCGGTGATCACATGCCCAAGGCGCCCCTCCACCCACAGCCGCCCCTCGGCGTCGAAATGGCCCACATCGCCGGTCCGGTGCCACCCGGCCAGGCCGGCGCTGAGCTGTTCGGTCAGCCACAACCGGTCGTAGGCCTCCTTGACGTGCGGTGCGCTGACCAGGATTTCACCCGTCACCCCGGCAACGGTGACCGGCGTCGTCCCGGGCGCGGTGCCGTCCGGGGCGAGGGGAATGACCGCCGCCCGGGCACCGTGGACTGGCTTGCCCACGCAGACACCGTTGCCTGCTCCCGGCACCGTTCCAGCGGCGGCGTCGGCGGCGGCGGCCTGGATCTGCCCAAAGTTGATGTCCGTTATGGGCAGGGCCTCGGTCATCCCGTAGGGGGTGTGCAGCGACGCCGACAGCAGCAGCAGCTGCACCGCTGCAAGGAGCGGTTCCGGAACCGGGGCCCCGGCGGACAGGAGCAGCTCGATGCGTTCGAGGGCCGCGGCGCGCTCCTTGGGCAGACCGGCCCGGGTGTCCACGACGTTCCGCAGGGCAGCGGGAGACGCGAAGACCGCTGTGGCATCGACGGCCGCCGCGGCGTCCGCCAGGGCACGGGCCGTCAGGGTGCGTGGCGCGGTCACGTCCATGGCAGGCGTCACCGAGACCGTTCCCAGCGCCGGGCCCAACAGGGCGAAGGGCGCGAAGCCTGCCACCAGGCGGTGGCCTGGGTGGAGGCCGAACGTGGCGGCCACGATGTCGCGCATCGCCGCGAGCTGCCGGTGGGTGTAGAGCACGCCCTTGGCAGGACCGGTGGAGCCGGACGTGAAGAGGACGGCGGCGGGGGAGTCCGGGTCCGGACAGCCGGCAGCCGCTGCCCCTGTTTCAGCGTCACCGGCTGCATTACCCGCACCGGAAGTGGCCGCTCCAGCGGCACCGGCGCCGGCACCTGCCCGGGACAGGGCTTCGAGGGAGGTCTCCACGGCCAGGAGTGTTCGGCGGGCGGCCGGAAGGTCCCGGACGCTGATCCGCCTGGCCGCCCACCCCAGGGCCCGGGCAGCAACAAGGGCCTTGTCGATCCCAATCAGGAAGTCAGGGGTGGCTCCCTTGACCGCACGGCTCAGGCCCCGGGTGCCCAGGCCGGCGTCAGCCACCACCACCACAGCTCCCACCCGCAGGCAGGCGTAGAGGGCAACGGTGAGGTCGACCCCCGGGGGAACCATCAGGCTGACGCGGGTGCCCTGCCCTGCCCCGGCCATCCGCAGGCCTGCTGCGAGATGGTCAACGTCCTCCGCCAGCTCCGTCCAGGTCAGGGAACGGGCAACGGTCCCGTCAGCGGCCATTTCGACGACGGCCTGCCCACCTCCTGAAGGTCCGGCGGCCCGTTCGGCAAGTTCCGCCCAAAGGGGCCGGAAGCCGGCAGCCGGGGCTGAACCCTGCCCGGCATCCGGCGCCGGGGTCTCGGGCGTCCCGTCGGCGGGCTGGGGCGCACCCGTTGACTGGGGATCCTTTTCACCGGCCGCGGGATTCCCGGCCAGCCAGTCGAAGACGGCCGTGGCGATGTCCCGGTCCTCGGCCACCAGGTGTCCGGCGCCCTCGAAACGGTGCACGGCGGCGTGCGGGAGCCGGGTAAGGAGGTCTTTCAGGTAGCGGTCGGAGAAGATGGGGTCCCGCGGTCCCCAGAGCATCAGGGCAGGGACCTTGAGCCCGGGCAGTCCGTCCGCCACAGCGTTGAGTGCGGCGAAGCTCGGGTGGTTGGCGTCCACCGGAATATCCGCCACGAAGTTGCCCACCCCGGTCCGCCGGGAAGCGCCGCGGTAGGGCGCCATGTAGGCGTTCTTGATATCCGCCGGCAGCGGCGGGTGGGCCAGCGAGTGCGTCACCCGGAGGAAGGCGTCCGACGTCGTGGTTCCCCACTTGTGCACCGCGGGATGCAGGGCAAGGCGGAGCGCCGGCGGGATGGCGGAACCTGCCGGCTGGTGGACCGCTGTATTGGTCAGCACCACGCCCGCCAGCTGTTCCTGGTGGGCTAAAGCCCAGCCGAGGCTGATCACGCCGCCCCAGTCGTGGCCCACCGTCACCACCGGTCCGTCCAGGCCCAGTGCAGCGGTGAGGTCCCCCAGGTCATTGATCCTGTCCGCGAGGCGCCGGAAAGTACCGGTGCGCTCCGAAAAGCCCATATCGAGCTGGTCCACCGCCACTACGCGCCAGGGATGGGCAGGATCGCATCCGGCGGCCAGCAGCGTCCGCCACAGGTAGGACCAGGTGGGGTTGCCGTGCACGCACAGCAGCGTCCCTTCCGGTGCCAGGCCCTGCCGGGCGAGGTGTGCCGCATTGTCCAGCAGGTGCCAGCGGCGCACCGAACCGGGGGCATCAACGGGCGATGTGGAGGGTACGTCGATTTCACGCGGCCATTCGGCGGCGACGCCGGGCCAGTTGGCGATCACCAAGCGATTTCCAGCATGGCGGTGTTCAGGCCGGAACCGACGCCCATGCACAGGACGCGGTCCCCGGCCCCCAGGGACTGCGACTCGGCGGCGAGTGTCATGGGCAGTGACGCGGGTCCCACGTTGCCCCAGTGCGGGAACGTGATGGGCACCTTGGCGGGGTCCAGGTCGATGGCATCGATGATCGCCTGCGTATACGCGTTGCTGACCTGGTGCGTGACATAGCGGTCCATCGACGTCCAGTCCCACTCGGGCTGGGCTTCATGCCAGGCGTCGACGACGAGCTGAAGGCCGCCGTCGAGCAGTCCCTTCGTGTCCGTGTGCATGCCGTCGATGCCGCCCACGCACAGCTCATGGTGCTCGGTGCCGGCGCGCATCACGCCGCCCACCACCCGGTGTGCACCCGGGTGCTCGTCGGCCGGTCCCAGGACGGCCGCGGCAGCACCGGACCCCAGCGTCAGGGTCGCAAATTCCCGGTTGAAGTCCTCGCGCGTGGTTTCCGGCCGCTGCAGCCGGGCCAGCGTGGCCTCCTGGGTCAGCTGGGCGTCCTCGCCATTGACGATGACGGCGTACCTGATCTGACCGGAATCGATCATGTTGGCTGCCAGCGTGAGGGCGTTCACGAATCCGAGGCAGGCGTTGGCGAGGTCGAAGTTCATCGCAGACGACGGCAGGCCGAGCCCGTGGTGGATCTTCACGGCCACGGACGGTTCCAGGTTGCGCCTGGTGACCGAGGTGTTGATCAGCAGGCCAACCTCGGACGCTTCGACGCCCGCCTCTGCCAAAGCCTTGGCGCCTGCTTCCACCGCAGCATCGTCAAAGGAAGTTCCGGGGGCCCACCAGCGGCGGTGCGTGATTCCGGCGACTCGCTCCAGCAGGCGCGGCGGAAACTTCAGCCGCTGCAGGGTTGACGCCAGCCGGCGGTCAAAGTCCGTGGAGCTCACAATCCTGGGAGCTTCGACGCTGCTGACCGAGAGCAGCGCAGTGTTGCTGTGGCGGAAGGTCGCATTACCTGCCAATTCAAGCCCCTCTTCGTTTCGGTCGCGCATTCATGCGGTGACTGTACCCACAAAAGCGCAGGCTCAAGAGCTTAACTATGCCTTTGCCGCGCCGTAACCCGCATATCCGGCCGTCGCGCCGGCCCCGGCACCGGGCGCTGCTGCGGGGAAATGTCGGTCGTGCGCAGTAGATTGTAGTGAGCCGGATCCAGCAATGTGCCCAACCCGCTCCAGGAGACCAGAAAAGCCTTGCACCTCAAAAGCCTCACCGTCCGGGGGTTCAAGTCGTTTGCGTCTGCCACCACCTTCGACTTCGAACCCGGCGTCACCGCCGTCGTGGGTCCAAACGGATCCGGCAAGTCCAACGTGGTGGATGCCCTGGCCTGGGTCATGGGCGAGCAGGGGGCCAAAACCCTCCGCGGCGGCAAGATGGAGGATGTCATTTTTGCCGGGACGTCCGGGCGGCCCCCGTTGGGACGCGCGCACGTTTCGCTGACCATCGACAACACCGACGGCGCCCTCCCCATCGAGTACAGCGAAGTCACCATTTCCCGGACCCTGTTCCGGACCGGCGGCTCCGAATATGCCATTAACGGTGCCGGCTGCAGGCTCCTCGACATCCAGGAGCTGCTCTCCGACTCCGGGCTCGGCCGGGAAATGCACGTCATTGTGGGCCAGGGCCAGCTGGACCGCGTCCTGCACGCCACGCCGGAGGACCGCCGCGGCTTCATCGAGGAAGCAGCGGGGATCCTCAAGCACCGCCGGCGCAAGGAGCGGACGGTCCGGAAGCTGGAGGCCATGCAGGCCAACCTCCAGCGCCTCACCGACCTCACGGCGGAGATCCGGCGCCAGCTCACGCCCCTGGGCAAGCAGGCTGAGGTGGCCCGGCGCGCCCAGCGCGTCCAGTTCGACGTCCGGGATGCCCGCGCCCGCCTCCTGGCCGACGACCTCGTCCAGCTGCAAAACGCACTGGAGAAGGACGTGGCCGACGAAGCCGCGCTCAAGACCCGGCGGGCCGCCGTCGAGCAGGAACTCGAAGCGGGCCGCCGGCAGCAGGCTGCACTGGAGCAGCTGGCAGCGGAGGCCACACCCCGCCTTAATGCCGCCCGGGACACCTGGTACCGGCTCTCCACAGCACGCGAGCGGCTGCGATCCCTCGGCTCCCTTGCCACCGAACGCAGCCGGTTGCTGGGGTCCGAGGACGCGGCGCCACCGCCGGGCCGTGATCCCGAGCAGCTTGAACGCCAGGCAGCCAGGGTGCGGCAGGAGCTGGCCGGGCTTGAACAGGACATCGCGGCCAGGCGCAGCACCCTTGACGCTGCCAGCGCAGCCAAGGCGGAAGCTGAGCAGGCGGCGCTGGAGGAGGACAAGCGGCTCACGGCCCGGCTCCGCGCCGCGGCCGACCGGCGCGAAGGCATGGCACGGCTGGCTGGACAGGTCGGTGCGGCCCGGTCCCGCGTGGAGTCAGCCCAGGCCGAACTGGGCCGGCTGCGCGAATCCCTCGCCGCAGGCACGGAACGCCGCGCCCGTGCCCAGACCGAGTTCACGGCCCTGGAAAACCAGGTTGCCGGGGTGGAGGAAGGGGAAGAATCCCTGGACGCGGACTACGAGGCCGCCAGCGAAGCCTTGGACGCCGTGCTTGCGGAAATCGCCGACCTCAAGGCAGCCGTCAATGAGGGGGTCCGGAAACGGGACGCCCTTGCTGCCCGACTCGAAGCGCTGAAGCTCGGCCTGGACCGCAAGGACGGCGCCCGGCACGTGCTGGAGTCCGGACTTCCGGGAGTCCACGGAAGCCTTGCTGCCGCGATCACCGTGCAGGGCGGGTATGAGGCCGCCATTGCCGCGGCACTGGGGGAGGCGTCCGAGGCAATCCTCGTCCAGGACAGGGACGCCGCAGCAACAGTGCTGCGGCGGCTCAAGGATGACGACGCCGGGCGGGCGGCGCTGCTCCTCGCCTCGCCGGCAGTGGACGACGGAAGGGGCAACGGCAGCGACGGAGCGCGCCCGGCCGACGCCGCGCCGTTGCCGGAAGAAACCCCGTTGCCCGGCGGGGCCCGATGGGCGGCCAGCCTGGTGGACGGACCTGAGGGGCACCTCCCGCTGGTCAGGCACCTTCTGTCCGGGACCGTCGTCGTCACCGGCATCGACGCGGCAGCAGAGCTAGTGGCATCGCTTCCCGCGCTGCGGGCCGTCACCCGTGAGGGTGACGTTTTCACCGCCCTCTCCGCTGCCGGCGGGTCGGCCAAGGCCCCGTCCCTGCTGGAGGTGCAGGCGGCAGTGGACGACGCCGAACGCGGGCTTTCAGGGGTCACCGCGGATCTGGAGCGGAACCGGTTCGCCCTGGCCGCTGCCGAAGCCCGGCGTGCGGACGCGCAGGAGGCAGCGGATGCCGCCCTGGACAGGTTGCATGAATCAGATGCCCGCCTCGCCGCCGTTGCCGAACGCCTTGGCCACCTCAACTCCGTCCTGCGCAGCGCCGTGGGTGAGAGCGAACGGCTGGCAGCGTCCCTGTCCCGGGCAGAACAGAACGTGGCGTCGGAGGAGGAAGCGCTCGCGGCCGTCACCGCACGGCTGGCGGCCGCACAGGAAGCCCCCGAGGAAGAGGAGCCTTCCACCGAACAGCGCGACGCCTTGGCCAAGGCCGCGTCCGCCGCACGCGCAGCCGAGGTGGAGGCGCGCCTGTCCCTGCGCAGCGCCGAAGAGCAGCAGTCCGCAACCAGCAACAGGGTGGCATCCCTGGAACGCGCCGCCGCCACCGAGCGCCGGGCCCGGGAAGAAGCGGCGGAACGGGCACGCCGGCGTGCCATCCAGGCCCGGCGCGCTGCGGCCGTTTCCGCCGGGGTGGAGCTGGCCCTGGGCTACGTGGACATTTCCGTTGATCTTGCCCGGCACGAGCGGGACCTGGCCGAGGAAGACCGCGAACGGCGTGACCGTGGCCTGCGGGAGATCCGGGAAGCCAACGACGCCCTGGCTCGGGAACTGGCCGACCTTACGGACAACGTGCACCGGGATGAACTGGCGCGGGCGCAGCAGCGGGCCCGGATAGAGGCAGTGGAAACCCGCGCCGTCGACGAACTCGGTATCAGTCCGGAAGCACTGGTCGCCGAATTTGGGCCGCATGTTCCCGTTCCCGTTCCCGTTGAGGAGTCCGGCGACAAATGGGCAGCCCTGCGGGCCCCCGTCGATGCCGACGGCCAGGACATCAGGGACGGAAAGCCCTACGTCCGGCAGGAACAGGAAAAGCGGCTGCGGAAGGCCGAACGGGACCTCGCCAGCCTCGGCAAGGTCAACCCGCTGGCTTTGGAGGAGTTTGCCGCGCTCGAGGAACGCCACCAGTTCCTGAGCACGCAGCTGGAGGACCTGAAAGCCAGCCGCCGGGACCTGCTGGACATCATCAAAGAGGTGGATGACCGGGTCCAGCGGGTCTTCGCCGAAGCATTCGAGGACACCCAGGCCCAGTTCATCAGGGTTTTTGAGCGGCTCTTTCCAGGAGGCGAAGGCCGCCTGGTCCTGACCGACCCTTCCGACATGCTGACAACCGGCATCGAAGTGGAAGCCCGTCCCGCGGGCAAGAAGATCAAGCGGCTGTCCCTGCTCTCCGGTGGCGAACGGTCCCTGACCGCGGTTGCGCTGCTGGTGGCGATCTTCAAGGCCCGGCCGTCGCCGTTCTACGTGATGGACGAGGTGGAGGCGGCCCTGGACGACACCAACCTGGGCCGGCTGATCACCATCTTCGAGGAGCTCAGGGAGTCCAGCCAGCTCATCGTGATCACCCACCAGAAGCGCACCATGGAAGTGGCGGACGCGCTCTACGGCGTGACCATGCGCGGCGACGGCGTCTCCACCGTGATCAGCCAGCGCCTGGGCGTGTAGGCACAGCAGCTGCCGCGCGCCGTATTGGGGCAGGTCAGCTGCGTGACGGCGGCCGGAAGCGGCACTGCCGTTTGTGAGAAGCTAGGGGAGTGAATGACATCCTTCCCATTGTCCTGTCCATCCTTGCTGCCCTGGTGGTCATCGGCGGGCTGATCCCGGTCCTGCTCAAGACGCGGAGGAACATCACCCGGTACCCCGGAACCCGGGACGCCAACGACCCCGAGATCCGTTCCGGTGGCAGCACAGCCGTGGCGGACAGGGATGAAACCCTGGAGCGGAAGGCCCCCGGCTACGCGGACCTCGAGGGACTGGACACTGCCACGGTTCCGGATGATGCTGCCGGACTGGAAACCATTCCGGTCGAAACCCCCCTGCCGGTGGCAGGCCGCCTCACCCGCCTCCGCGAACGGCTGGTCCGCTCCAACAACATCATGGGCAAGGGCCTGCTGGCCCTGCTGTCCAGCGACCGCATCGACGAGAGCGTCTGGGACGAGGTGGAGGAAACCCTCCTGCTCGCGGACCTGGGAACCGAACCCACCATGCAGTTGGTGGACGCCCTTCGCGAGCGCGTCAAGGTACTGGGCACCAGGACACCCGAACACGTCAAGGCGATGCTCCGCGAAGAACTCATCAAGCTGGTGGACCCCACCATGGACCGCAGCCTCAACGTCACCCGCCACGCCGACAAGCCGGCCGTGATGATGGTGGTGGGCGTGAACGGCGTGGGCAAGACCACAACCGTGGGCAAGCTGGCCCGCGTCCTGGTGGCCGAGGACAAGGACGTCCTGCTCGGCGCCGCAGACACCTTCCGCGCGGCCGCGGCCGAACAGCTGGCCACCTGGGGCCAGCGCGTGGGCGTTCCAACCGTGAAGTCGGACATCGACGGCGCCGACCCGGCCTCCGTCGCCTATGAGGCCGTGAAGGCCGGCATCGAGCAGGAAGTCGACGTGGTCATGATTGACACCGCAGGCCGGCTGCAGAACAAGGTGGGCCTGATGGATGAACTGGGCAAGGTCAAGCGCGTGGTGGAGAAACTGGCCGAGGTGGACGAGGTCCTGCTGGTGCTGGATGCCACCACCGGCCAGAACGGCCTGAACCAGGCACGGGTCTTCTCCGAGGTGGTCAACATCACCGGCATCGTCCTGACCAAGCTGGACGGAACCGCCAAGGGCGGCATCGTCGTCGCCATCCAAAAGACCCTGGGCGTGCCGGTCAAGCTCATCGGCCTGGGCGAAGGCGCCGATGACCTGGCGCCGTTCGATACCGAAGGTTTCGTCGACGCCCTGCTGAACTGACAGACGTTGGGCGCTAGCTGCCGGCCGTCCGCAGCGTTTCGCGGGTGGGAAGCCACCCGACGGCGGCCAGGAGCATGATCCCGCCGGTCACGCCGAAAGCCCAGCCGAAGCCCAAACGGTCAGCCAGCAGGCCCGCCACGATCGGACCGACGATCGCCCCGACGTCGGACGTCATCTGGTAGACGGCCAGCACCTTGCCTCCGGACCGGCCATTGCCGATGACATCGGCGACGGCGGCCTGCTGGGCGGGGCCGAAAAGCCCCGAGCCCACGCCGGCAAGCGTTGATGCCACCAGGAACCACGGCAAATCCGAGGTCACGCCGATTGCCGCCGTTGCCAGGGCCGCCACCAGCAGGCCCGAGATCATCATGGGCTTGCGGCCCAGCGAATCCGCCAGCCGTCCCGACATCGTGAGGGCGGCCGCGTTTCCGGCGGCGAAAACGGCCAATGCCAGGCCTGCCGCCTGCGGGCCGGCCCCGAAGGCAGCCGCGGCGAACAGGGGCACCGTGGCCATGCGCACACCGAAGGTGGCCCAGCCATTGGCAAAGCTGGAGGCGAGGGCCGACCTGTAGGTTCCGGCGACCAGTGCTTCCCGGAAGGGCATGTCCGGCGCCCGGGCCGCCGCTTCCTCCCCGCCCCGGCGCTGATGGCTGAGCTGCGTCTGCACCACGAACGCGGCCACGAGCAGGGCGCCTGCATACGCGAGGAACGGCACCCGCAGCCCCAGGCCGGCCAGCAGCCCGCCCACGATCGGGCCGCACACGTTCCCGATCAGGAACGCCGATGCGTACGCTCCCGAGACCCGGCCCCTGCTCTTGGGCGGAGCCAGCCGCACCACCAGGGCCATCGATGCCACCGTGAACATCACCGATCCCGCTCCGCCAAGGCCGCGGAAAAGAAGCAGCTGCCAGTAGTCCTGCGCGAACGCACATGCCGCCGTGGACGCAGCCACGATCAGCAGCCCGGCGACATAGACGGGACGTTCGCCGCGCTTGCCGATCAGGGCGCCGCCCGCGGGCGCGAAAGCCAGGCGCATGAACGCGAAGATCGCCACAATGACGGCGGCCTCGGTGTTGCCCACCCCAAAGGTTGTTGCGAACTGCGGCAATACGGGTGCAACAAGCCCGAATCCCAGCGCGATGAGGAACGCGGCGGCCAGCATCACCTTGATGTCGCGCGGAAGTTTCTCCCGCTGCGGCCTCAGCCGCGCCAAAAACCTCGAAGTGGCGCCGCTTGCGCGGGGTGGTGCCGTCATGGTGCAGGTGTCCTTGCTGGAAGGGGAGCCGGGTGGCTGCGCGGGTGCGGAAACATAACCGTAACAAGGCGGATATGCACCATTTACTTCCTAGAGGTTGTTGTAACAGGCCGGCAATCTAAATCCTCCGCGGGCGAAACACGCCACCCACAAACTCTTTACAGGACGCAAAAGGCGTTGGCAGGCGGAGGACTCCGCAAGATTCGATGAGAGAGGACGTGCACCATGGAACTTACCGCAGGTCACGTTTGGGTGATGGTGGCGGCAGCTCTGGTGCTGTTCATGACGCCCGGTCTGGCATTTTTCTACGGCGGCATGACCCGCGCCAAAGCAGCACTGAACATGATGATGATGAGCTTCATCTCCATCGGCATGGTGGGCGTGGTCTGGGTGCTCTGGGGTGCCTCCATGAGCTCCGGTGAAGGGTTCATGGAAATCGTGGGCAACCCGTTCGCCACCTTCGGCCTTGAGGGCATCACCACCCCCGATGGCCTGATCAAGGTGGGCTACGCGGCCACCTTCGCCATCATCACCGTGGCACTGATCAGCGGCGCCATCGCCGACCGCGCCAAGTTCGGCGCCTGGTCCGTCTTCGTCCCCATCTGGGTGACGCTGGTGTACTGCCCCCTTGCCTACATGGTGTGGGGTGGCGGCCTCTTCGGCCCTGAAGGCGCAATCGGCAAGGCCCTGGGCCCCGCCATCGACTTCGCCGGCGGCACCGTGGTCCACATCAACGCAGGTGTGGCCGCGCTGATCCTGGTCCTGATCATCGGCAACCGCAAGGGCTTCGGCAAGGACCCCAACCACCGCCCGCACAACATCCCGTTCGTCATGCTCGGCGCAGCCATCCTGTGGTTCGGCTGGTTCGGCTTCAACGGCGGCGCGGCCACCACTGCCGAACAGGGCGGCCTGATCTGGATCAACACCCTCGCAGCACCTGCTGCAGCCATGCTTGGCTGGCTGGTCACCGAACGCATCCGCGACGGACACCCCACCTCCCTGGGTGCCGCCTCCGGTGTGGTGGCAGGCCTGGTGGCCATCACCCCCGCCTGCGCCAACGTCAGCCCGGTGGGCGCCCTGGGCCTGGGTGTCGTGGCCGGTGTGGCTTCCGCCCTGGCAGTCGGCCTGAAGTTCCGCTGGGGCTTCGATGACTCGCTGGACGTCGTCGGCGTCCACCTCGTCTCCGGCATCATCGGCACCATCGCCCTGGGCTTCATCGCACTGCCCACAGACGGCGTTGGCGGCGGGCTCTTCTACGGCGGCGGACTGACGCAGCTCTGGGCACAGCTCGCAGCGGCGGGCGTCGCCATCGCCTACTCCGCAGTCCTGACGACCATCATCGCGCTGGCCATCCACAAGACCATGGGCTTCCGCGTCTCGCAGGAACAGGAAACGGTGGGTGTGGACCTCAGCCTGCACGCCGAGACTGCCTACGAGTTCGGCGTCAGCGGACACGGCGGAAGCTTCCAGCCGCTGCACGACATGATCACCGGCAAGGGCCAGGGCCAGTCCCACGAGTCCGTGCAGCCGGCAGCGGGAGCAGAGAAGGCACAGCCGGCAACAGGTAAGGAAAGCGTGGGGGCATGAAACTGATCACTGCAATCGTCAGGCCGGAAAAGCTCGAAGCCATCCGTGAAGGACTGGAAGCCTACGGCGTACAGGGCCTGACCGTCAGCGCAGCCAGCGGCTACGGCCGGCAGCGCGGCTACACCGAGGTCTACCGCGGAGCAGAATACAACGTGGACCTGCTGCCCAAGATCCGGGTGGAGGTGCTCGCCACGGATGAGCAGGCCGACGACATCCTGGACGTGATCATCGCCAGCTCCAACACCGGCAGGGCCGGGGATGGCAAAGTCTGGACCATCGACGTGCATGAAGCAGTCCGGGTACGGACCGGGGAGCGCGGAGTGGCCGCCATCTAGGCGGCCCCTGGCTCCAAAAAGCCGCCTTCGNCCCCACCTGTCTTTGTTTCCACCCGAAAGCGGCGGAAGCCCGCTCAGTCCCCCACGGCGGGGGTGGGTTGGCGGTTGGTGGGCCACGACGGCGGACCGGCCGAACCGGCGTCGTACTCCTCCAGCGGGACCTCCCCGCGCTCCCAGGCCTTTAGGACCGGCTCAACGATCCGCCAGCAGTCCTCCGCCGTGTCGCTCCGGACGGACAGCAGCGGGTCGCCGGCCAGCACGCCTTCCAGCACTTCGCCGTAGGGCAGGAGGTCGGAGGCGCTCAGTTCCGCTTCCAACGTGACCCGGCCCAGGCTGAAGATGTTCCCGGGGCCGTTGACGTCGACGTCGAATTCCAGGGTGTCCGGACCGAAACCGATCCGCAGCTGGTTGGGGGAGTCCACCCCGGTGAATCCCTCGGGCAGGTGGGGCACCGGCAGGAAGGTCACCACAGCTTCCTTGCGCCTGTCACCCAGTGCCTTACCCGAGCGCAGGATGAAGGGCACGCCCCGCCAGCGCCAGTTGTCTATTCCTACCTGGATCTCGGCGAGTGTCTCCGTTTCGCGTCCGGGGTCCACGCCTTCCTCCCTCGCATAGTCGGGGACGTCCTTCCCTGCAACGGAGCCTGCCGTGTAGCGGGCCCTCCGCGTTGATTCAGTGAAGGGGGCGTTAACGCTGCTGGCCCGCAGGACGGTGGAGACTGCGTCGCGAAGGTCGCGCTCGCCGATGGTGGCAGGCGGCTCGATGGCCATGATCGCCATGACCTGCAGGAGGTGGCTCTGGATCATGTCCCGGAGGGCGCCGGCGTTGTCGTAGTACCGGGCGCGTCCTTCCAGGGCCAGGTCCTCGTCGAAGAAGATTTCCACCTTCTCCACGTGCTGCCTGTTCCACACCGGCTCAAGGAAATTGTTGGCGAACCGCAGGCCCAGGATGTTCAGGACGGTGGCCTTGCCCAGGAAGTGGTCGACGCGGTGAATGTGGTCCTCAGGGACCAGCCGTGCCAGCGTCCGGTTCAGGGACCGTGCGGATTCCTCACTGGAGCCGAACGGCTTCTCCATGACCAGGCGGGTGCCTTCCGGGACTTCCTGTGGCTGGAGGATTTCGCAGGCGAGCTGGCTGATCCGGGGAGGAAGTGCGAAATAGACTGCCACCGGGCCTTGCAGGCTCTTCAGCAATGCCGCGAGCGCACCTTTGGCGGTGACATCCACCTGGTGGTAAACGGTGTCTTTCTGAACCGCCTCAAGCGATTCCTTGCCGTGCGCAGCGGCCGTGCCGGCGGCGGCCTCGAAGGAGGACTGGACGCGTTCCCGCCATTGGTCCGGCGTCCAGGGATCGGAACCGGCCCCCACCAGGCGCAGGCCTTCTGTGTGGCCTGCCGCGACCAGCCGGGCCAGGCCCGGAAGCAGGAGCCGGCCGGTGAGGTCGCCCGAGGCACCAAGGATGAGCAGGGTCTTCACTGTTGTTTGGCTCGTCATTTTGCCAGCATGCCACCTACCGCGCCTGACTTGATACCCTAGATAGTCGAGTCCCGATCATCTCCTGAAAGAAGTTCACGGCGCGTGTTCAATTCACTCTCTGACCGGTTGACAGCAACCTTCAAGAATCTCCGCGGCAAGGGCCGCCTCACGGAGGCCGATGTTGATGCCACCGTCCGGGAGATCCGCCGTGCCCTCCTGGACGCGGACGTTGCCGTCCCGGTGGTCCGGGAATTCACCGGGCGGGTCCGCGAACGGGCGCTGGGCGCGGAGGTGTCGGCTGCGCTGAACCCGAGCCAGCAGATCGTCAAGATCGTCAACGAGGAACTCCAGGAGATCCTTGGCGGCGAGACGCGCAGGATCCGGCTGGCAAAGAACGGCCCCACGGTCATCATGCTCGCCGGCCTCCAGGGCGCGGGCAAGACCACCCTGGCCGGCAAGCTGTCGAAATGGCTGAAGGCCCAGGGCCACAGCCCCATGCTGGTGGCCTGCGACCTCCAGCGCCCCAATGCTGTCACCCAGCTCCAGGTGGTGGGCCAGCGCGCCAATGTGCCGGTCTTCGCCCCGCACCCCGGAGCCACCTCCACCGAGCTGGACCAGCCCGCCGGCGACCCGGTCGCCGTCGCCCGTGCCGGCGTCGAGGAAGCCCGCCAGAAGCTGCATGACGTCGTTATCGTCGACACCGCCGGACGCCTCGGCGTGGACGCCGACATGATGGAGCAGGCCCGCCAGATCCGCCGCGCCATCGTGCCCAACGAAGTCCTGTTCGTGATCGACTCCATGATCGGCCAGGACGCCGTCAACACGGCGCTTGCCTTCGATGAAGGCGTCAACTTCACGGGCATCGTGCTGTCCAAGCTCGACGGCGACGCCCGCGGTGGTGCCGCGCTCTCCGTCGCGTCGGTCACCGGCAAGCCCGTCATGTTCGCCTCCACCGGCGAAGGCCTGGACGACTTCGAGCTGTTCCACCCGGACCGGATGGCCTCGCGCATCCTGGACATGGGCGACATGCTCACCCTTATCGAACAGGCCGAAAAGGCCTGGGACAAGGATGAAGCTGCCCGGATGGCGAAGAAGTTCGCCGACCAGGAAGACTTCACCCTTGAGGACTTCCTGGCCCAGATGCAGCAGATCCGCAACATGGGCTCTATGAAGAAGATGCTCATGATGATGCCGGGTGCGCAGAACATCCGGCAGCAGCTGGAGCACTTCGACGAGCGGGAAATCGACCGCGTGGAGGCCATTGTCCGGTCGATGACGCCGCACGAGCGGCTGGCGCCGAAGATCATCAACGGTTCACGGCGGGCCCGCATCGCCCGTGGTTCCGGCGTCCATGTCTCCGAGGTCAACGGCCTGCTGGAACGCTTCGCCCAGGCCCAGAAGATGATGAAGAAGATGGCCCAGGGCGGCATGCCGGGAATGCCAGGGATGCCGGGAATGCCCGGTGCCGGCGCGGGTTCGCGGAAGAACGCAAAGAACGCCCCCAAGAAGAAGGCCAAGTCGGGCAACCCGGCCAAGGCGGCACAGGAACGCAAGGAGATGGAGGCCCGCCGCGCCAACGCAGCCAAGGCCCTGCCCACCGGCGCGGCATTCGGCCAGCAGGGCGGGGACTTCGATCCGTCCCAGCTGAACCTTCCCAAGGGCTTCGACAAGTTCCTGGGCAAGTAGGAGTTCCCCGGCATCAGGAAGCGCCAGGTGTCGTTTTGACCGCTCAAGACGACACCTGGCGCTTTTTCGTTGGGATGTCGGCAGTGTGGAATAGGGTTGGGACATGTTCAAGCAGAGGGTAGTGTTCGTGCACGGCGCCGGTACCTTTGGTGCCGCCGCATGGCCGCGCCAGCACGGTATGGCACTGTCCTATGACGCCCTGTTCCTCCGCCGGCACGGCTTCGACCCGGTCGCCGAGCCCCTGGAATCGTCCTTCGCCGAGGATGCCGCCATCATCCTTCGCTCCCTGGCCGACGATGGCCGCGGGGCCGCCGGCGGCCATGTGGTGGCACACGCACAAGGCGCGATTGCGGCGATGATGGCCGCCGTCGAACGCCCGGACCTGGTGTTTTCACTGACCCTCGTCGAGCCGGCCTGCCTGTCACTGACGGCGGAACTTCCTGCCACGGCTGCCCACATCAGCCTCATGGAGCCCCTGTTCGAGGTCCGGCACCAGCTCAGCGACGAAGACTTCCAGCGTGAATTCGTCCGGAGGGTGTACGCCACGGACCTTCAGCAGCCCGCCACCACGGAGGAAAAACGGTCGGCCCGCAGGCTGAGGCTCCAGGCCCCGGCCTGGGAGGCGCCGCTCCACATCGTCCCCGGCGTGCCCACCCTGGTGCTGACCGGCGGGTGGGAACCCCTTTATGAGGAAATTGCCGGATACCTTCGGGAGACCGGTGCCCTGCACCGCGTCGCCGCGGGCGGGCACCGGCCCCATGACTCGCCCGACGGCGACCGGGCCATCCGGCAGTTCATTGGCGGGGTCAGCCGGAGCCAGCCCGCCCGGGCGTCCTAGTTGTCCGCAGGAACGCGAAGCTCCGGCAGGTAGACCTTGCCGCCGGCCGCCAGGAATTCCTGGCTCTTCTCCCGCATCCCGTCAACCGCCCCGGCCAGCGCCGCCTGCGCTTCCGCTGATCCGAATTCGTCCCGGATGTCCTGGCTGATCCGCATCGAGCAGAACTTTGGACCGCACATGGAACAAAAGTGCGCCGTCTTGGCAGGCTCGGCCGGAAGGGTTTCGTCGTGGAACGACTCGGCCGTCACCGGGTCCAGGGACAGTGCAAACTGGTCCCGCCAGCGGAATTCGAATCGGGCTTTGGACAGGGCGTCATCGCGTTCATGCGCCCCGGGGTGGCCCTTGGCGAGGTCGGCTGCGTGCGCGGCGATCTTGTAGGTGATGACGCCGGTCTTGACATCGTCCTTGTTGGGCAGGCCGAGGTGTTCCTTAGGAGTGACGTAGCAGAGCATCGCGGTGCCGTATCGGGCGATCTCGGTGGCGCCGATTGCCGACGTGATGTGGTCGTAGCCGGGGGCAACGTCGGTCACCAGCGGCCCCAGGGTGTAGAAGGGCGCACCCTTGCACAGCTCCTGCTGGCGCTCGACGTTTTCGCGTACCAGGTGGAAGGGGACGTGGCCGGGGCCTTCCACCATTACCTGCACGTCGTACTCCCAGGCGCGCTGCGTCAGCTCTGCCAGGGTGTCCAGCTCCGCGAACTGCGCGGCGTCGTTGGCATCCGCCGTGGAACCGGGGCGCAGCCCGTCGCCGAGGGAGAAGGCGACGTCGTACTTGGCGAAGATTTCGCACAGCTCATCGAAGTGCGTGTACAGGAAGTTTTCCTGGTGGTGGGCCAGGCACCATCCGGCCATGATCGACCCGCCTCGGGAGACAATGCCCGTCACGCGGTTGGCCGTCAGCGGAACATACCGGAGCAGCACGCCGGCATGGATGGTCATGTAATCCACGCCCTGCTCGCACTGCTCAATGACCGTGTCGCGGAAGATCTCCCAGGTCAGCGCGTTGGCTTCGCCGTTCACCTTTTCCAGGGCCTGGTAGATCGGAACGGTGCCGATCGGCACGGGGGAGTTGCGGATGATCCACTCCCGTGTGGTGTGGATGTCGTCGCCTGTGGACAGGTCCATGACGGTGTCGGCGCCCCACTGGGTGGCCCACTGCAGCTTGTCCACTTCCTCGGCGATGGAACTGGTCACCGCGGAGTTGCCGATGTTCGCGTTGATCTTCACCAGGAAGGCCTTGCCGATGATCATCGGCTCGGACTCCGGATGGTTGATGTTGCTGGGAATGATGGCCCGGCCCGCGGCCAGTTCGCTGCGGACCAGTTCAACATCGCAGTTTTCGCGCAGCGCCACGAAGCGCATTTCCTGGGTGATGATGCCCTGCCGGGCATAGTGCATCTGCGTCACCGTCCTGCCGCCGACGGCGCGGCGGGGCACCGGCTGGGCGCCCTTCCATTCGGCGGACGCGGCGCCGCGGCGCACGGCGGAGCGGCCGTCGTCGAGCAGGTTGCGCTCCCGGCCGCTGTAGGGCTCCGTGTCCCCGCGCGCCTCGATCCATTCGGCGCGGAACGGCTGCAGGCCGCGCACGGGGTCACTGCCCGGACCTGCGGTCCGGTAGGTCCGGAACGGTTCATTCGGCTGCCCGTTGGGTGATGGCTCCAGGGCAATCTCCGTCACGGGCACCCGGATTCCGGCGCCGGCATCTTCGATGAACGCCAGCGAATGCGACGCCAGGGACTGGGTCACCCCGGGAGTGGTAGTGTCCCCGGGCTCTCCCGTGGACAGCTGCTGGGCAGGGTTCAACTGGGTGTTTTGTGTACTCAAGGGAATACTCACTTCCTTCGCCGGCATTACCCGGACAGGTTCAACGGTCGCAGGCTGCATCAGCCCGATCTCAGCCCCTGCAGGGGCACCCGTGTGGTCAGCAACGAAGCTATCACAGGCGCCCGGAACAGTCGTGTCACAAATGCGGGTGCTAGCCTGACCGGGCACTGAAAGGAGCCGGCATGGCAGGAATCATTCACTTTCGCGGGCCCGTTCTCACGGCACCGGACCGGGTACGCCACGGGCTCTGGGCAGTGGACGGCAGGCTGACGTTCACGCCGCCGGCTGCCCTTCCCGACCATGTCCTCGACGGCTGGGTCCTGCCCGGGTTCGTGGACGCCCACTGCCACATCGGGCTGGGTCCGGGTGGGCCAGTGGAGCCTGCTGCCGCCCGGGACCAGGCACTCGACGACCTCAACGCCGGAACCCTGCTGGTGCGGGACGCCGGCTCACCTGCGGACACCCGGTGGATGCAGGGCGGCCGGGAATTCCCGGTGCTGATCCGCGCCGGCCGCCACGTGGCCCGCACCCGGCGCTATCTGCGCGGGTTCGCCGAGGAAGTCGAGCCGGAGGGCCTCGTGGAGGCCGTCCGGAAGCAGGCGCGCGACGGCGACGGCTGGGTCAAGCTCGTGGGGGACTGGATTGACCGGAGCGCCGGTGACCTGGCTCCGTCCTTTCCTGCCGCCGTCGTCCGTGACGCCGTCCATGCGGCCCATGACGAAGGCGCCCGGGTGACCGCCCATTGTTTCGCCGAGGACACCCTGGACCAGGTGCTGGACGCAGGCATCGACTGCGTCGAGCACGCCACCGGGCTCCTGCCCCGGCACCTGCCGCGGTTCGTGGAACAAGGGGTGCCGATCGTGCCCACGCTCATCAACATCGCCACCTTCCCGGACATTGCAGCGCAGGCTGACGCAAAGTTTCCCAGGTACGCGGCCCACATGCGCGCCCTGTGGGAGGGCCGCCTGGAGCGTGTGGCGCAGGCCCATGCCGCGGGGGTGCGGATATTTGCCGGAACCGACGCGGGCAGCGTGATCCGGCACGGCAGGATTGCCGACGAGATCCTTGCGCTGCATGCCGCCGGCCTCCCCATGGCAGCTGCCCTGGATGCCGCCTGCTGGTCAGCCCGGAGGTGGCTGGGCGCGGAAGGCCTGGAGGAATGGGCCCGCGCGGACGTGGTGCTGTGCAGCGACGATCCGCGGGCGGTGCCGGAGACGATCAGGACACTCACCCACGTGGTCCTGGCCGGACGCATCATCCGCTGATCTCTGCCCTTCCAGGACTTGGAATAAATTGAAGCTTCAAGTAATTTTAATATGTGACAGGCCGGCAACCGGGCGGCCTTCCAATACAAGGAGCTTCAGATGACCGCAGCACCCAGCAGCCAGGATCTTCTTCCTGCCGACCTCGCCATGGGCACGGTGATGCTCAAGGTGGGCGACATGAAGGTCATGACCGACTACTACCAGCGCGCGCTGGGCCTTGAAGTGGTGGCCGAACAGGATGGCGGACTCTACCTTGGCAGGTTGGGCCGCCCCCTGGTCCACCTGGCACCGGCGCCGGGGTTGAATCTTCCCGGCAGGGGAGAGGCCGGCCTGTTCCACACGGCATTGCTGTTCGAGGACCAGGGGTCCCTTGCTGCCACGATCGCCACAGCGGCCCAGTATGAGCCGCGGTCGTTTACCGGCAGCGCCGACCACCTGGTGAGTGAGGCCTTCTACTTCACCGATCCCGAAGGCAACGGCATTGAGCTGTACTGGGACCGGCCCCGCAGCAACTGGTCCTGGAACGGGACCGATGTGGTCATGGACAGCCTCGCACTGCCGCCCCAGCGCTATCTTGACCAGCACCTTACCGAGGCGTCGCTTGAAGGCCAGCGGCAGGCATCCGCCGGGGTGGGCCACGTCCACCTGCAGGTGGGCGACGTCCAGACGGCCCGGGACTTCTACGTCGGAACTCTCGGGTTCGAAAAGACTGCCGGCTGGCATGGCCAGGCACTGTTCGTCTCCGCCGGCCGCTATCACCACCACATGGCCATGAACGTCTGGAACAGCCGCGGCGCCGGACCGCGAAAGGACACGCTTGGACTGGGCGAAGTACTCGTCGAGGTTCCTTCCGGGGACGACGTCGGAGCGCTGGCTGACCGGCTCAAGGTCGCCGGCGTGCCCGCGCACCACACCGGAGCGGAGCTTCGCTTCGAGGATCCCTGGCGGAACAGGCTGCGGGTGGCGGTCCGCTGACCGGTGCCCGTCACCGCCCCGCGTGCACCGGCATCCCCGCAACTACTAGGCTGATCCCGTACGGCCGGGCCGCAGGCAGCGGACGGCGCGCAGTTCCGCCAACGGAAGAAGGGCACCCCCCATGGGCTTCACCGAAATCTTTGCCGCCACCCATGACGCCGCGTTGAAACGCGCCGGCATCCTTGACGAAGGCGGCGCTGCGGGGGCGGATGCGGGCCCTGCCGGCCAGGCGGTGCGTATCCCGGACATCAGCGACTTTGAAGTGGAGCAGCTCGGGGACCTCGCCGGGACGGCCGTGCACGCCGGTGGCGCAGACTATGAGCTGACCCTGGTGGACGTCGCCAGCGACACCCTCCTCGCGGTGCCGCCGGCCATGGTGCGCGCCCTCGCGGACCTGCTTACCTACGAGACCGAAGGCGACGGCAACGTGCTCGAGGACGTTGCCGAGCAGTGGGCGGCGCAGGAAGACATGCCATTCGACGCCGGGCAGGCGCGCACCTACGTGCAGCTGGTGGCGGAACTCGCCGCCGGAATCGACGATTCGGAGCGCACGGGCCTGTACGTCTGGTCCGCCTGACCTTTCCCGCCTGCACCTGCGGAACCATCCGGCATTCCTTCAAGCTCCCGCGGTGGACGGTCCGGTGGTTCCAAGTTCGAAATAACGCCGCCCATCTGGCACAATGGACAGGTACTCGATCCGCGCGGCCCCTCTCTCCGTGTCCGGATCCTGTCCTTCGAGCCCGCAAGTACGGCCCGCCCCACGGGTGCAGAAAGCCGGGTTCACCCCCTTTTCTGAAACAGGAGTGACCACAAAAGTGGCCGTAAAGATTCGCCTTAAGCGCTTCGGCAAGATGCGCGCCCCGTACTACCGCATCGTTGTTGCGGACTCACGCACCAAGCGTGATGGCCGCGCCATCGAGGAAATCGGCAAGTACCACCCCACCGAAGAGCCCTCGTTCATCGAGGTCAACTCCGAGCGTGCCCAGTACTGGCTCTCCGTCGGCGCCCAGCCGTCCGAGCAGGTTGCCGCGATCCTGAAGATCACCGGCGACTGGCAGAAGTTCAAGGGCCTGCCGGGCCAGGAAGGCACCCTCAAGACCAAGGTCGAGAAGGAATCCTTCGTTGCCCCGGAGAAGGGCTCGGTCATCATCCCGGAAGCCATCACCAAGAAGGCCTCCAAGTCTGACGCTGCCGAGGCCCCGGCCGACGCCGAAGCTGAGACCACCGAGGCTGAGTAAGTTGCTGGCAGAAGCGCTGGAGCACCTGGTCCGCGGAATCGTCGATTCCCCGGATGACGTCAAGGTCAGTTCGAAGAGCAACCGCCGCGGGGACACCCTCGAGGTGCGCGTTCACCAGGACGACCTGGGACGGGTGATTGGCCGGCAGGGCCGGACGGCGCGCGCTTTGCGCACCGTCGTGGCGGCGCTGGCCGGCGGCGAACCGGTGCGGGTCGACGTCGTCGACACCGACCGCCGCCGCTGAGCGCTCGGCAACATTCAGTTTCTGCTCCGGCCCCTCCACCACAGGTGGAGGGGCCGGACTGCTTTATCAACAAAAGCCCTAACAGAACCACCACAACCCGGAACAGAGGAACAGATGCAGCTTCAGGTGGCACGGATTGGCAAGCCGCACGGCATTCGCGGGGAAGTCACGGTCCAGGTGCTGACCGACGCTCCGGAGGACCGCTTCGTCCCCGGCACGGAGTTCGTGGTTGAGCCTGCTACGGCAGGGCCCCTGACCGTAAGCAGTGCGCGCTGGAACAAGGACATCCTGCTCCTCGGGTTCGAGGAAGTGGCGGACCGCAACACGGCCGAAACCCTCCGCGGCGCCAAGCTGTTCATCGAAACGGAAGAGCTTGACGAGGACGACGACGAGGGCTGGTACGAGCACGAACTCGTCGGCTTGGAGGCGCGGGTGGGGACACAGGTGGTGGGCAAGGTGAGCGCCCTGAACACCATGCCCGTCCAGGATCTGCTTCTGGTCACTACCCCGGAAGGGGCTGAAATCCTCGTCCCGTTCGTGGAGCAAATCGTCCCCGAGGTCAATATCGAGGAAGGCTTCATCCTCCTCACCCCGCCGGACGGCCTCTTCGAACTCAATACCGAAGACTCCGCCCCCTCCGCAACGGAAAGCGCTGACTAGATGCGGATCGACGTCGTCAGCATCTTTCCCGAGTACCTGGCTCCGCTGGAACTCTCCCTGATTGGCAAGGCGCGGCAGGACGGAATCCTCGACCTGCACGTCCACGACCTGCGCAGCTTCACCACCGACAAGCACCGTTCCGTCGACGACACCCCGTATGGCGGCGGCGCCGGGATGGTGATGAAGCCCGAACCCTGGGCGCAGGCACTCTCCGCCGTCGCGGACGGACGTCCGGACCCCACCCGCCGGCCCGTGCTGATCGTCCCGTCACCCGCAGGTGAACGCTTTACCCAGGCCCTCGCCTACGAACTGGCGGAAGAGCAGCACCTGGCCTTCGCCTGCGGCCGGTATGAAGGCATTGACGAGCGGGTCATCGAATGGGCGCAGGAACATTTCACCGTCCGTCCCGTCAGCCTGGGTGACTATGTGCTCAACGGTGGGGAAGTGGCCGTCCTTGCCATGGTCGAAGCCATCGGCAGGCTGCTTCCCGGCGTGGTGGGTAACCCCGAGTCCCTGGTGGAGGAGTCCCACTCGGACGGACTCCTGGAGTACCCCGTCTACACCAAGCCCTCGGTCTGGCGCGACCGCGAAGTGCCCCCTGTCCTCCTCAGCGGCAACCACGGCAGGATCGCGCAATGGCGGCGCCACGAACAGTACCGCCGGACGGCCCAGCGCCGGCCGGACCTGCTGGAAGGGTTCGACGCCGGCAGCCTGCCGCGTGCCGACCGTACCGAACTGCACAGCCTGGGGTACGACATCGTGGACGGCAAACTGGTGCACCGCCCGGATGCAGCGGCCGGGCAGCAGGATTAATCCCGACGGAATTGGCGTAACCCTGCCGCTGTGGCAAAATTAACCCTTGTGTCTGCTGGGTCCGCACCTGCCACAGGGGGTAGCGCGGCCAACAGCCGGACAACCGGCCCATCAACCCTTGAAGCGGCCGGACCACTTTTTCTTCGGCGGTGAGACCCGGCCTGCCCACCAGCAGCCGGACTTGACCGCCGTGACCCAAAGTGAATGACCTGTGGCGTTCACCAGGAGTGCAATCATGCATATTCTCGATTCCGTCGATGCAGCCTCGCTGCGCAACGATGTTCCCGAATTCCGCGCGGGCGACACCCTCAAGGTGCACGTGAACATCATCGAAGGCAAGAACACCCGTGTCCAGGTATTCCAGGGCTTCGTCCTGGGCCGCCAGGGTGACGGCGTGCGCGAAACCTTCACCGTCCGCAAGGTTTCCTTCGGTGTCGGTGTGGAGCGTACCTTCCCGGTGCACTCCCCGATCATCGAAAAGATCGAGGTTGTCACCAAGGGTGACGTCCGCCGCGCCAAGCTGTACTACATGCGTGCGCTGCGTGGCAAGGCCGCCAAGATCAAGGAAAAGCGCGACTTCAGCTCCGCCAAGTAAGTCCCTGCCGGACTTCACCCAGGCAGGAGCGCGGCCGTAGCCGGCAAGCGCCGGAGCACTGCACCAGCGCCAGGATACGGACCATGCACCAGACAAAACGCCAGCCCCGCAAAAAGGGCTGGCGTTTTGTTTTGGCGGCCTTGGTCGTGGCGGTCGCCATCAGCGGACTGGTGCGGTCCCTCTGGCTGGATGTCTACTTCATCCCTTCCAATTCCATGGAACCGCTCCTGCAGGGCGGGGACCGCATCCTGGTGTCCCGCACCGATTTCCAGGGCGAACCCATCAGGCACGGCGACGTGGTTGTCTTTGACGGCCGGGGCAGTTTTGCGCCCCTCAACAGTGGCAAGGGTCCGGTTATGGATGCCGCCGCCTCGGCCCTGCAATGGGTTGGGCTCACGGGCAGTGACACCACCTACGTCAAGCGCGTTATCGGCCTCCCCGGGGACGCCGTGGCCTGCTGCGATGCCGGTGGGCACGTCACCGTCAATGGATCCGCCCTGGACGAGCCCTATATCTTCCCCGGGGATGCCCCCAGTACCCAAAAATTCAACGTGGTGGTCCCGCAGGGCAGGCTCTGGCTGATGGGGGACCACCGCTCCGTGTCCGCCGATTCCCGCAGCCTGCTCGGTGCCCCCGGTGGCGGCCTGGTCCCGGTGGACCGGGTGATCGGCCGGCCGGTCCAGATCCTCTGGCCGCTTGATAGATTTGCTCCAGTAGCACGGCCGCCCGCAGCGGTGCCCACAACACAGAACGGACGGTAAATGCCCGAGAACCAAGCGCGGAACCCCGACCCGCGCCACGACGGCCCCACAGAACCGCCGGCCGTTCCAGCCTCCGGGACTACTGACGCCGGCGAAGCCGCCGGCTCCGTCAACCGGCGCAACCGGACGGCCTCGAAAACCGCCGCGAAATCCGGCAACCCGTTGCTGGGATGGCTGAAGGAAATCGCCACCGTCGTGGTCATCGCGGTGGTGCTGTCCTTCCTGATCAAGACCTTCCTGTTCCGGGCTTTTTTCATCCCCTCGGAGTCCATGGTGAACACCCTGGACATCGACGACCGGATCTTCGTCAACCTCCTGGTTCCGGAGCCCTTCGCACTCAGCCGCGGAGACGTCGTGGTATTCCGTGACACCAAGGGCTGGCTGCCGCCCGCCCCGGCCAAGGAACAGGGCCCGTTCACCTGGGTCCAGGACGGCCTGACATTCGTTGGACTCCTGCCTGACAATACGGACCAGCACCTCGTCAAGCGCGTCATCGGGCTCCCCGGCGACCATGTGGTGTGCTGTGACGCCGGCGGTAAACTGACCATCAACGGAACCTCCATCGACGAGGCCTACATCAATCCCGCCGAGGTCCCGCAGGTCCGCAACTTCGACGTCACCGTCCCGGAAGGCAAGGTGTGGGTGATGGGCGACAACCGCAACCACTCAGCCGATTCCCGTGCCCACATGGAGACCGACGGCGGATTCATCGACCTCAAGGACCTGGAAGGCAAGGCCGCCGTCATCGCCTGGCCGCTGAACCGGATCAAGACACTGGACAACTATCCGGATGTCTTCAAGAACGTCCCGGCGGCGCGCTGACCATGTCCTCCGCGGTGCAGACCTCCCCGGCGCCCACGCCACGTTCCGGCACTAAGCCGTCGGCCCGTGGCGGCAAGGCTCCCACGCTGCGGCATGAGCGCACCTTCAAGGCCCAGGGAATCCGATTGCTTGCCGGTGTGGACGAGGTGGGCCGCGGCGCCCTTGCCGGACCTGTCAGCGTGGGAATTGCCGTGGTGGATCTGGAACGCCAAAAGCCGCTGGCCGGCGTGCGGGACAGCAAGCTCCTCAGCCCCGCGGAACGCGAACGGCTGGATCCCCTGGTGCGGCGCTGGAGCGTCGCCTCGGCGGTGGGGCACGCAAGCGCCGGCGAGATTGATTCGCTCGGCATCATCGCTGCCCTGCGGCTCGCCGGAACCCGGGCCTGGGGCAGCATCCTCGGCGCCGGGGTCGTTCCGGACGCCGTGCTGCTGGATGGAAGCCACAACTGGCTTTCACCGGCGGAGCAGCTCTCCCTGTTCGACCAGCCGGTGCTTGAGGCCTCCTGTGACGCGCCCGTCCACACCAAGGTGAAGGCGGACATGCAGTGCCTCAGCGTGGCGGCCGCGAGCGTCATAGCCAAGGTGGAACGGGACCGGATCATGCGCGGCCTGCACGTCGAATACCCGGCTTATGGATGGGACGTCAACAAGGGGTATGCCACCCGCACGCACCGCGACGTCCTGCGTGCCGCCGGGCCCACGCCTTACCACCGGGTCAGCTGGCGGCTGCTGGGCGGGGAACTGCAGGGCGTCGAGGTGCCCGACGGGGAAGAGCCGTTCGACGACTGACCCGCCCTGCGGCGGCAGCCGTGCCGGACATGGTGCAAGATGGAAGCATGAGTGCTGAAGATCTTGAGAACTATGAAACCGACATGGAGCTTCAGCTCTATCGTGAATACCGCGACGTTGTCGGCCTCTTCAGCTACGTCGTCGAGACCGAGCGGCGCTTCTACCTCGCCAACCATGTGGACCTCCAGGCCCGCAGCGCTGACGGCGAAGTCTATTTCGACCTGACCCTCCAGGATGCCTGGGTATGGGACGTCTATCGCTCTGCGCGGTTCGTCAAGAGCGTCCGGGTCCTGACCTTCAAGGACGTCAACGTCGAGGAACTGCCCCGCAGCGATGAACTGGCGCTGCCCAAGGACGTGGACCTGGGCAACTAGACCTTCCCGCAGTCCCACTTACCCTCCACAGAGGCCCCTGTCCACATACGGCAGGGGCCTCCTGTCGTCCGTGGCCGCCCGCCTGCAGGCTGGTTGCGGAGGTAGACATGAAATCGAAAGATCTGCTGGGCAGGCACGGCGAAGACCTTGCGGCCGGCCTTCTCGAGGCGCTGGGCATGCTCGTTGTGGAGCGCAACTGGAGGTGTTCTGAGGGCGAGATCGACATCGTTGCCCTCGACGGCGACATACTGGTCATCGCCGAAGTCAAGACGCGCCGCACCCTGGACTATGGCCATCCCTTCGAAGCCGTGGGCCCGGAAAAGCTGGCGCGGCTGCATCGCCTGGGGGCAGCGTGGTGCCGTGACCGGGAGTTGCGTATGCCCCTGCGCCGCGTGGACGTCATTGCTGTCGTGGACGACGGCGGCGGGGAACCCGTGGTGGAACACCTCAAGGGGGTGGGGTGATGGTGCTCGGCCGGACTTACTCGGTGGCCCTGGTGGGGCTCAACGGGTACATGGTGGAGGTCGAGGCGGACATCGGGCAGACGCTGCCCGCCTTCGTCATCCTGGGACTGCCGGATGCAGCCCTCAACGAAGCCAAGGAGCGCATCCGCTCGGCCGCAAAGAACTCCGGGATCCCGCTCAGCCGCAGGAAGATCACCGCAAACCTCATCCCCGCCTCGCTGCCCAAGCGTGGCTCAGGTTTCGACCTTGCCGTCACCATGGCTGTGCTCAGGGCCGCGAACGACATCAAACCTACCGGACGCACCGTCTTCATCGCCGAACTGGGCCTCGACGGCCGGTTACGGCCGGTCCGCGGCGTCCTGCCCGCGGTCATGGCAGCAGTGCAGGCCGGCTATCCCGACATCGTGGTGGCACAGGCCAACCTTTGCGAGGCCTCCCTCGTCCCCGGGGCCAGGGTCCGCGGCTATCGCACGCTGGCCCGGCTGGCGCTCGACTGTGGCGCGGATCCACAGGAGCTTGCCCTCGATTTTGAGCCGGACGACGCAGACGACGCCGGTGATGGTTCGATTGCAGCGGGACCGTGCCCGGACATGGCCGACGTCTCGGGGCAGGGCGACGCACGCCGGGCGCTGGAGGTCGCGGCCGCCGGAGCACACCACGTGCTGCTCACCGGGCCACCGGGTATATGTCCTTAACCGTGTATGCGTGAAGGCCTAAGCGGCGGCCGACTTGCCGTCAAACATGCGCGCGACATTCATCGCGCGGAAGCAGCGCCTGCCCGAGCCCGGCCGAGCTGCTGCCCGGGCTCGCCGTGGACGACGAGCGGTGAGCTGGGACCAGACGCTGGCGGTGCCGGCGACCAGCAGTGTGTTTCCCAGCGGGTTCGCCCACACCTGCTGGGAGGTTCCGTCCAAAAGAAAAGCGCCGGATCCGAAAAGGAACCGAGCGCGGTGCACCACCAGGCACTGTACTCCGAACGGGTGTGACGGAACGTCACGAGGTAGAAAAGAACCAGCAGGGTAAGTGCGATCACGCCGAAAGCGGCACGCAGGGTCGTGGTATCGAGCATCATGGTGGGCCTCCGAACGTCATCGAATCCTGCCCTTTTCTCCGCAGCATGTACTACGGAAAGGCTACGTCCCGGAACAGAAGCAGGCTAGGCCGCTGGCCGGACGTCCGGACACTTGCTGGCGGTCCGACCCGGTTGGTGACGATTGGGGGAGAAACACCCGAGGTGAGGGCCCGCATTCACGCACGAACCGCGCCGGGAACGCCGGGTCAGGTCTCGCTGTGCGCGTGCAGCCAACGGCGCACCGCACCGGCGAACGCTTCCGGGGCCTCGATGAAGCTCAAGTGACCCACGTCCGGGAGGATCACGAGCTCGGATCCCGGGATCCGCCGGTGCATGTCCTCCGCCACCGTAAGGGGCGAGCGAACGTCCGCGGCCCCATACAGCAGGAGCGTTGGGACCGTGATGGTCGGCAGCACCGGGCTGTAGTCTGCGCGCCCCGACGCAGCCAAGAGCGCCCGCATCCCCGACGGACGGAAGTTCTCGAAGAGGCTGGCGACCTGGGCTTTCATCGGCTCCGTGGCCCGCTCCGTGAGGAGCGTGGGCAGCCAGACTGGGATGATCTCGGACGGAGGCTTTTCCAGTTCCGCACTCACCTGGCGGTACCGTTGCTCGACCTCCTCAGGTGGGAGCGAGCCTGCCCAGCCGGCATACGCCGAGGCGAGGATGAGCGTTGCCGGGATCTCGGGATGTTCCTTCCACAGATCCAGCGCAACAACCGAGCCGAAGGACAGGCCCAGCACGTGCGGCTTCTGCGTCCCGCCTGTCAGGCCGAGCGTCGCGAGGAATCCGGCGAGGATCTCGCCCAGAGTGCCTGCCCCGTCCACCAGGTCGTCAGACTCACCACAGCCCGGTGCGTCCCACGCGACGACGGTGAACTCGCTGGAGAGGTCCTTCAGCTGTCGTTCCCAGACCCGGCTGTCTTCATAGGCCCCGTGCAGGAGGACTAACGGCGGGCCGGTGCCCGCCGTCCGGTATGTGATGCGCTGGGCATCGACTTTGACGGCATCCATGCGATCACTATCGGAGCACTGCCCTGAGGTGTCAAGGTTGCATCCGAAGGGGCGGTGGCAGCGGCGGCCGCCATCGTCGCCCGCCGCGTCCGTGACCTCAAGCGTCTAATGCGTTCTCGGGCAGGTCTTGATCACCGGCAACCGCCAGCGATCCCAGCCGCGCGTCGTACCAGGAAGCTGAGAATCAGATCCTTCCTCACCACGCCGACCGCGGAGTGTTTCATTGTGCACTACGTCCCTGAACTGGCCGACCGGAAACCCGCCGATTTCGCCCTCTGCGCGCGGAGTCGCTTGCATGCGTGCAGCTCACTATGTGGTGGCACCGGTTCAACCCGTCGGAGGTCCGTCCGGGTTAACCCGCGTCCGGATCCCGTTGGTTGCTCGCAGCGGCCGCCGCACAAAATGACCGCTCGGGCGTAAACTCGGCCTGATCAACGGCTTCTCCGGGAGGAATGAAATGCTGTGGACAACCTTTTGCGAATTGCTCGGAGTCGAGCACCCTGTTGTTCAGGCGGGCATGGGACCATTCGGCAGCGGCGCCGAACTGGCGGCCGCGGTGTCCAATGCGGGCGCCCTGGGAAGCCTGGGCGGCGCGGCCCGGTCGCCTGAAGACCTGCGGCAACAACTGGCCGTTCTGCGCAGACTGACCGAGCGTCCGTTCGCGGTCAACTTCACGCAGCCCTGGCTTCAACAGCATCCCGATTCCTTCGACATCGCCCTTGAGATGCACGCGCCTGTCGTATCCCTTGCACTCGGCGATCCGGGCGATCTGCCCGCGCGTGCACATGAGGCGGGTGCCCTGTTTATCCAGCAGGTGCATACGGTGGAACAGGCGCTTCTGGTCGCTGAGCGGGGAGTTGATGTGATCATCGCCCAGGGAACCGAGGCAGGGGGCTTCGGCGGCAAGGTATCGACGGTGGTCCTTGTCCCCCAGGTGGTGGATGCTGTGAGTCCGGTGCCGGTCCTGGCAGCCGGAGGAATCGCCGATGGCAGGGGTTTGGCTGCTGCCCTTGTCCTCGGTGCACAGGGCGTGAACCTTGGTACCCGGTTTCTGGCTTCGGAAGAGGCGACTATCAGTGGTGAATGGAAACAGGCGATTTTGGCGGCGGGTTCCCAGAGCGCTGTGAAGGTGGACGTGTGGGATGACATCTTCGGTAAGCCCGGTGGCGGCGCCTTCGATGTTGTTCCCCGGGCTCTGTGGACGCCGTTCATCGAGCAATGGCAAGACCACCGCGCTGATGCATCCGCTGACGCCGCCCGCCTCCAGGGCGAGATCATGGAAGCCGTCAGGCAGCAGAGCATGGAGAGATTCGTGCCGTTCACAGGACAGTCGGCCGGCATGATCGGCGAGGTTCTGCCGGCCCGGGACATAGTCCAGCGACTCATCGAGCAGGCCACCGAAGCGCTCAAGAGCACTTCCCGTCTTAATGGCTGACGTCCGCAGAAGCCGAACCTCCCGGATTGGGGCTGCCAGCGGTCGGGCTGCGACCCTGACCGGAGAGTCTGGGGAAATGACGATGTCAACCGGCTCCCCGGGGACTGTGGCGCCTGTCCCGTTCCTCCGGACACTTGGTCTGCATTGTCGCCTGCTCGGCAGGGTACTGCGGCGACGAGCGTTCCGGAGCGTGGGCCCGGGCTCTTACGGCGCACCCTTGGTCATACGGTCAATCTGGGCATCGATACCGCCGGCATCGCGCACAATTTCCGTATAGATCCGGCCGGAGCGGAACCTGCCGTCCAGGACCTGGAAGATGTTGACTCCCACGAAATCCATGACCGTGCCATCCCGGCGGGTCCCGCGCATGCCCCACTCCATCCACACCTCGTCGCCGTCCGCTACCGTATGGGAAATCTTCGCCGTGAGGTCAGGAAGGTCCCTCAGCAGTGTCTCGAAATTTTGCCGGACAGCGTCTTGCCCCTGGACGGATTCCCCACGGCGCGCCGGAGCTTCGTCGATGTAGGCCCTGTCGAAGCAATTCACTGCTGCTTCCAGGTCATGTAACGACAAGGCCCTGACCCACCGTTGCGCCACTGCCTCTGGATCGTTGCCCATTCACACAATGCTGGAGGTCCGGAGCCGGTTTGGCAACAGTCCGAACGTTCGGGGCGTCGAGGAAGATGGAACTGCCCGACAACAGATTCCAAGGTACAGAATGTGGCTCGTAGATACAGGAAACCCATTCCTTCGCCGCGGGGCGAGTTTGAACCACGGCGGCGGGCAGCTTATTCTCCGAGCAGCCAGTTTATGGATTCGGTCCGGGAACTGAAATAGCGGGTGGGGCAAGGAGGGACGCGCACGTCGAAGAAGAAGTTTGCGAGAACGCGATCCACAGGGCCGGATCCAAATAAGGCGATCCGGGAGGCCGCAGACGGGATGGAAAAGACGGCGCTGGCCTGGCGGCTCACGGCCTCTACTGTCACCATTTCCACCAGCAGCGGATATTCCGAACCCTCGGCTATTTCGTTGACTGCGGCCGTTGCGGCGTATGCGTCTTGAGCCTCGATACTGACATTGGGTTTCCAGGTAAGGTGAATGACTCCATCAGCTTGGAGTTCGACGGCGCCTTTGCCGCCTTCGACCACTATCGATTCCATCGTCTATCCCCTAGCTCTGTTGCAACGGCAGCGGCTGTAGGCCGAGTGGCGAAGCGGAAATGCTCTTTGTGACCTGATGACGAGTGGGAGACGATGACCGCTAATTTGCTGGCGAACTTCGCATAGTTGGACGCCCAACAACTCTTTCCACGAAAAGCGCGCTCGTCCTGAGCGCGCAGCTGTCTGTCGATGAAACTTATACACGCGCCCCTCCCAGACAGGGGCCGCGCATCCTGCTTGCCTACCGGCCAACCTGCCCGCAAACACCGTTGAGCTTGAAGTCAGACCACGCCGGGCTCGAGAAGTCCGTGAAGCCATCCGACGTGGCGGACAGCGATGCGAGGTCACTGTTCGTCGAGTGGCTGCCATAGCCCGGTGTCACACCTGGAACCTCTGCCACGTCTCCCAGTGGATGATTCGCAAAGGCTGCATCGCTGGCGCAATCATACGATTCGACAATGGGGTGGATCGTTGCAGACGCAGCCGGCGCCAGTCCCAAAGTCCCCGCAAATACAATGCCCGCAACCGCGAGTGATCTCCTTGTCAGGGTCATGGCTTTCTCCTTACTGTCAGGAGCGACGGAGCGTCGCTCGAGCTCCATTAAGCTCTTTTACCGAAGGCAAAGACAATAGCGCCGGCATTCGAAACAACCGGCCCTCAATGGGCGGCAGTAATTCAGTGTCCATCTGTTGAAATCGGCGACCGCCTCAGGTCGGCAGGCGCAGCTCGGCTGCCGCGTGTCTCCTCATGCCGTAGCCAGGTGATGACGGCGTAGAGGGCAACGCCTTTTCTTGCCGCTTCTTGACCTCGGAAACGGGCAGGCGTACGTTACGGTTAGTCGTCGATCCGAAGGGTGTGCTCGCCAGCTTCGCCTACCGGGCTCGCGGCAGGCGCATGTTCGCGAATCACGCCGATAGCTGCGTGCCAAGACTCACGCAGCATAGGTGCATCCGGTCTCCGCCGCTGCAGCAGGCCTGTCGGTCTGCTCCCGGGCTCTCCTCCGGCCCGCAGTGGCTACATCATGAATGTCCCGCACGGCCGGGAGGGTGGCTGTGCCGAGTCCCTGATCGTGCAGGCATGCTCAGGGGGAATGGGAGTCACCATGGACAACAACGGATTTCAGGCCCTGCAGGAAAAAGTACGCGGCCAGGTCATCACTTCCGACCACCCCCTCTACGACGCCTCACGAACCGTCTATAACGGCATGATTGACAAACATCCCGCAGCCATATTGCGTGTTTCGCAAGTCGCGGACGTCATCGCGGGAGTCAACTTTGCCCGCGACGAGGGCCTGGACCTGGCGCTTAGAGGTGGTGGGCACAGTGCGCCCGGATTCGGGACCTGCGACGGGGGCCTCGTGCTGGACTTCGCCGACCGCAGGGGCGTCCGGGTAGATCCTACTGCCGTAACGGCCCGGGCTGAGGCCGGCACCACCTGGGCTGACTTCAACCACGCAACAAACGCATTCGGGCTAGCAACAACCGGCGGCATTATCGGATCCACAGGTGTTGCTGGACTGACGCTCGGCGGCGGCATCGGCTACCTCGCCCGTAAGTATGGTCTGTCCTGCGACAACCTCAAATCCGCGGATGTGGTTACCGCAGAGGGGAAGTTCCTCACAGCCAGCGCAACCGAGAATGATGATCTGTTCTGGGCGTTACGTGGCGGCACAGGAAACTTCGGCGTCGTCACTTCCCTGGAATTCGACCTGCATCCCGTCGACGTGGTGTACGGCGGTGTGGTCATCTATCTGCTCGAGCACGCTGAGGCTGTTTCCCAGCTGTACCGGGACTACATTGCCACGGCTCCGGAAGAGATGGGAATCTTCCTCGGATTCCACCAGGGCCCGCCGGTCCCCTTCCTGCCGGAGGAGCACCACGGCAAGCCCGTGGTGGTTGTGGTGGGTGGCTGGACAGGTCCCCACGATGAAGGCGAGCGGCAATGGAAGCAATTCCTGGACGTCGCCCCCGTTGCTGGGTCGTTTATCGGGCCGCTCCCGTACCCGATGCTCAACACTCTGTTCGACCCGCTTCTTCCGAAAGGCCTCCAAGCATATTGGAAGGCGGAGTTCCTTCCAGAGCTAAGCGACGATGTGATCGGCGTTGCCCAGAAATTCGGAGCCGGCGTGCCCAGCCCCCAAACCGCCAATCATTTCTATCCCATTAATGGCGCGGCCCAACGCGTAGGACAGGATGAGACTGCCTTTCCTTACCGGGACGTCAACTTCTCGGTAGCCATCGCCGGAATGTGGGAGTCCCCGGCGGACAACGACGCCAACACGAAGTGGGTCCGAGACTACTACCAGGCCCTGCATCCCCATGGGGCCGGCGCGGGCTATGTAAATTTCCTTGACGCCGACGACCAGTCCCGCATAGAGGACAACTACGGGGGAAACTACGCCCGGCTAGCCAAGATCAAGGCCAAGTACGATCCCGGCAACCTGTTCCACATCAACCAGAACATCAAACCGGTGGCCTGAAACGCGGAAGAGCCTTCACTAAGTCAATATTTCGGGGCTTTGCTTCAGCGAGATAACCGGCAAACCCCGGCGGTTCGATGGGCTCGTGGGGCCGCATTCAGGCGGTGCTGCCGTCATCCTTTAGCGCCTGTGACCTTGGCTGTGGCAGGGCGAGAATACCTTCGACACCGTCAAAAGCAGGTAATCGGTGTTCAGTCCCCCTCGTAACTCCGCCCGCGAAGCTGGAGCAGGACCTTGGATGTGTTGTCCCCTCGAGCCGGTCCGCTGGTGCGCGTGCAGGAAGTGGTCAGACTGGATGTATCAGGGAAGGAACTGGAATGCCTAAAGTGGAGATGGTTGTGGATACCCGCGTTCCGCCGGCGACGGTGAGGGAAGCGCTGTTGGATTTCAGCCCGGGCAGGCCGAACGTCTGGCCGGGCATTCATGCGCCGCTGTATGAGGTGTACGACGTGGGGGACACGTACGCGGATATCAGGGAAGGGAGCAAGGCTCCCGGCGGCGCGATCTGGGCCAAGGAACACTACGACTGGTCAGATCCCGAGACAGTGACGTGGACTGTGCAGGAGAGCAATTTCTGCGCACCCGGAAGTTACGTGAGCGCACGGATCAAGCCGAACGTATCGGGCGGATCACGCATTCACATCACGTGGAACCGGACTCCAACCAGCATGGCGGGGCGGGTTGCAGCGTTCTTGATTGTCGCGACGCGGGGCGCTCCAGTGGCAAGCTCTCTGCGCCTGGGCCTGAAGCGACTGGAAGCCAAGGGCGTCGGGTAGTCCTTGGCCACACTCCGGCGTCGAAGGTCGCTGGCGGAAGTCCTGCCCCGATCTGCCCGGTCGCATGGGCGACGCAGGTTAGGCTTTCATCAAACAGGGCGTCTGCTTACTCTGGACCGCGGGGAACTGTGTCTGAACTACAAGCCGGTCATGCGAACGCCGCCGCTGCTGACACCACCGCACCGGACACCGTGCAGCAACCAGAAACCGGCGGTTCCTGCTGCGCCGGATGCGGCGACGATGCCGCACCGAAGCCGGTCGCCATCAGAGTTCCCGGGCGTCGGGAGTGACTGGCTACGAGCTCAGGGTCATCCCGGGCTGCCCCAATACCGGCCCTGCAGCGGAGTTGTTCCGGGAGGCCCTGACCGCGGAAGGCATAGCCGCTGACCGGCTCACTATCCGGGTCGTGGCCTCCGAGGACGACGCCACTGCCCTTGCCTTCCATGGATCGCCCACATTCACCGCAGGCGGAGGGGACCTGTTCCCGGCCCCCTCCGCTCCGGCATTGTCCTGCCGCGTCTATCTCACCAGCCATGGCCTGGCCGGACTGCCGGACCCTGCAGCCCTGCGGGCCGCCCTGGCTGCAACATAGCTTCTCCGGCCTCCACCCGCATAATCCGCACCCGCTCGGACGGCGCATCGTCACGCAGCCTGTAGGCCCACGCTTCCCCCAGGCAGGGGCCACGGGAAACCTCAGCATTTGGTTCCATAGCCGCTCATTGTCCGTCCCCACCCCGGCTGCTGTCTCCTACCAGATCCATGCCTACACAGTTAGAAGTCAGAACTTGATGATCATGTGGTGAAAGCACCGTTTTGCCTGATAATGCAAGGATGTCAATGGCCTTTGGTTTCTGCCCACGGGCGGCCAGTTAATCGGCCCGCTGGTGGCCAGTAAATCTGCCCGGTGATGGCCAACAGATCTGCCCACTGAGGGTTTTCGGTGGGATTGGCCATCGTCGAGGGTTTGTTAGTTCAGTTCGGTGACTCCTTTCCCGGCGAGGGCTTGAGTGAGTCGGATGGAGTCGCCGCTGGTTTGGCAGACGTGGGCGTGGTGCAGGAGCCGGTCCACGGTTGCCGTGGCGAGGGTTTTGGGCATCAGTTCATCGAAGCCGGCGGGGTGCAGGTTCGAGCTGATCGCGACGGAGCGTTTCTCGTAGGCGGCGTCCACGACCCGGTAGAGTCCTTCGGCGGCGTCGGTGGCCACCGGGAGAAGGCCGATGTCATCGATCACGACGAGTTCCGCGCGGAGGATTCTAGCCACGGCCCTGGTGACGCTGTCGTCGGTGCGGTGTGCGCGGATGAGGGCGCCGAGGTCTTCGAGTCTGAACCAGGCAACGCGCATCCCGGCTTCGACGGCTTGCTGGCCGAGGGCTTCGAGGAAGAACGTTTTCCCGGTGCCGGAGGGCCCGCAGACGACCAGGTTCTCGCGTCGGGTGATCCATTCCAGGGTGCGCAGGGCTTGCTGGGTGGGCGCCGGGATGGAGGAGACGGCGGGGTCCCAGACGTCGAAGGTCTTCCCGGTCGGGAAGCCTGCTGCTTTGCGCCGGGTGGCGAGCATGGACCGGGCCCGGCCTGCGGCTTCTTCGGTGAACAGTGCCTTGATGATCTCGGTTGGTTCCCAGCGCTGGGCGCGGGCGGTCGCGAT